>NZ_JBIBUO010000003.1:635745-891868 GCF_043079545.1 Streptomyces sp. NPDC015171
CGCGGGCGGGCTGGCCGCGCCCTGCCGTCCGTGCGCCCGAACCCTCGCGTGCCCGGCCGGTCGTGCGCCCGCGTCAGCCGGGTCCGGCCGTCCGCGCGCCCGGGCTGGCCGCGCCCGACCCTCCGCGCGCCCTGCCGTCCGTGCGCCTGACCCTCCGCGCGCCCGACTCTCCGCGCGCCCGGCCGTTGGTGGGCCGGGGTCAGCCGGGTCCGGTCGTCCGCGCGGGCGGGCTGGCCGCGCCCTGCCGTCCGTGCGCCCGAACCCTCGCGTGCCCGGCCGGTCGTGCGCCCGCGTCAGCCGGGTCCGGCCGTCCGCGCGTCCGCCCCCGCCCCCGCCCCGGGCGGTCCCGACGCAGCAGGTCAGGGCCGGAAACGGTACGCGACTGGTCATATGACAGAAGCGCCGCGATCCCGTCTCGCCGAATCATTGCCGTGGTCACAGAACACGCCCACGGCCGGGGCAATCGAGCAGGTACCGGAGCACGCGTATGACGGTCCACCCACCCCCACCGGCGGCCGAAGGGGAATCCGGCCGCCGATCGCGCCTCGCGCCCCTCGCGCACCCCCTCGGCCGGAACGGCGAGATCGAGCGGATCCCGCGGTGCGTGACGCGGCAGCCCGGCGGCCCCCGGGCGCTGCTGCTCCTCGGGGAGGCGGGAATCGGGCGTACGACCCTGTTCCGCCACGCCCGCGAAGCGGCCGACGGCGACGGCGCGCTCGTGCGCTCGGCGCAGGGCTGGGCCGCGCACCGGCAGCCCGTACCGCCCACCGGCCGGGGCAGGCCGGAGATGCGGGAGGAAGCCGAGGGCAACCCCCGGACTCCGGTGGCACCGAGCCGTCGTACACCCGCGCCTGTCCGCGAGGCGCTCTTCGGCGGCGGACCGGCGTGGCGCCCGGCCACGGCACGGCCGGCCGGGGCCCGGCTCGACGCGCTTGCCCCGGAGGCCGGACCGCCCCCGTTGTGCGCCGCGGGTAGGGTCTCCGGCCTCGCGGGGTTCAGCGCGGCCTTCCGCGGACGCTTCGGCGTGTCCTCCACGGACCGGCCCGACCGCCGGAGCGCGGACCGCACGACGGGAGACGCGCCGTGCTGACCCGAGTCTCGGCCCTTTCCGCCGACGGGCTGTCCTTCTCCACCCGGGACCTCCCTCCCGGCGACCGTGCCGCCGGCTGGCGGCGCGCGCTGTCGCGGGCCTTCGTGGACCTGGAGGTCGCCGCGGAGCACGGCCGCCCCTGGGCCGGTGAGCTGGCCGTCGAACGCTGGGGGCCGCTCCAGATCGCCACGGAGGAGTCCGGCCCGGGCACGCTCGTGCGCGGTGCCCGGTCGGTGGCGGCCGACGGCCGCACCCACATCCTGGTGCGCCGGCAGCTGGACGGCACCGCGTTACTCCTCCAGGACGGCCGCGGCGCCGAACTCCTCCCCGGCCGATGGGCGTTCCTCGACGCACGACGCCCGTTCCGGATCGTCCTGCCGCGGTCGCAGCGGGCCCGGACCCTCGTGCTGCCCAGGGCACACCTGCACCTGGACGAAAGGCAGCTGTCCGTGCTCACGGCCACCGTCGTGGACGACGCGGGGGAGGGCGCGGCAGCCCTGCTGCTGCCGCTGCTGTGCGGGCTCGTCGAGGAGATCCCCCGGGCCCCGGCGAGCCGGCGCGAGCAGCTCGCCCAGGTGACGGCGGAGATCCTGGCCACCGTGGCCCTCGAACAGGCCGGCAGCCGGCCCGTGCCCGCGCTGTGGGAGCGGATCACGGCGTCCGTGCAGGACCGGCTGGCCGAGCCCGGACTCGCCCCGCAGGACATCGCCGATCAGCACGGCATCTCGCTGCGCTACCTGCACCGGCTGTTCCAGCAGCACGGCACCACCGTCAGCTCCTGGGTGCGGGCCCGGCGCCTGGAGGGGGCGCGCGGGGAACTCGCCCAGCCGGGCGCGGCCCACAGGGCGATCGCCGCGGTGGCCGCCCGCTGGGGTTTCACCAGCCCGTCCCACTTCAGCCGGACCTTCCGCGAAAGCTACGGCATGTCGCCGGCGCAGTGGCGCGCTGCCGCGGCGGCCACGGCCGAGCCGGCCCCGGACCCCGCGGAGGTCCGCGCTGTGCGCTGACAGGCACCACCCGGGGCACTGCCGGCCCGGTCGGCCCCGTCCTCGTTCCCTAGCTTTCGGTGCGGATGGTTTCGACGGAGGGGACGGTGATGAAGCGCAAGGTGATGGCAGGGGTGCTGCCGGTGCTCATGGTGGCGGTGAGCGTGGTGGGATCCGGGGCGCCCTTCTCGGCCCAGAGCGAGGCCGCCGCCGCGCCGGCCTCCAGCACGGCGGTCGGCGCCCAGTACGACACCACACACGTCTACGTCACCCCGGGCGCCTTCGTCATCAGCTGGGAGGCGACCTTCGGCGGCAGCCACACGGCCAAGGCCGTCACGACCGGTGTCCCGGAGAACGACGGCCGCGGTGACATCCGGGCACGGACGGGGAACTCGTCGACGAGGAGGCCGTGACGAGCGAGCCGGACGCCGCGCGATGGCGGGCCGTCGGCGAAGGAGGCCGCGACGCATGTGATCCCCCGGGCCGAGAGCCACTGAGAGCATCTTCGCCGCTATCGCCCGCACCGCACGGCGGGCCTCCCGATATGGAGAACCGACCGATGAACAGCAGAGAACCAGGTCCGGACAAAGGCGGCCACGCGCGCCTTCGGCACCTCAAGGAGCGGCTGGCCGAACATCACCGCCGCGCGCGGGCCGAACACGAGGAGGCCGAGCTGGACGGCGCCGTCGACGGTGCGGCGTTCGACCTCGGAACGGACATCGCGCACCCCACGCTCGGCGGCGCCGAGTCCGGGTACGACGTCGACATGGACCTCGGCGTGGACCGCCGGGAGTAGCCGACGCCGTGCCCGGTTCCCGGCCGGGCTCAGTCGAGGGCGCCTCCGGTGACCCCGGCGGTGATGTGGCGCTGGGCGAGGACGAGCAGCACGGACGCCGGGACGGACGCCAGGACGGCGGTGGCCATGAGGGCGTTCCAGTCGTTCGTGTGCGCGCCGACGTACTGGTAGAGGCCGACGGTCACCGGCCGCACCCTGTCCGTGGTGTTCAGCGTGAGCGCGAACAGGAAGTCGCCCCAGGCGAGAAGGAAGACGAAGAGGCCGGCGGTGATCAGCGCGTTCACGCTCAGCGGAAGCACCACGGAGCGCAGGACGCGCAGCCGCCCCGCGCCGTCCACCCGGGCGGCCTCGATGATCTCCCGCGGAATGCCCCGCATGGAGGCGCGCAGCAGGAGGATCGCGAAGGGCACCCCGGCGGTCGAGTCGGCGAGGACCAGCCCGCCGAAGGAGTTCAAGAGCCCCAGGTCGCTGTAGGCGCCGTACAGCGCGTCGGCCACGACGATGCCCGGCACCGCCTGGGCGACCAGGATCCCGAAGAGCACCGGCGTGGTGCCCCGCGGCGGGAACCGGGCCAGCGCGTAGGCGGCCGGCACGGCGAGCGCGAGGCTCAGCACCACGCTGCCGAACGCCACGACGACGCTGGTGACGAGGCTCCGTCCCTGATCGCGCAGGGCGGTGGCATAGCCGCCGAAGTCCGGATGCCGGGGGAACCAGCCTGCCCGCAGGACGTTTCCCGTCGGCTGCAGCGAGGCGTTCACCATCCAGTAGACCGGGAACAGCATCAGCGCGAGCAGGACGATCCCCGCGAGCGTGGACAGCGGGCCGGGTGCGGACGCGCGCTTCACGGCGGTGCCCCTCAGGAGTTCAGGGCGCGACGGCGCGCGCGCAGATGGACGTAGGCGAAGCCGAGCGAGACGAGGATGAGCAGATTGCCCGTCGCGGCGCCGCGCCCGAACTCGAACTGCTCGAAGGACAGCGCGTACGACCGGGTGGCCAGGGTCTCGGTGGCGCCGGCCGGTCCGCCGCCCGTCACCACGAGGACGAGGTCGAACACCTTGACGGTGTAGACCGCGCCCAGCACCAGCACGACACCGGCCACCGGGCGCAGCAGCGGCCAGGTGATGTGCCGGAACGTCGCCGTCCGGCCGGCGCCGTCCAGCCTCGCCGCCTCGTACAGCGGGGCCGGGATGTCCTGGAGGCCGCTGTACAGGAGCGCGGTGTTGAACGGGATGCCCACCCAGACGTTGACCAGGATCACCGAGACCAGCGCCTCGTCGGTGCCGGTGAGCCAGGGCACCCCGGACGACACCAGGTGCAGGTCGCGCAGCACGCGGTTGACGACTCCCGAGTCGGTGTCGAGCATCCATCGCCAGGTCGTGCCGGAGACGACCAGGGGCAGCAGCCACGGCAGCAGCAGGAGCGACCTGAGCACGCCGCCGAGCGGGAACCTCCGCCGGAAGAACAGGGCGAGGGCCAGCCCGAGCACGAACTGCCCGAGCAGCGAGGCGGCGGTGAACACGACCGTGGTCAGCACGGTCGGCCAGAACAGGTCCGACGACAGGACCTTCGCGTAGTTGCGGAGCCCCGCGAAAGGCGCTGAACCGGTGTAGAACGTCGTGGCCGTGTACTGCTGGAAGCTCATCACGAGGGTCTTGACGACCGGGTAGCCGAGGAACAGCAGCAGATAGGCCGTCGCGGGCAGCAGGAACAGCCACGGGGCGAGCCGCCGCCGGACCCGGTCAGGAATCCGTGGCGATCCGCTGCGCATGCCTGAGTGCTTCCTCCGGTGTCCGCTCGCCGGTCAGGGCGGCCTGGACGGCGGTGTAGATCCCGGTCGCCGCCCGGGGCCATTCGACGCCGAGCCGTGCGGTGCGGGACCGGGAGCGCTCGACGCTCCGGACGAAGGCCGCCATCGAGGGGACCCGCCGGGCGTAGCGGGCCGCCACCGCCGAGCGGGAGGGGACCGTGCGGTACTGCTCGGCCACGGCGAGCATCCGCGCGGGGTCGTTCAGGCAGGCGAGGACCCGGGCGGCCTTCTCCTGCCGTGCCGCGGAGGGGCCGCGCGGGACCGTCCACACCTCGCCGCCGAGCGGGGTGACAAGGGTCTGCCCCGGCCGGCGGACGGGTATCGGGGCCACCCCCCACCGCAGCCCCTCGGTCCTGTCCAGCGCGGCTGTGCGCCAGGGGCCGTTGACCATCATGGCCGTCCGGCCGGCGACGAACTGGTCGTGCACATCGGCCTGCGTCCAGTTCAGCACCGACTTCGACATGGACCCGCTGTCGACGAGGTCGGTCCAGAGCCGGAGGGCCTGCGCGGCCTGCGGGCTGTCCAGCCGCCGCTCGTCCCCGCCGTTGGACCACAGGAAGGGCAGGAACTGCCAGGTGCCCTCGAACGAGGCGTTCGCGTCCACCGCCATGCCGTAGCGGCCCGGACGGGTCAGCCGGGCCGCGGCCGTCTTCAGCTCGTCCCAGGTCGTCGGTACGGCGACACCGGCCTCGGCGAGCATGTCCTTGTTGTAGAAGAGGGCGACCGTGCTGACCGTGGGCGCCAGCCCGTACACCTCGCCCCGGTAGGTGCCCGCCGACCGGATGCCCTCGGCGTAACCGCGGGCGTCGATGCCGTATCGGCCCAGCGGGGTCAGCGCGCCGGTCCGGGCGATCTGCTGCAGATCGGGGTTGTCCAGCATCAGCAGGTCGGGGAGGGTCCGCGACGCCGCCTGGCGCAGCACCGCGGGGACGAGCGAGGCTCCCGGGACGCTCCGGTGCTCGACGGTGACGCCGGCGGCCTTGCCGCAGGCGGTCAGGCGCTCGCCCCACTGGGCGTGCTCGGTGGTGTCGGTGTAGTAGTCGAGCGCGGTGATGGCGGTCACCTCGCGGCCGGCGGATCCGGAGCTGCCGCCGCACCCGGTGGCGGCCAGTACCAGCGCGACGGTTCCGAGCAGGGCGGTGAGCCGCCGCGCCGGCGCTCTGACCGGTGAGATCATGGAGGTGCCTTCCCGAGGGGTCTGGTGCCGGAGTGCCGATCCCGGGAGGTGAGGGCGAGACGGTCCATAGCGGCATCTTCCGGTCCGATCGGGGATGCTATCGCATTCAACTTCTTGGCTGATCTTCGGCTCAGAGGTCCACGGCGGCACCACGGGCACAGCCGCGGGCCGCCGCCTCCCGGATCATCGCCGCCACGCCGCCGGGCCGCGCGAGCACCACGGCGTGCGAGGCGTCCAGCACGTACTCGGTGGCCGCCATGCGCTGCGCCATGAAGCGCTGCGCGGTGGGGTTGAGCATCCGGTCGGCGGCGGCGATGGCGTACCAGGAGGGCGCCCCCGCCCATGCCGGAGGGCCGGACCGCGCGGTCAGCGCCCGCTGGGCGATCGGGCGTTGTGCCACGGACAGCACGCTGGCCAGCCGCGGTGACAGGTCGGCGGCGTACACCTGGGGGAAGCGTTCCGCGCGGATGTACAGCTCGCGGTGCGGGCCGGCGGAGCAGGGCGCGGGCACGGCGGCGGCGACCATCGCGTCCGCCGCCGGCACCGGAGCGAAGCGGCTCGTGACGTCCAGCAGGCACTCTCCGGCGTCGAGGCCGAACGCCGCCACGTAGCACAGCGCCACGACCTTGTCGGTGCCGGCGGCGGCCTCGGTGACGACCGCCCCGCCGTAGCCGTGGCCGGCCAGCACGACCGGGGTGTCCAGCCGGCGCAGCACGGTTTTGAGGTAGGCGGCGTCGTGCGCGAGTCCGCGCAGCGGGTTCGCCGGGGCGAGCACCGTCAGTCCGGTGGTCTGCAGGAGCCGGACGACCCCCGCCCACGACGAGGCGTCGGTGAACGCGTCGTGCACGAGTACGACGGTCGGCGGAAGGGGGGTGGGGCCGTGCACTCCATGACCTCCGGCTGGGTGGGGTGCCCAGCCAAGCGCATCCGGGTCCGCCCGGCATCGCGTGAACGTACCAGGCGTGCGCTCACTCGTCGGGCAGGGCCATCACCAGATGGGCCAGCTGGACACGGGAGTTGACCGACAGCTTGCGGAAGGCCGCGGTCAGGTGGGTGTTGACCGTGTGCGGGGAGACGACGAGCGCCTCCGCAGCCGTACGGTTCGTGTGGCCCTCGGCGACCAGGCGCGCGACCTTCCGCTCCGAGGCCGTCAGCGACGCCCAGCCCTGGACGGGGCGCTGCCCGCCCGTGGCCGCGCGGCCGGTGGCCCCCGCGGCGTGCAGATCGCGCCGCAGGCGGGCCGCCACGGCGTGCGCTCCCGAGGCGGCGAACGCCTCATGGGCCCGGGTCAGTTCGCGTACGGCCTCGGGTTTCCGTCCCGCCGCCAGCAGCGCGCGTCCGAGGTCGGCGCGGGCCGTGGCCCGGACCAGCGGGCGCGGACTGCCGTCGAGCAGGGCGACGGAACGTTCCAGCAGGGCGAGGTCGTCCGTCACGAGCCCGCGGGCCCGCGCCGCCACCCCCGCGGCGGTGGGCACCGAGGGATTGCGCGCGGCGTGGGATTCCGCCTGCGCGGCCAGGTCCTCGGCGAGCCGGTGGTCCGCGCCGCGCACGGCCATCCGGACAGCGGAGCCGACCCAGGTGCGCAGCAGCCGCCAGCGCAGCAGCGGCCCCTGCTCCTGCACCCGGCGGATCCGGTCGACGGCCAGCGACACGTCCCCGTCGGCGTCCGCGTGGACCGCCTCCAGGAACCGCACCGCCGCGGTGTTGCCCGGGTTCGGCTTGGCCGCCAGCCTCTCCCGCGCCTGCGCCAGATGCTGCCGGGCCGCCTCCTGATCACCGCGCAGCAGGGCGATCCGGGAGCGGATCACCCGCGCGTTCACCTGCTGGACGGGCACCTGTACGTCGTCCTCCAGGCGCTCCATCGTCACGAAGTCGGCGTCGGCGTCGTCGAGCCGGCCGAGCCCCAGATGCTGCTGCCCCTGCGCCCACAGCAGCATCGCCTCGCGGATCCCCCCGAATCCGTCCGCCGCCCTGGCGAGCAGCCGCTCGCCACTCCGGAAGTCGTCCATGTGCTGGTACGCGACGATCTCCTCGGGGAAGAACGCGGGATCGACGGCGCGCAGCGCGGTGAACCGTTCGAGCGCCACGGAGTTCTCGCCCGCGTTGAGCGCGATCTCACCGAGCGCGAACAGGGCCTGGACATGGGCCTCCCGGTCGCCGGTCGCGACGGCGGCCCGCAGCGCGTCCTCGCCCGCCGCACGCGCCGGCGCGAGATCGTGCCCCCGGGACAGGGCCAGCGCGCGCAGAGCGGTGAGACGCGCGCCGACCTCCGGGGCGGTGCCGGCGACCGCGAGGGCCGCGTCGGCGCGGCGGCGCAACTCGTCGGCCAGGTCCATGTTCCACAGCGTCGCGCCGAGGGCGGCCTGCAGCCGGCCGAACGTCCGGACCGGCGGCAGGCCCGCCAGCAGCCGGTCGCCGGTCGCCAGCGCCTCCCGGTACCGGCCGGCCCGGGTCAAGGTGCCGATGGCCTGCTCACCCACGGCGTACCACAACGGCCGGGCGGTCGGCACCAGTTCCAGGGCGCGCGTCACCAGGTCGGCGGCGAGGCCCGGGGTGACCGGCAGGACGTCGGCGGCAGCGCGCCGCAGCAGCGTCACCGCCTCCTCGTCGCCGGGCAGGGCCCCGCGCAGGATGTGTGACACCACGTCGATCGGCTGGTGGCCGGCGGCGACGAGCCGGCCGGCGGCCTCCCGGTGCAGCGCCTTCCGGGCCGAGGGCGGGATGTCCACGTACACCGCCTGGCGCAGCAGATCGTGCCGGAACACCAGCCGTTCGCCGTCGTCGTCCAGCAGTCCCGCGCCCACCGCCTCCTCCAGCGCCTCGATCAGCTCGACGGGCGGCCGGCCGCAGAGCGCCGCGGCGTCGTGGAAGCCGAAACCGCGTCCCAGCACCGCCCCCATCTGCAGGAAGCGCAGCGTGCCGGGGCGCAGGGACCGGAGCCTGCCGCGCACGCCCACCACGAGTCCCGGGGGCACCGGCGCACCGGAGGCGTCGGCGCCGCGCAGCCCGGCGAGCATCTCGACCGCGAGGAACGGGTTCCCGCCGGCCCCTTCGAGCAGGTCGCGCACCCGCTCGTCGGCGGCGGTCCCGAGGGCGTCACCGGCCAGCTGCCCGATGGCCGCGCCGGACAGCGGGCCCAGGGCGAGGGTGTGCACCGGGAGTTCGTCGCGTACGGCGGCTACGATCTCCTCCGCCGGGCCGCCGACGCCCTGCCGCCCCGTCAGCAGCCACAGCACCGGTGAGGCCCGCAGGCGCCTCGGCAACTGCGTCAGGGCGAACCTGCTGAGCGGATCGGCCCACTGCACATCGTCCAGCGCGATCAGCACCGGCAGCCGGCCCGCGCGGGCCTCGATCACCTCGGCGAGGCGCTCCACCAGCCAGATCCGCTGGTCGTGACGGCGGGCGAGGTCGGCCAGCGCATCGCCGGACAGCAGCGGCCGGTCGCCGTGCAGGACGCAGGTCGCCAACGACGACAGCGGTACGAGGTGGTGGAGTTCGTCGGCCTTGCCGAGGCCGACGGAGAATCCCGCCGCACCGGCCCCGGCGACGGCTTCGCCGAGGAGCGTGGTCTTGCCGATGCCCGGTTCCCCCCGGATCAGGGCGAGCGCGCCGCTTCCGTCGTGTGCCACCGAGGCGATCAGCCTCCGAAGCTCTTCGAGTTCGGCCTCGCGGCCGCGCAGCCCGCTGCGGGACAGCGCTCCGCCGGACACCGTCACGCCCAGCCCCTCCTTGTCCGCACCCGCCGTCCCGGCCGGCACTCCGGAGGCCCACTATGGCAAAAACGGCAGCTCAGCGCATATGCGATGGTTACGGCGAGCGGGCGGTGCGGCCCTCGCGGACGAGGCCGGAGCGGATCTTCAGGCGCTCAGGCCCCGCGGCTCCCGGGCCGAACGGGCCGCGCCCAGGGCGGAGTTCCGCCACTCGGCGGGGGAGACGCCGTAGGCGGCCCGGAACACCCGGCTGAAATGGGAGGCGCTGGTGAATCCCCAGCGGTGGGCCACCGCCGCGACGGTCCGCCCGGCCGGCTCCCGGCGGGCCAGATCGCGCCGGCACTGCTCCAGCCGGCGCTGCTGGATCCACCGGCTGACGGTGATGTCCTCCAGCTGGAACAGCTTGTGCAGATAGCGCACGGAGATGTGGTGGGCCCGGGCGATGGCGTCCGGCGTCAGATCCGGATCGGCGAGGCGCTGGTCGATGTAGGCGCGGATCCGCAGCAGCGACATCCGGGCGCCGCTCGGGGTGTCCGCGCAGGTCCCGCCGAGCCGCTCCTCGGCCAGCGTCTGCACCAGGTCCACGACATTGCGGGCGATCAGCTCACCCGTCCGCTGCGGATACGTTCCGGCCGCGTCCACCAGCCGGGACAGGAACGGCGACAGCAGCCCGCCGAGCGCCGAGTCGGCGCCGAGCGCGGACGCCGTGATCTGCCGCAGGTCCGACTCGCTCAGGCCCAGGACCTCGCGCGGCAGGACGAGAGACTTCGTGCGGAACGCCTCGGGCAGGGTCAGCCGTACGGGCCGTGCCATGTCGTAGACGAAGAGCTGCCCCGGCCGCACATACGCCTCGCGGGTGTCCTGCTCGATCCGGGCGACCCCTCTGGTCAGCAGCTTCACGACCACGTAGTCGTCGTCGGCGGAGCCCGCGATGAGCCGCGGGGTCCGCCGGGCCCGCAGCGGATCGCCGTCCACCGTCACGACCTGCATCGGTCCCAGCGGGGACGTACGGATCGTGCCGCCGTCGACCTCGTCGGGGACGCCCATGTCCACGGCGCCGAACGTCCGGGACAGGGCCTCGCGCCAGTACGCCCGCCGGCGCTGGGCCGGCACCGCTTCGGTGGTGTAGAGGGTGCCCGTGAGCCCGGGTTCCGGCGTGGACGATTCCGGCGACATGATCTCCGCCCTTCGGCAAGTGCGCTTTCCAGCCACACCGTGCCAGCGCGGACGGTCCGTCACATCGCGCGAATCCGTGAGATCAGGAAGCCGGTCCGTCGCCCCCCACCTGCTGTGATGTCCCCCACGTACCCTTGCCGTCGCGGAGAAGGGCTACCTAAGTTCGGTGATATGTCCGTTCCTGATGCCCCCCGTCCCGACGAGCCGGTCGACTTCACCGTCGATCTCACCGGCCATGAACTGACCCGGCGTGCCCATGTCATGGAGGCGCTGGGCGCCGACTGGGACCCCGTGCAGGTGATGCGCGACGAGCAGGCGGCGTACGAGCTGCTGTACTCGGGCCTCGACGAGGAGCAGCAGCGGCTGTACGACACCCTCGTCGCCGCCGGTGTCCTCCCGCAGCGCGGGGACGGCCGTGCTGCCGCTTGACCCCGAGGCGGACATCGGGCGACGCGCCTGGGTGACCTGCCCGAACTGCCGGGACCACCTGGGCTGCCCCACCTGCGAGGAGCGCCGCAGGTGCACGGACCACTGGCGCTACCTGCTCTCGAACACCGGCAGCCTGATCCACCTCCAGTGCCCCTCGTGCACCCACGTCTGGGACCACGAGACGGGATTCGGTGCGACCCGCGGCGGCCGGCCCCGCGGACCCGGGGGCCGGTGACCACCGTGCTCGGACGGCCGGGGCCGTAGGAGGATCCCGGCGCCGTCAGCGCGACCGGGGACGTCCGGCTCCCGGCGCGGCGACGGCGACGGGGCCGAGGCGGACGGCCTGGGCCGGCTCCCGCTCCGGCAGGCCGACGTCCTGCTCCTGGAGTGCGATCACCGTCGCGGTCCCGGGCGGCGCCCGGGGCGGCGCGGCCGGCAGGGCCTTCGCCGTGGGGCGATCGAGAACGGCCGCGGGTCCGTCGAGGAGCGGCACCGGCGGCTGGCGCGGCACGGCGCGCGATGGCCGGGCGCCCGCGCTGCCCCCGGGGCGGCAGCCGCCCGCCGGGGCCCGCCGGTGCGTCGAGCGGCAGGGCCGGCAGGCCGGCCGCCTCCGACGCGGACCGCGGTCGCTCGCCGCCGGCCGGGCCAGGAGCAGGTTCTCGCGCAGGGCGCAGGGCGCAGGGCGCCGGGCAGCGGCTTGACCGGCCGGCCCGCACGGGCGAACCGGCGGGGATCGGCGGCGACGGGCCGGCCGTCGAGCACATGGCGCAGGCGTCCGCCGTGCGGCGGGTGCAGCCCGGCCGCGACGGCCGCCGGCGTCGACCTGCCCGCCCCGCCGGGGCCGGTGACGGCCGGGCGCCGCCCCGGCGCGAGCCGCAGCCGGACCCCGCCCGGCGCGGGAGCGGTGCGGCCGGGGTGCCGGACTCCCGGGGAGTGGCGGTCCTGACGGCGCGCGATCCGTCCGTGGTCCCGTCCGGCTGGTTCAGGAACGGACCAGCGGGGTGTCCACCAGGTGCTCGGCCAGGAACCACGCCTGGAGTTCACCGGTGCGGACGATCTGCGAGACCAGCAGGTCGTTCGTGCCGTCGTCGCCCAGCTCGGCGGCGCGGGAGGCGGCGTCATGGGCCTCGGTCAGGATGGTCTCGTGGGCCGCGAGGAGCCGCGAGAGCATCGCCGGGACCTCCTCCACGCCGTCCGGCGGGCGCGGGATCGAGGTGATCTCGGCGACGTGCCGGGGATCGCCCACGGCGACGCCGCCCAGGGTCTGGACCCGCTCGGCGAGGACGTCGACCAGTTCCAGCTGCTCGCCGGCGTGCTTGTCCAGGAGCAGATGCAGCTGGTAGAAGGTCGCGCCGCGCATGTTCCAGTGGTGCTTCTTGTAGAGGCCGTAGAGGATCTGGGTGTCCGCCAGCACCTTGTTCAGGCGCTGGCACGCGTACACGCGCGCCTCGTAGGACAGGGCGATCGGGAACTGCTTGACGGTCCCGAACTCCTGGATGACCGCGCCCTTCTGATGCAGCCACGGCTGGCTGCTGCTGGGCTTGGCGGCGGTGGTCATGGTGTTCCTCCTGCTGGTGCCGTGCTCACGTACGCGGTCGACGCTAGGGGTCGAAGCGGTGGCCGCCTTGCCTGGGAGCGCACGCGCAGCCGCCTGTCAGCGCACGGGTACCGGCGGGATCGCCTCCCGTGCCGCTCCGTCTGCGACTGTCCGGCGAAAGGAGGCGGCGGTGGCCGTACGGTGGGGCCCGAGGGGGAAGGCCGCCGACAGGCGGACGAGGTGTCGTCCCGCCGCCCGCGGACCCGTTGTGACGGCGCGTGGGACCTGCCCGCCTCCATGATGGTTGAATGTAGAACAACATTCGGGCTGAGAGGTGATCACCATGAGCGATGTCGAGGCGGAGCCCAGGGAGGCGCGGCGCGGCGAGGAGGACGCCGGCGAGCCGCCGGGCGGGACGCCACGGGTCGAGGTGCTGGCCCCGCGCGACGTCCCCCTGGGCGGCCCGCGCGCGATGACCGTACGGCGCACCCTGCCGCAGCGCTCCCGGACCCTGATCGGCGCATGGTGCTTCGCCGACCACTACGGCCCGGACGACGTCTCCGTGACCGGCGGCATGGACGTCGCCCCGCATCCGCACACCGGTCTGCAGACGGTGAGCTGGCTCTTCAGCGGAGAGATCGAGCACCGCGACAGCCTGGGCAGCCACGCCTTCGTCCGGCCCGGCGAGCTGAACCTCATGACCGGCGGCCACGGCATCGCCCACACGGAGGTCTCCACCGGGCGGACCACGGTCCTGCACGGCGTCCAGCTCTGGGTGGCCCTGCCCGAGGAGCACCGCGGCACCGCACGCGACTTCCAGCACCACGTCCCCGAGCCCGTACGGACCGAGGGTGCCGAGATCCGCGTCTTCCTGGGCTCCCTCGCCGGGGTCACCTCCCCGGTGCCAGCCTTCTCGCCCCTGCTCGGCGCCGAGATCGCGCTCCGGCCGCACACGTCCGTCACGCTCGCGGTCGACCCCGGCTTCGAGCACGGACTCCTGGTCGACCAGGGATCCGTCCGCCTCGCCGACACCCTGCTGCGCCCCGCCGAGCTGGGCTACGTCCACCCGGGCCCCGGCACGCTCACCCTGGCGAACGAGTCCGACGACACCGCACGTGCGGTCCTCCTCGGCGGCACCCCATTCGAGGAAGAGATCGTCATGTGGTGGAATTTCATCGGCCGAAGCCATGAGGACATCGTCAGGGCCCGGGCGGACTGGCAGAATTCATCCGACCGTTTCGGCACCGTCGACGGATATCCGGGAGAGCGCCTTCCCGCGCCTGTCCTGCCCCATGCCACGCTCACTCCGCGGCGGAATCCGCCGCGTCACTGACCCTCTTTCGAAAGGCATCCGATGAGCCAGCCTTCCCCCGCCCCGGTCGTCGAGCGCGTGGACGCCAGGAATCGCTACGAGATACGCGTGGACGGCGAGCGCGCCGGTCTCACCGCCTACCGCGACCGCGGTGACCAGCGCGTCTTCTACCACACCGAGATCGACGAGGAGTTCGCCGGCCAGGGCCTCGCCGCCCGGCTGGTCCAGGAGGCACTCACCGACGTACGGAACTCCGGCAAGCGGATCGTGCCCGTCTGCCCGTACGTGGCCAAGTTCCTCAAGCGGCACGAGGAGTTCGCCGACCTGGTCGACACCGTGACACCCGAGGTCCTGCAATGGCTGGACACCGAATTGGGCTGAACCACCCCGCCGGCCGTCACATCCGGCGGCCGGCTTCTCCCATGAGCAGCCGAATTCCAGTGGCGTGGCTTTTCCTGCGAAACGTCACGCCCTTCGGTTCTGCGGATTTCCGCACCCGGGAATTCAGCGCGGCCCAGGAGTAGACGAGGTAGCCCTCGATGAAGGGTTCCGGGTCGTTGCCGTCCTGGTAGAGCCCCCACGCGAGGGCCCCCGTACGGCGCCGCGAGCGCGCCACCTGGTGCATGCGCTCCGTGAGCTCGGCGCGGTCGCGGGACGGCACCCGGTGCCCGAGAGCGCACGGGAGGTGATCCGTCGGCGCAGGACTCCGGGCCCTGGTCCGGTGCGGGGGACGCGGTCACCGCCCTGGCACCGGGGCCGGACGCCGGGGACCGGCACGCAGCGGGGCCGGGGCGCCCCCGGTGAGGGGGGGCGCCCCGGCCGCTGCGACGCGCTCCGGCGGGACCTCAGGACGGCGGCCTGGTCCAGGCCGGGTCGGATGCGGACAGGCGGTGCGTCACCGCCGAGGTGAGCGCGAGGAGCAGCACGGACAGCCCCAGCGCCAGCACGAGACGGTCGTGCAGGACGAGCTCCGCTCCCACGAACGCGCCCAGCAGCATGGCGATCACGGACAGGATCCGGCGGCCGGGCCTCGGCGCCGCGCCCCCCGCCGCACGGGAGTCCGCCGCAAGACCGGTGAGGGTCAGTGTCAGGACGGTCGTGGTGAGGTCAGGGACCCCGAGGCGCCGGGCGACCGCGTTCTGCAGACCCATACCCAGCCCGAGGCACACGATGAGCGTGTACTGGACCCCGGGGGTGACCCGGCCGTCGACGACCGCCGTGACGACGACGGTGACCCCGACCAGGACCGTCTGCACGGCGGTCGCCGTCGTCAGCAGACGCCCGCGGTGCCCGCCGGACCGGGTCGCCAGCCAGCCCCCGGACAGCGCGCCGAGGAGGAACACCACCAGCGCGACGACCGAGGCGAGCGCGGACAGACTCGCCGCGCCGCCCAGCGCGAAACCGAGGAACACCACGTTGCCCGTCATGTTGGCGACGAAGACGTGCCCCAGCGCCAGATAACTCACCGCGTCGACGAGACCGGTGACCACGGTCAGCGTCAGCATCAGCGGAGGAAGCGGGCCATGGCGGTCCCCGCTCGGCGGTACCAGCGTGCGGGCAGCGTCAGTCAGCAGGCTGCGCATGGGTCCTCCCTTCCGGCGCCCTCGGCGCGCGGTGCAGCACCAGGCGGGTCAGCAGCCCGCTGGCGGGGCCGATCACGATCGCGGCGACGGCGACCCACACCGGCCACGGGGCGATCCCCAGGGCGTGGTCCACGGACCAGCGGCCAGGCCCGGTCAGGGCCAGCGAGGCGGAGACCACGACGAGGACCAAGGGGTACTCGTAGCCATCGTTCTGCACCCAGAGGCCGTGGTGCCACTTCACGGTGCCCGCGACGGTCATCACGCCCATGGCGGCCATCGCCGCCAGGGGCGTGAGCAGACCTGCGGTCAGGAACAGGCCGGCACCGATCTGACTGGCGCCCGCGACGACCGCGGTCAGCCGGCCCCCGACGAAGCCGTCGTGCCGGAACTCCTCGGTTCCGCCTGCCAAGCCGTGGCCCCCGAGCCGGTAGCTCACCTTCTGCACTCCGTGCCCGGCGACGAGGAGTCCCGCCACCAGCCGGAGGACCAGCAGTCCCGCATCCATGTCTTCCTTCCTGTTCCTGATTCGGTCCTTGATCCTTCGCCGGGTGTGGGGTCAGCCGGCCGCGTGGGCGCCGATGAAGGCCTGCGCGTAGACGACACCGAGGCCGTAGGCGCCGGCGTGCTCCTTGACCACGTCGGTCACCGGCACGTACGTCTCGGTACGGGCCCAGTCCCGCTGGAGCTCCAGGAGCACCTGCACCCAGGTGACCGGGACGACACCGGCCTGGACCATGCGCTGGACGGCGTGCTCGTGGGCCTGCGGGCTGACGCCGCCGGACGCGTCGGTGACCACGTAGACCTCGTAGCCCTGGGCGAGGGCGGAGAGTGCCGGCAGGACGACGCAGACCTCGGTCCACAGACCGGCTATGACGATCTTCTTGCGGCCGGTGGCCTTGACGGCCTCGACGAACGCGGAGTCCTCCCAGGCGTTCATCGAGGTGCGGTCGATGATCTTGTGGTCGGGGAAGACCGCGGGCAGCTGCGGCATGATCGGGCCGGAGAAGGACTCGGCGGCCACGGTGCTGAGCACGACGGGAACGTCGAACACCCTGGCGGCCTTGGCCAGACCCACGGTGGCGTTGATGATCGCGGTGCGGTCGCCGCTTCCGGTGCCGAAGAACATCTGCGGCTGGTGGTCCACGAACAGCACCGCACAGTTGTCGGGCGTCAGCAGGTCGGGGCTGGGGGACGCGGTGACCTGGGCGATGTCGACCATGAGGGGAACCTCTCTCGGTGTCAGTACGAAACAGTGGGACGGAGACCCGGCGGGGGCGGGGGCAAATGCCCTGCACCCGCCGGGAGTTCAGAGGAAACAGGGATCGAACGGCGTGTCGGCGGCGGCCGGGAGCAGCCCCCGGCGCTCGCGCCACGCGCGGTGCTGCTCCGACTCGGCGACGGCCTCGCCGAGCGCCGCCGCCTGGCGCGCGCCCGCCGACCGGGACGGCCGGGCCGCCTGGTAGCCGCCGAAGTGCGCCACCGGGCTCCACTCGGGAGTGACCGCGGGAAGCTCCTCGTCGAGCCCGGCGTACTCGCCGGCGGCGTAGACGATCCGGCCGCCGGTGACCGTGAGCAGCGACTCGATGTGTGCGATCTCCGGCTCGGGCACGGTGAAGAAGTCGTCCGACAGTACGGCGAGGTCGGCGTGACAGCCGGGCCGCAGCACGCCCTTGACCTGCTCCTCGCCGGTCAGTTCGGCACCGGCGACGGTGAACATGCGCAGGGCGGTCCGCCGGTCGACGCGGTTGCCGGGCGGCCGGAGCACGAGGTCGCCGACGCTGCGTCCGCTCACCAGCCAGTGCAGGGCGATCCAGGGGTTGTAGCTGGAGACCCGGGTGGCGTCCGTCCCCGCCGCCACGGTCAGGCCGCGTTCGAGCATGGCCCGGATCGGCGGGGCGTCCGCGGCCTTCCCCGGGCCGTAGCGGCGCAGGAACGCCTCGCCCTGGAAGGACAGCCGGTTCTGGACGGACATGGCTCCGCCGAGCGCGGCGACCCGGTCGAGGCTGTGGGCAGACACGGTCTCGGCGTGGTCGAACAACCAGCGGTTCCCGGCCGGGAACAGCCCCTCGGCCGCCAGCTTCTCGAAGACCGCGAGGTCCCGGCGGATGGTCTCGTCGTAGGTGGCGTGCAGCCGGAAACCCCAGCCCTTCTCCATGAGGAGCCGGACCGCCTTCTCGAACTCCGGCTCATAGGCGCCGAGTTCGGGGCGCGGCTGGGCGAAGTTCTCGAAGTCCGCCGCCGCCCAGGTGAGATTCTCCCCGGCCCCGTTGAGACGGAGCCAGGCGTCGCCGTCCTCGGGGCTCGCCGTCTCGGTCCAGCGGGTGAGATCGGCCAGCTCCTGGCCCGCGGTCTGCGGGAAGAGGTGGTAGGCGATGCGCAGCGACAGCTGACCGGCCCGCGCCAGCTCGATGACCGTGCTGTAGTTCTCGGGGAAGTTCTGGAACCCGCCGGCGGCGTCGATCGCCGAGGTCAGACCGAACCTGTTGAGTTCGCGCAGATAGTGACGGGTAGAGACCTTGCGGTCCTCGCCCTCCAGCACCGGCGCCTTGGCCAGCGTCGAGTACAGGACGAGGGCGCTGGGCGCGGCCAGCAGCATGCCCGTCGGCTCGCCGTCCCGGCCGCGGACGATCTGTCCGCCCCTCGGGTCGGGCGTGTTCTTGTCGAACCCGGCGGCCCGCAGCGCCGCCCGGTTGAGGACGGCCGACTGGTACAGGTGCAGGACGAACACCGGGGTGTCGGGGGCAGCCGCGTTCAGTTCGGCTGCGGTCGGCAGCCGCCGCTCGGCGAACTGCTCGGCCGACCAGCCGCCGACCACCCGCACCCACTGGCCCTTCGGCGTCCGAGCGGCCTGTTCCCGCAGCATCGCCAGGCCCTGACGGAGTGTCGGCACCCCGTCCCAGCGCAGCTCCAGCACATAGTTGAGCCCGCCGCGGATCACATGCAGATGGGCGTCGTTGAGACCGGGGACCATCCGCCGCCCGAGGGCGTCCACCACCTGGGTGGCCGGACCGATGTGCGGGGCCACGTCCTGGTCGTCACCGACGACCGTGAGGACACCGTCCCGTACGGCGAGCGCCTCGGCCTGCGGGCGGCGCGGGTCCCCCGTATGGATCTTCGCGTTGCGGACGACGAGCTCCGCGGCATTGTCGGCGGCCTGGGGAACCAGCCCGCCGACCGGCATTGCAGACACGTGTGCGGGACCTCCGGGATGAGCGTCTTCGCGGGTCCGCCGGGTTCGGCCGCGGCGGACGGGAAGGGCGATGGATGGAAAGAGCGGCGCCGGCGCGGGAGTTCGCCGTCGGTCACTGTGCGGACCGCGACCGCTGTGCCGCCACGCTAGGCCCGGTGGACGCCCCCGGGTGTCCCGTCCGTGCACGGAAACGTTCCCCACAGCGCACTCGGCGCACACCGGCGGGCGGTGCGGGTGCGGGGCGTCCGCCCGCAGGCCGGACCGGGTGCGGCCGTCGTGCACTGTGAGCACGCCAGGCGTGCGCTGACAGGCAACCGGCGCGTCCACGGCGGTTCTAACGTGCACTCCAGCGGCGCCGGAAGCGCGCAGCACCCCATCCGGGCCGTGTGCCGGGACGACCGGCCTCCCCGACGCAATTCCAGGAGATACCCATGTCCGATGCCCTCACTCCGGCCCAGCCGGTACTGGAACCGGCCGCGGCCGAGTTCGCCGCCGCGACCGCCAACCCGCCGTACCTGTTCGACCTGGCCCCGGCGGACGGTCGCAAGGCGGTCGACGAGGTGCAGTCCGGCGACATAGCCGAGCCGGCGGTCGACGAGGAGTGGATCACCGTCTCGGGCGGCCCGACGGGCAGTGTCCGGGCGCGGATCGTGAAGCCCGCCGGTACCACCGGCACCCTGCCCGTCATCATCTACATCCACGGCGCGGGCTGGGTCTTCGGCAACGCGCGGACCCACGACCGGCTGGTGCGCGAACTCGCCGTCGGCGCGGCGGCAGCGGTCGTCTTCCCGGAGTACGACCTCTCGCCCGAGGCCCGCTACCCGGTCGCGATCGAGCAGAACTTCGCGGTCGCCCGGTGGGTGGTGGAGCAGGGCGCGACCAAGGGCCTCGACGGCTCCCGCGTCGCCGTGGCCGGTGACTCCGTCGGCGGCAACATGACGGCGGCGCTGACGCTGATGGCCAAGGAGCGCGGCGGCGTCCCGCTGGTCCAGCAGGTGCTGTTCTACCCGGTCACGGACGCGAACTTCGACACGCCGTCCTACCACCAGTTCGCCACCGGCTACTTCCTGCGCCGCGACGGCATGCAGTGGTTCTGGGACCAGTACACCACCGACGAGTCCGAGCGCGCCCAGATCACCGCGTCCCCGCTGCGCGCCACCACCGAACAGCTCGCGGACCTGCCGCCGGCGCTGGTCATCACCGGCGAGGCGGACGTGCTGCGCGACGAGGGCGAGGCGTACGCCGACAAGCTCCGCGCGGCGGGCGTGCCGGTCACCGCGGTGCGCTTCCAGGGGATCATCCACGACTTCGTGATGCTCAACGCCCTGCGCGGCACCCACGCCGCCGAGGCCGCCATCACCATGGCCGTCCGTACGCTGCACGCCGCGCTGCACACCGCCTGACACCGAGGAGACACCCCAGCCATGAGCACCACCACGCCCACCGTCGTCCTCGTCCACGGCGCCTTCGCGGACGCCGCCAGCTGGTCGGGGGTCATCGATGACCTGCAGAGCGCCGGCATCCCCGTGATCGCGCCGCCGAACCCGCTGCGCGGCCTGGTGGCCGACGCCGCGTACGTCGCCTCCGTCGCGTCCCAGATCGACGGCCCCGTCATCCTGGTCGGCCACTCCTACGGCGGCGCGCTCATCACCGTGGCCGGCACCACCGACAACGTCGTCGGCCTCGTCTACATCGCCGCCTACGCCCTGGAGGAGGGCGAGAGCCTCGGTGAACTGCAGGGCCGCTTCCCGCTGTCGCCGCTGGTGAGCAACCTCAAGGAGTGGACGTATCCCGTCGCGGGCGGCGACCCGGCCGTCGAGGTCACCATCGCCGAGGACGCCTTCCCGTCGGTCTTCGCCGCCGATGTGCCCGCTGACGTGACCAAGGTCCTCGCCGCGGCGCAGCGCCCACTCGCCGCGGCGGCCTTCGAGGAGAAGGCACCGGCCGCCGCGTGGCGGACCAAGCCGTCCTGGGCCCTGGTGGCCGGCGCGGACAACGCGATCAACCCGGAGGTGGAGCGCTTCGGTGCGAAGCGGGCCGGGGCGACCGTGATCGAGGTCGAGGACGCCTCGCACGCCGTCGCCGTCTCCCGGCCGAGGGCGGTCGCCGACCTGATCCGGGAAGCGGTTCGCGCGACGAGCTGATCCGGCGACAGGCCGGCCGCGCGGACGCCTCCCCGCATCGCGTCCGCGCGGCCTCGCGGCCCGGTACGCGGGTCACCGCTCCGCCCGCGGCGGGGACCCCTGCGCGCGCCGGACCCTCGGGCGCGCGCCGGCCGCGTCCAGCGGACGCGGGGGAGCCGGACCCGTGCGTCGTACCGCGCACCACCGAGAGCGGACCGTCACCCGAGCCGGTCGTACCGCCCGGAGAACCGGAAGGCGCTGCCCTTCACCCGGTACCTGGTACCCGGTACAGGAAATACACCGCGCCACCGAGTACCGCCCACTGCCGGGGATCGCTCTCGTACGGGCTCAGGCGGACCGTGTCCGGGCCGAACGCGGCGGGCCGCGCGATGACGTCGCGGACCGGTCGGAGGCCTGGGGCGCGGTCTTCGGGCGCTTGGCCGGGTCGATGTCGGCCGAGGAGGTCGATGACGGACCCGGCGCTTCCGTAGCCGCCGGTCCGCGTCATGGCCGAAGGCATTCCCGGCTCGTCGCCGCCGAGGTACGGCCGGCCAGCTCCTTTGGACTGCCGCCCCGTGCGCGGCAAGGTCCCGTTGCCGGGCCCGCCGTCCCCGGCCACGCCCGCCGTCGGGTCGCTGCTCGGGCCGAGGAAGGGGTGCGCGGGTGTCCGAGGCGGTGAGGCCGGCACCGAGGGGGAGAAGCGGGCCGCCGCCGTGCGTGCGGCCGACGGGCGTCCCCCGGCCGCCCCGCCTCCGGAGTGCGGGAGGCCCCGGGCGGGTGTGTCGCACCGCCGCCGCCATGACACGACGTCACTTGCCGATTACCCTGCGCATGTGATCAGGATGCGGGACAGCGGGGGCGGGAGCGCGGGACGCTCACGCCGCGCCGCCCTGCTGCTCGGCCTCGTCCTGGTCATCGCCGCCCACCTCACCGGCGCGGTGCACGCCTGCTCCTCCGCCGGCCCGGACCCGAGTCCCGTGCTGGCGCAGCCCGTTCCGCACCTCGCGGACGCGACCGACGGCCGGGGCTCGACCGCGCCACCCCCCGGCCACCGGCACGCGGCGGACGGTCACGGCGCTCACACGGCGGACCGGCCGCGCGCCGCCCTCGACGACACCGTGCCCGACGGCGGGGCACACCAGCCGCCGCCGCCCGCCGTGACGGGCGACCGCCTCGCGCACCCCGCGTGGCACCGGCGGTTCAGCCGCTCGCCCTCCTGCCGCTCCGGCTCCTCGCTCGTGCTCAGCTGCGTGCTGCGGCAGTAGGACGCCGCCCGCACACCCCGGCACCGGTACGCGGCGCGGGGTGTGCCCGCGCGCCCCCCACCCGCACAGCGCCCGGCGCACCGCCGCCGGGCGTGAAGGAGCCGTACGCCCATGCACCTCTCCCTGCCCGAACCGTTCGAGCCCCGTACGCCCGGAACGCCCCGCACACCTCGTACGCCCCGTAGACCCCGTCCGCTCATCGCCCGGCGCCCCGCCCATCTCGTGGGCGACACCCCGGTCCTGTGGGTGGACGAACCCTTCGCCCCGCCCGGCCGCGGATTCCACGCCAAGCTGGAAGGGGCCAACCCGGGCGGCCTCAAGGACCGGCCCGCCCTGCACATGGTCCGCGAGGCCCGCCGGCGCGGCGAACTCGCGCCGGGCGCCCCGATCATCGAGTCGTCCAGCGGCACCCTCGGCCTCGGCCTCGCCCTGGCCGGGCTGACCTACGGCCACCCCGTCACCGTGGTGACCGACCCCGGCCTCGAACCTCCGCTCGCCCGCCTGCTGACCGCGCTGGGCGCACGGGTCGTCCAGGTCGCCGCGCCGCATCCCGAGGGCGGCTGGCAGGCGGCTCGCCGCGAGCGCGTCGCCGAGCTGCTGGCCCGCACCCCGGGCGCCTACTGCCCGGACCAGTACCGCAACCCCGACAACGTCGCCGCCTACCGGCCGCTGGCGGCCGAGCTGATCGCCCAACTCGGCCGGATCGACGTGCTGGTGGCGGCGGTCGGCACCGGCGGCCACTCCGCCGGTGTCCGCGCCGTGCTGCGCGAGGTCTTCCCGCGGCTGGCGCTCATCGGGGTGGATTCGGTCGGCTCGGCGATCTTCGGCCAGCCGGCGGGCCCCCGGCTGATGCGCGGCCTGGGCTCCAGCATCCACCCGGACAACGTCGACTACGCGGCCTTCGCCGAGGTCCACTGGGTGGCCCCGGCCGAGGCCGTCTGGGCCTGCCGGCAACTCGCCCGCCGCCACTACGCGTCCGGCGGCTGGAGCGTCGGGGCGGTGGCGCTGGTGGCCGGATGGGCGGCGCGCACCCACCCCGCCGGGACCAGGATCGCCGCGATCTTCCCCGACGGCCCGCACCGCTATCTGCACACGGTCTACGACGACACCTGGTGCCGCGAGCACGCCCTGCTAGGGCAGGCGCCCCCGTCGGAGCCCGACGAGATGGCCGAGCCGGACGCGCACGCGGTGACGCGGTGGACCCGGTGCGCCCGGGTCCGTGATCCGCTGGCGCGCGACCTGGCCAGGGCGGGTGCCCGGTGAAGCGGCTGCGGGTCCACGTGACCTCCTTCGACCGGCCGTCCCGGCTGCTGATGGTGAACCAGTTCGCCATCAACCTCGGCTTCTACATGCTCATGCCCTACCTGGCCGACCATCTGGCCCACGGCCTCGGTCTGGCCGCCTGGGCGGTCGGACTGGTGCTGGGGGTGCGCAACCTCACCCAGCAGGGCATGTTCCTCGTCGGCGGCACCCTCGCCGACCGCTACGGCTGCAAGCCGATGATCCTCACCGGCTGCGCCCTGCGCTCGGTCGCGTTCGTGCTGCTGGCGGTGGCGGACTCGCTGTCCGCTCTGGTGGCCGCCTCGGCGCTGACCGGGCTCGCCGGTGCGCTGTTCAATCCGGCCGTCCGCGCCTATCTCGCGGCGGACGCCGGCGAGGAGCGGCGGGTGGCGGCGTTCGCCGCCTTCAACGTCTTCTACCAGGCGGGCATCCTGGTCGGCCCGCTCGCCGGTCTCGCCCTGCTCGCCTGGGACTTCAGTGCGGTGTGCACGGTGGCCGCGCTCATCTTCGGCGCCCTCTCCGTACTGCAGGCCCGCGCGCTGCCCGCCCGGCCCCCCGCGGGCCGTGGCGCCGAACCCGCCTGGAGGGCGGTCGCCGCCGACTGGCGCACCGTCGCGGCCAACCGCCCCTTCGTGCTCTTCGCCGCCGCCATGAGCGGCTCCTACGTGCTGGCCTTCCAGGTCTACCTCGCCCTCCCGCTGCAGGCCCGCGCACTCTTCGGCCGGCACACCGCGGTGGTCACCGGCGCGGTCTTCGCCGCCTCGGCGCTGGCCGCGCTGGCGGGACAGCTGAGACTGACCGCATGGGCGCAGCGCACCCTGTCCGGGCCGCAGGCCGTCGCGTACGGGCTGATGCTCATGGGCGCGGCCTTCCTGCCGCTGCTGCCCCGCGTGCCGGGCGCCGCGGCCGGTGCGGGGGCGCTGACGGTGTGCGCGGTCCTGCTGGCCGGGGGCGGGGCGCTGCTCTACCCCTTCGAGATGGACACCGTGGTCCGGCTCTCCGGCGACCGGCTCGTCGCCACGTACTACGGCGCCTACAGCACCGCCTCCGGCATCGCGGTCTCGCTCGGCAACCTGGCCGTCGGGGCGCTGTTCGACACGGGCGTGCGCTGGCTGCCGTGGGCCGCGCTGGCCGCCACCGGGCTCGGATGCGCCGGACTCGTCGTACGGCTGCACCGGGCCGGACACCTGGGCGCGAGCGCGGTTCCGGTGCCCGGGTAGGCCAGGATCGCCGCCTTCTGGCCGGAGCAGCGGTCGCCCGGCTTCGGCCACCTCGGCATGATCGTGCCGTTCGCCCCGGGCAGGAGACGGCCTCCACCGCCCACCGGAGTGAGGGACATCAGCAGAAAGGCACTCCATGTCACCCCTGTCACCCGCGTCCGAACCGTCCGACCCTTCCGAACCGTCCGACCCTTCCGACCCGTTCGATGACCTCGACGTCCCGGCGCTGGCCCGTCGCCCCGGGGTGAAGTGGCACCGGGCCGCGCCGGGTGTGATCCCGGCGTGGATCGCCGAGATGGACTTCCCGCCCGCCCCCAGCGTGCGCGCGGCCCTGTTGCGCTGCGTGGAGGAGGACCTCGGCTACCCCTCCTGGGACGGGCGGCACGCCGACAACCCCGTGCGGACCGCCTTCGCCGACCGCATGCGAGCACGCCACGGCTGGCTGCCCGACCCCTCCCACGTGCGGGAGTTCACCGACATCAACCAGGGCCTGCAAGCCGTCCTGAACGTCTCCACCCGGCCGGGCGACGGTGTCGTCGTGCACACACCGACCTATCCGCCGTTCCTGGAGACGATCGCGAGCATGGGCCGGCGTCTCCACCCGGTGCCGTACACGCCGGACGGCGACAGCTGGTCGTTCGACGCCGAGCGGCTGGACCGGGAGCTGACGGAGCGGCCCTCCCCGGTGCTGCTGCTGGTCAACCCGCACAATCCGACGGGGCGCGTGCTGCGGCGCGAGGAACTGGAGGCGCTGGCGGCGCTCGCGCTCCGCCACGACCTGCTGGTCATCGCGGACGAGATCCACTCCGATCTGGTCCACGCCCCGCACCGGCACATCCCGTTCGCCTCGCTCTCGGCCGAGACGGCGGCACGCACGGTGACCCTGACCTCGGCCACCAAGGCGTTCAACGTGCCCGGGGCGCGCTGCGCCGTGGCCCACGTGGGCGCGGCCGGGGTGCGCGAGGCACTGGCGCACCCCAGCCATCTGTACGGCGAGCCGAACACCTTCGGCGTCGCGGCCACCCTGGCCGCTTGGCGCGACGGGGACGAGTGGCTGGAGCGGCTGCGGGAGGTCCTGGAGCGCAACGCCGCGCTGGTCCGCCAGGAGCTTCCGCCCGGTGTGCGCTACCGGGTCCCGCAGGCCACCTTCCTCGCCTGGCTCGACTGCCGCGGTCTGGAGGCGGTCCGCGACCCGCACGCCTTCTTCCTGGACAAGGCGCGAGTGCTGCTCAACGACGGCCGTACGTTCGGACCGGGCGGCGAGGGCTTCGTACGGCTCAACTTCGGTACGTCGCAGGGCATCCTGCGGGAGATCCTGCGCCGCGTCAGGGAGTCCCTGGACTGAGGGCCGCGGCCCTCCGGTGTCCGGCGGGGACGCGTACGACGAGGGCGCGGACCGCTCGGTCCGCCGCCCGCACCTTCCCGCCCGGGGGGCTCGCCGCGGTCGGCGGAACACCGCCACCTCCCCACTGTGAAGCGAATCACAGTGGGGAGGTGTCACGGTTCTCCCGCCCCGGGTGTCTCGATGGGCATGGCCGAGGATCCCTTCACCGAACACCGTCCGCTGCTGTTCACCCTCGCCTATGAGCTGCTGGGCAGCGCCGCGGACGCCGAGGACGTACTGCAGGAGAGCTATCTGCGCTGGAGCGCCGTCGACCCGGAAACGGTCCGGCATCCGCGCGCCTATCTGGTCCGCCTGGTGACCCGTCAGTGCCTCAACCATCTGCGGACGGTCAGAGCACGGCGCGAGGAGTACGTCGGCACCTGGCTGCCCGAGCCGATCCGCACCGCGCCGGAGGTGACCGACGACGTCATCCTGGCCGAAGCGGTGTCGATGGGCCTGATGCTGGTCCTGGAGACACTCAACCCGCTGGAGCGCGCCGTCTTCGTGCTGCACGACGTGTTCGGCTACACCCACGACGAGATCGCCGCCTCCACGGGCCGCACCGGTGTGGCGGTACGGCAGACCGCCCACCGCGCACGCCGGCACGTCCAGGCACGCCGCCGCCGCTTCGCGCCCGACTCCGACGCCACGCGCGCCATCGTCCAGCGGTTCCTGTCCGCCACGGCCACCGGCGACGTCCAAGCCCTGATGGACGTACTGGCGCCCGATGTGGTGCTCATCGCCGACGGCGGCGGCAAGGCGACCGCCGCCCGCCGCCCCGTCACCGGGCGGGAGGAGGTCGCCCGGTTCACCCTGGGCGTCTCCCGCACCAGCACGTCGACGGACATCGAGCCCGCCGCGTACAACGGCATGCCCGCCGCGCGCTTCCTCACCGACGGACGGCTCGACTGGGTCGTCGCGTTCGAGACGGACGGCGCGCTGATCACCGGCCTGTACGGCCTGCGCAACCCCGACAAGCTGCGCCGCGCGGACACCCTGCGCACGCTCGGCAGATGAGGAGGACCACCACCATGGAGACCATGACCGTGGAACGCGTGATCGACGCCCCCGTCGAAGAGGTGTTCGCCTGGCTCACCACGACGACGAACTACACCGCCTCACCGCTCGCGGTGCGCTGCACCCTGACCCGCGTCGGACAGGAGGCGCCCTACGGCGTCGGTGCCGTCCGCACCCATCTGTGGCTGATGGGCTGGTTCCGGGAACGCATCACCCGCTACGACCCGCCGCACGCCACCGAGTACGTCGTGGAGCGCAGCCTGCCCCCGTCCCGGCACGAACTCGGCAGCATGACCTTCACCGAGGCGGGCGAGGGCACCCTGGTGCGCTGGACGACCCGCGCCGAGCTGCGCGTCCCGCTGCTCGGGCCGCTGCTGACCCGGCTCGTCGTACGCCCCGTCCTCCTCGGCACCTTCCGCAACATCCTCGCCACCGCCGACACCGCGCTGACCCGGTCCCGGGTGTGACGTGACCGTGCCCGTCGTGGAGTCCCGGGACCCGGAGTCCCGGCACGGGCGCGTCAGCGGGCCCGGGCGGAGACGGTACGGGGGTGGTCTCCGCCCGGGGCGGCCGTCAGGCCGGACGACGCCGGGGCGCCCGCGTCAGGGCAGGGTGCGGCACAGCAGCGCGGCGGGGCCGGGGCGGCTGCCCACGCGGGTGGTGAAGGCGATCCCGGCGGCGTACTCGTTCGTCCCGCACTGCCCCTTGTAGGCGCCGGCGGCGAAATCGCCGCCGGGCGCGTCGGCGGGCCGGGTGTCGGAGCGGTCGAACCACACGGTCCGTCCGGTGCCGGACAGCGCGGTCCGTGCCGGCGCGCACAGCGCGGCCGACACGCGTTCGCCGCGCAGGCTGTAGCCGATGAGGAACTCGCCGGCGGGGCACTGGTACTTGGTGTAGCCGGACGCCCAGTCCCCGCCGGACGGTACGTTGCGCTCGTCGGTGACGACGGTCTGGCGGGCCTCGGCGGCGCGCAGGTCTCCCGTGGCGGTGTCGGTGCACAGGCCGCGCCCGCCGGTGTGGCTCAGCCCCGCCAGCCGGGTGCCGTCGGGGCAGGCGGCCTTGTGGGCGCCCTGATCCCAGTCCCCGGTGGCGCGGACCCGCAGCGATGCCACGGCGTCGCCGTGATCGGTGCTGAGCATGCGCCACAGCGGAACGGCCGCGACCGGACCGGTCCTGCCCGGCGTGGTGATCAGGTGCTGCCATGCGGTGGCCCGCCAGTCGCCGGAGTCGAGGATGCCGGAGCGGTGCCCGGAGCCGTCGTAGCGCAGCAGCGCCCAGTCGTCGTGGCCCTCGAATCCGACCAGCGGCCAGAACGCGAAGTCGGCGTCATGGTCGGCGAAGTAGTCGGTGACATTGCCGAACCAGGTGCGGGCCGCGGCGTTCGTCTCGCCCGCACCGATGCCGAACTCGCTCACCCACACGGGCGCGGTGTAGTGCTTGCCCGCCTCCGTCACGAAGAACGCCTCGTCGTCGAGGGCCGCCGACAGCTCAGCACGGGACAGGTCCTGGTAGCGGGCGTCGTGGGTCTCGCCGATGCCGGTGGCGCCGCTGTGCCGCGGGCCGGTGTAGCCGTAGAAGTGTGCCGAGTAGACCAGCTTGTGGGTGTCGACGAGGGTGTGCGAGAGGGTGCGGGCGGGGGTGAGCACCGGTCGGCCGTGCGGGAGCCCGTCCACGGGGATGCCGGTCCAGTTGACGCCCTCGATCACGATGAGGAGGCGTGGGTCGGCCTCGGTGAGGATGCGGTCGGCGGCGAGCTGGGCGGCGCCGTACCAGTCGTGGTTGTCACCCAGGCCCCAGTTGGGGTCGTCCAGGACGTCGCGCCGGACCTCGTTGTACAGGTCGGCGCCGACCACCCGTGGTACGGAGGCGTAGCGGCGGGCCATGAACACCCAGTCGTCCGCCCACTGGGCGGTGGACTGCCCGCTGTTCCAGCGCTCGTTGCCGTCGACGCCGCAGCACCACCGGGTGGTGTTGGTGTGGTTGTTGAGAATGACGGCGAAGCCGCTCCGGCTGAGGGCGTCGACCACGGCGTCGTACACCTCCAGCGGCGTCTTGCCGCGCAACTGGGGGTTGGCAGCCACCGCGCCGTCCGGCACGGGCGTCGTGCCGTGGATCATCTCGTTGGAGAACGGCAGCCGGATGGAGTTGATCCCCAGCGCGTGGAAATCCGCGAGCAGTTGGGACATGGGCGCGCGGTCGAGGCCCAGGGGAATGCCGTGGGAGTCCTGCCCGGCATGGTGGTCGGCGGGGTCGGTGACGCTTCCGCTGCCGGTCCATGAGCCCTGTGCGCCGTCCCAGTTGGCGGCCTTCAGCCGGAAGCGGTCGCCGTGGGCGTCCACGATGTAGCGGCCCCGGGTGGACAGGGGTGCGGTCCAGTCGGCCGGGTCGGCCGCGGCGGCGGCGGTCCGGTCGGGGGCGGAGTGCGGCGGTGCGGCGGCGAAGGCCGTGCCGACCGTGAGCAGGAATCCCGCGGCGGTGACGGCGATGCGGAGCACAGCTGGTGGCATCGGCATGAGGGCAGCCCCTGGGGGTCGGAGACGTGGGGGAGCCGGGCGGCCCCTCGACGGCACCGCCCGGCTGGGCGGAGTCTCCACCACCGGCACCGGACAGGGAAGAGCCGGTGCGCCGCGTTCTGTCCCCGGACCGCGTACCGGTGGTGTGATGAACACCGGTACGCACGCGGGTGGTTGGGTCCATGCGACCGGTGTTGCGAGGCGCATGCCGAAGCACCGGCCGGATCGGTCCTAGGCGACCGTGAGTACGATCTTGCCCCGGATGTGCCCTCGGGCGGCGCGCTCGTGTGCCGCCCGGGCGTCCGCGAGAGCGAACGTGCTGTCGATCGCCACACGGACCGTACCCGCGTCGAGCAGGCGCCCCAGCTCCGCGAGCTGCGCCCCGTTCGAGCGGACCTGGGTGGCCGTGACGGTGACGCCCAGCCTCGCGTTCTCCTCGTCGTCGAACGCGCCGAAATACACCGGGTAGAGCGCCCCGCCCCGCTTGAGCGTGCGCAGGAAACGCCGGCTGTCGGGACCCCCGACGGTGTCCAGGACCAGATCGACGTCACGGGCGACGTCCTCGGGCCGGTCCCTGGTGTAGTCGATGAACTCGTCGGCACCGAGTTCGCGCAGGAACGCCTCGTGGGTGCCGGAGGCGACGGCGATGACGCGGGCGCCCTTCCACTTGGCCAGCTGGAGGGCGAGGTGTCCCACGCCTCCGGCGGCGCCGTTGACGAGCACCGTGGTCGTGCTGTCGAGCGCCATCGGGCGGTGCGGGGCCTCCTGGAAGGGCGAGGGGTGATCGTGCCCGAGGGCGATCAGGAACTGCCATGCCGTCAGCCCCGACATGGGCAGGCCGGCTGCGTGCACGTGGTCGGCGGAGGCCGGCTTGCGGGCGAGATCGGACGCCGGCGCGGTGACGAACTCGGCGTACGCGCCGCTCTGCAGGGCGGCGGGGAAGCGCACCAGGCCGACCACCTCGTCCCCGGCCGCGAAGCCGTCGACGTCGGCGGCGACGGCCTCCACGACACCCGAGACGTCGGTCCCCGGGACCGAGGGGAGGGCGAACGGGGGCCTGAGCTCGGGTGGTACGTCGGGCATTCCCTCGCGTGCGTACCAGTCAGGAGGGTTGAGTCCGGCCGCGTGCACGCGGACGAGCACCTCGCCCGGCCCCGGATCGGGCACCGGGACCTCCTCATGGCGCAGCACCTCGGGGCCGCCGAACTCATGGAACCGGATCGCCCTCATCGTGCGTGGGGACATCGCTCTCTCCTGCCTGCGCCGCGGGATACGCTGAACGGATCACTGATCCAGATTAACCGGATCAGTGAACCATATTATCCGGATCAGTGAACCGGATAATATGGATCAGTGATCCGGATGGTCAAGAGAGACACGAGAGGGACAGATGCGCGCCGACGCCAGGAAGAACCGTGACCACCTGCTCGTGGTCGCGGGCGACGCCATCACCGAGGAGGGCGTCCATGTGTCGCTGCGGGACATCGCCCGCAGGGCCGATGTGGGGCTGGCCACGCTGCTCCGCCACTTTCCGACGCGCGAGGCGCTGCTGGACGCCCTGCTCCGCACGCGCTTCGACGAGCTGACGGCGACGGCGGACGACCTCGCGGCATCGGGCTCGCCCGAAGGCGCCCTCCTCTCCTGGCTGGCGGACTGCGTCGCGTGCACACGGGAGTACCGGGGCGTGGTGGCGCTGATGACGGCCGCCCTTGAGGACACCGAGTCCGCGCTCCACTCGTCGTGCGTCACCATGCGCGCGGCGGGCACGCGGCTCCTCGCCCGCGCCCAGGCCGCGGGCACGGCGCGGACGGACCTCGACGGCACGGATCTGTTCGCCCTGGTGGCGGCGCTCGCATGGCTGGGTGATCAAGCCGCGCTCGCACCTCGTGCCGGCCACCTCTTCGACGTGATCGCGGGCGCGATCCTGACGAACGGGGGAGCGGCACGCTGAGCGAAGGCGATCGCCGCCCGCGCGGGCCGCGGGTACGGGTCGGCGCGGACCGGTGCAGGCCGGTGCGGGTCCACCCGGACGCAGACGCCCCCGGCACGTGGGCCGCCGTGTCCGCAGCGGCCCACACGCCGGGGGCGTGCCGTGGGGGGAGAGGTCAGCAGTACAGGTTGTTACCGGGGCTGACGCCGAGGATCTGGGTGAACCTCTGGTACGCGTCGACGCGGCTCTGCACCTGGGCGGGGTTCTTGCCGTCGCACTCCAGGGAGCCGTTGATGCTGCGGATGGTCTGGCCGAAGCCGGCCCCGTTGACCATGGCGTTGTGCGGGGTCATCGTGCCCGGCCCCGACTGGGTGTTCCAGTACCACAGGCCGGTCTTCCAGGCCACGGCGGCGTCGTTCTGCACCAGCCAGGGGTTGTTCAGCAGGTCGATGCCGAGCGCGTCGCCGGCCGCCTTGTAGTTGAAGTTCCAGGAGAGCTGGATCGGGCCGCGCCCGTAGTACGCGGCCTGGCCCGCCGGGCAGCCGTACGGCTGCCCCCAGTCGCAGTAGTGCGGGTAGTTGGCGGTGTTCTGCTCCACGACGTACACGAGGCCGCCGGTCTCGTGGTTGACGTTGGCGAGGAAGGCCGCGGCCTCCTGCTTCTTCACGGTGTCGCTGCCGCTGTTCGCGAAGGCCGGGTAGGCGCCGAGGGCGGCCGTCAGCCCCTGGTAGGTGTAGAAGGAGTTCCGGCTCGGGAACATCTGGTTGAACTGGGCCTCGGAGACGACGAACCCGGAGGGCGTGCCGCCCCCGCCGCTCCCCGGTGCGTTCCACTTCTGGTTCGCGCCGCCGCCGCAGGTCCAGATCTGCAGCCGGGTGCTGTTGGCGGAGTTGTTGTCCCGTACGTCCAGGCACTTGTTCGCCGCCGGGTTGACGATGTCGTGGGCGGCGGTCACCACCCACTGCTGGTTGGGGCCGCCGGAGCAGTCCCACAGCTGCACGGCGGCGCCGTCGGCCGTACTGCGGTCGACGACGTCAAGACACTTGCCGAGTGCCCGCAGCGTTCCGTCGCCCGGGTTGGACCACTGCTGGGCACCGGTGCCGTTGCAGTCGTAGAGCTGTACGGCCGTGCCGTTGGCGCTGCTGGCGCCCGCCACGTCGACGCACTTGCCGGCGAGGCCGGTGATCTGCCCGTCGGCCGCCTGGGCCGGTGTGACGGCGAACAGCACGGCGAAGGACGCGGCGAGGAGGGCGGCAAGGAACCGTCCGAGGGGCATGCGGCGCGACGAGGTCCGTCTGAGGTACCGGGTATTCATGGAGAGTCGGCTCCAGTTCGCGAAGTGGCTGTGGTGCGGGGCGTCAGTCGAGGACGGTCTGCGTGACGACGACGTGGCCGTCGTCCGGGTTCAGGGTGCCGCCGAGCCGGCTGAACGCGCCGTCGGTCAGATCGAGGCACTTCGGCTCCTGCGGAGTCTGCGCGAACGTGCCCCGGTCGTTGACGCGGACCACCAGCGACCGGCCGTTGGCGGCATTGGTCACCTGGACCCTGGTCCCGAACGGCAGCTGCGGCCGGCGGCTGAGCGACGTCGCCGCCGTGTCGGCGTTGTTGTCGAACACCTCGCCGCTGGCCGTCAGGGCACCGGGCGGCTGGGGGCCGTAGTGCGTGGCCCAGCACGTCTCACCGGTCTGTGCGGCGGGTGCGTTCCATTTCTGGTTGGCGCCGCCGGTGCAGCTCCAGATCTGGGCGCGGGTGCCGTTGGCTGAGGAGTTCCCGGTGGCGTCCAGGCACTTGTTCGCCGCCGGGTTGACGATGTCGTGGGCGGCGGTGACGGTCCACTTCTGGTTGGCGCCGCCGGTGCAGGACCACAGCTGCGCTCTGGCGCCGTCGGCGGTGGAGTTCCCGCTGGCGTCCAGGCACTTGCCGAGGGCGCGGAGGGTTCCGTCGCCGCCGACGGTCCACTGCTGGGCGCCGGTGCCGTTGCAGTCGTAGAGCTGTACGGCCGTGCCGTCGGCGGAGTCGGCACCGGCGACGTCGAGGCACTTGCCGGCGAGGCCGGTGATGGTGCCGGTGGCGGCCTGGGCGGGAGACGCGGCGAGCAGACCGGCCGATACGGCGACGGCGGCGCCGACCGCGGTTCTGAACAGCGCTGAGCGTGTGGGGGGTTGTACGGCCACGGGAGGTGATCACAGCCTTTCGCGGTCGATGAAGGACGGGGAAGGCCTCACCGAGCCGAGCGCTGCAGGGGAGGCCCACCCGGCCTCCGGAACGTAAGTGGTCTGAACCAACACCGTCAAGACCCGAACGAGGCGGCCTGCGAGGGGAGTTGGCTGACCTCGGAGGTTGAATTCAAGTCAGCGCGGCGGTGCTGTGGCCTGTCACCCGGCATTCAAGTGTTGATGCCGGTGAGACGGCTGCGCCGCACCGGGGGTCGGCCCCTTCCCCGTGAACAACCCGCTTCTCGCAGCCCCTTGACGGCCCTGTGGTCCGTACCTAGGGTCCTCGTCAACCCGAGCGTTCAAGAAGTCGGATGACGTTCACATATGAGGACGGATAAGATGCAGGACACGGCTGAGATGCAGGAGAAGGACGCCCCCACCCGGCGCCGTCGCACGTCCCCGCGTTCCGCCGTCGCCCTCACGGCAGCGGTCGCCATGCTCACCACCGGCCTGCTCTCCTGGCCGGGCACCGCCCAGCGGGCCGAGGCCGCTCCGACCGCCTTCGCGCACCCCGGTGTCACCGTCTCCCGCGCCCAGCTGGACTTCGCCCGCGACAAGGTGCTCGCCGGCGCCCAGCCGTGGAAGGGCGCGTACGACCAGATGATGGCCGGCAAGTACGCCAGCCTGAGCCGCACCCCCAAGCCCCGCGCGGTCGTCGAGTGCGGTCCGTACTCCGACCCCGATTACGGCTGCACGGACGAGCGCGAGGACGCGATCGCCGCCTACACCGACGCGCTCGCCTGGTACATCACCCGCGACGAGCGCTACGCCAAGAAGGCGATCGAGCTGATGGACGCCTGGTCCGGCACCCTCCGGGACCACACCAACAGCAACGCGCCGCTGCAGACGGGCTGGGCCGGCTCCTCCTGGCCGAAGGCCGCCGAGATCATCAAGTACACGTACACCGGTACCTGGGCCGACTCCGGCCGGTTCGCGACCATGCTCCGCAACGTCTACCTGCCCAAGCTCATCAACGGCTCGAACTCCAACGGCAACTGGGAGCTGTCGATGATGGAGGCGGCCGTCGGCATCTCGGTCTTCCTGGAGGACAAGGCGTCGTACGACACCGCCATGGCGAAATTCCGCACCCGCGCCGCCGCCTATGTGTACCTCTCCTCCGACGGCGATCTGCCGAAGACCGTGCCGAGCCAGAACCTGAACACCCGCGACAAGATCGTCTCCTACTGGCAGGGCCAGTCCACCTTCGTCACCGGACTCACCCAGGAGACCTGCCGCGACTTCACCCACACCGGATACGGCATCTCGGCCATCTCGCACATCGCCGAGACCAGCCGCATCCAGGGCCAGGACCTGTACGGCACCGACGTCGGCGAGCGGCTGCGGCAGGCGCTCGGCTTCCAGGCCAAGTACGAACTGGGCACGGCCGTCCCGAGCTGGCTGTGCGGCGGGACCGTCAAGCGGGGGCTCGGCCCGATCACCGAGGTCGGCTACAACGCCCTGCACAACCGTCTGGGCATCGCCATGACCAACACCCAGACCCTGACCCAGCAGAACCGCCCGGCGGGCAGCAACAACCTCTTCGTCGCGTGGGAGACCCTCACGCACGGGGACAACCCGAACTGAGCGCACGGGGCCAGGGGCATGAGCCCCGGTGCGCTGTCGGCGGACAGCGCACCGGCACCCACGGCCACCGAACCGGGTCCCACGGGCACTGCGGACGCCGCTCATCATGGGACGGGGGGCACAGGACGGCGCGCGGATCACCCAGTGGCCCTGGCACGGCGGCAACAACCAGGCGGGGCAGGTAGCCGGCATCCCGTACGGGTGCGCCGCGCCGCGTGACGGGCGGCTGCGCGCCGTATTGATCCAGCCACTGACCTCGGAATCCGGCCACCGGCCTGACGTGGTGTTTTACAGTGGCTGCACCCGTTCCGGCGATACGACCTGCGAGGTATTCGCGAACATGCCGACCGAGACGTTTGAGTTTCAGGTAGAGGCCCGTCAGCTGTTGCAGCTGATGATCCACTCGGTCTACTCGAACAAGGATGTCTTCCTCAGGGAGCTCGTCTCCAACGCCTCCGACGCCCTGGACAAGCTGCGTCTGGAGAAGTTGTGGGACGACTCGCTCGACGCCGATGTGTCCGACCTGCACATCGAGATCGACATCGACAAGGACGCCCGTACCCTCACCGTGCGGGACAACGGCGTCGGGATGTCGTACGACGAGGTCGGTCAGCTCATCGGCACGATCGCCAACTCGGGCACCGCCCAGTTCCTCCAGGATCTGCGGGAGGCCAAGGACGCGGCGGGCGAAGAGGGACTGATCGGCCAGTTCGGCGTCGGGTTCTACTCCGGCTTCATGGTGGCGGACGAGGTCACCCTGCTGACCCGGCGGGCCGGCCAGGCCCAGGGCACCCGCTGGACGTCGCGCGGCGAGGGCACGTACACGCTGGAGACCGTCGACGACGCGCCCCAGGGCACCTCGGTCACGCTCCACCTCAAGCCCGCCGACCCGGAGAACCAGCTCCACGACTACGCCTCGCCGTGGAAGATCAAGGAGATCATCAAGCGGTACTCGGACTTCATCACCTGGCCGATCCGGTTGGAGCCGGAGCGTTCCGCCGCGGCCGGCGACGGTGACGGTGACGAGGCGCCCGGGCCCGAGACGCTCAACTCCATGAAGGCGCTGTGGGCGCGCTCCCGCGACGAGGTCTCCGACGACGAGTACCATGAGCTGTACAAGCACATCGGCCACGACTGGCGCGACCCGCTGGAGACGATCCGGCTCCAGGCGGAGGGCACCTTCGAGTACCAGGCCCTGCTGTTCCTGCCCGCGCACGCCCCCCACGACCTGTTCACGCGGGACGCCAAGCGCGGTGTGCAGCTCTACGTCAAGCGCGTGTTCATCATGGACGACTGCGAGGCGCTGCTGCCGCCGTACCTGCGGTTCGTCAAGGGCGTCGTGGACGCGGCGGACCTCTCGCTGAACGTGTCCCGGGAGATCCTCCAGCAGGACCGCCACATCGAGATGATGCGGCGGCGGCTGACGAAGAAGGTCCTGTCCACGGTCAAGGACTTGATGGCCAAGGACCAGGAGCGGTACGGCACGTTCTGGCGTGAGTTCGGCACGGTCCTGAAGGAGGGGCTGATCACCGACTCGGAGAACCGTGACGCCCTCCTCGCCGTCGCGTCGTTCGCCAGCACGCACGACGACACCGAGCCGACCACGCTCAAGCAGTACGTGGAGCGGATGAAGGACGGCCAGGAGGACATCTACTACCTGACCGGCGAGACCCGGCAGAGCATCGAGAACTCCCCGCACATGGAGGCGTTCCGGGACCGCGGCATCGAGGTGCTGCTGCTCACCGACGCCGTCGACGAGGTGTGGGCGGACGCCGTCGGCGAGTACGAGGGCAAGACGCTGCGATCCGTCGCCAAGGGGCAGATCGACCTCGACACCAAGGACGAGGAGTCCTCCGAGGACGAACGGGAGAAGCAGACCGAGGAGTTCGCCGGGCTGCTCGGCTGGATGCGGGAGCAGCTGGACGAGGACATCAAGGACGTGCGCCTGTCCTCGCGGCTCACCGTCTCCCCGGCCTGTGTCGTCTCCGACGCGCACGACCTGACCCCGGCCCTGGAGAACATGTACCGCGCGATGGGCCAGGAGGTGCCCCGGGCCAAGCGGATCCTGGAGCTCAACCCGGACCACCAGCTGGTCAAGGGCCTGAACCAGGCGTACAAGGAGCGCGAGGACCGTTCGGAACTCGCCGAGACCGCCGAGCTGCTGCACGGTCTCGCGGTGCTCGCCGAGGGCGGTCAGCCCAAGGAGCCGGCCCGCTTCGTCAAGCTGATGGCGACCCGGCTGGAGCGCGCTCTGTAGGTCGGCCCGGCGTCGGCGGCCTGCCCCGGGGGAGACACCCGTCGGGGCAGGCCGCCGACGCGCACGCCGCGCCCCGCTGCCACGGGAACCGAGGCGGAGCCCACCGCGCCCGCGCGCCAGGCGGACGTCCGGAGCGGCCACTCGGTCAGCGCGTGGAAACCGCACATCGGCCGCGAGTCGCGCGCTTTCCGGCGAACCGAGCGCGTGCATGCCGCGGTCGTGTCGTGGTGTCGCCAGATCCCCCCCGTCGGGGCCGGCTTCCCAGGCCCCGGCATCACGAGGGCCGCGCGGGTGGTGCGGGCGTGTCGGCGTCCAGCGCCGCCGCGCGGAGGGCGCTCGCCACCAGGGTGACCGGCTCGGTCGGCGGCTGGGGGAGCCGGGCCAGGAGCACCCGCCGCTGCTCCTGCGGCCCGCCGCGGACCGGAAGGACGCGAACCCCCGGCGGCGCCGCTGCGGCGAGGGCGGCCGGGACCGTGGTCAGCCCGCAACCGGCGGCCACCAGCTGGAGCTTGGCGAGCCAGTCGCGGACCGTATGGACGATGTCCGGCCGCTCGTCCAGACCCGGCCACACGCCCATCAGCCGGTCCTCGCCCGAGGAGGGGCCCGCGATCCAGCGCTGCCCGCGCAGATCGGCGACGTCGACGAAGTCCCCGCGGGCCAGCGGATGGGCGGCGGGCACCGCGAGGCACAGCGCGCGTTCGGTGAGCGTCCGGAGCACCAGCGGAGGCGATTCGGTGTCGGGCGCGCGGAACGGCGGCGCCGACGCGAGCAGGGCGAGATCGAGGCTGCCCGCCCGCAAGGCCCGTACCAGCGCGGGGGTGGTGCCCTCCCGGCTGACGACCCGCAGCCCCGGATGGCTGCGGCGGAGCGCGGCCAGAGCGCGGGGCAGCAGGAAGGCGCCGGCGGTGGGGAACCACCCCAGGCGGACCGTTCCGGCCTGCCCCGGCAGGCCCGACAGCTCCCGCGCGGTCGCCTCGATCTCGTCGAGCACGATCGTCGCCCGGCGCATCACGACGCGGCCGGCCGCCGTGAGCCGCACCCCCTCGCGCCGCCGCTCCAGCAGCTCGGCCCCCGCGGCCCGCTCGATCGCGGCGATCTGACGGGACACCGCCGACTGGGTGTAGCCCAGCGACGCGGCGGCCGAGGTGAAGGTCCCCTGCTCGGCCACGGCGCGCAGGACGCGCAGCGCGGTCAGCGACACATCGGTGAAGTCCATGACGAATACGCATACCAGACTTGCCGAACTCTCGTTGGACTCATGGATGCCGGTTTCCTAGCGTGGCAGGCATGAACGCATCACGTGTAGCCCTCGTCACGGGCGCCAACCAGGGTCTCGGCCGGGCCTTCGCCGAAGGTCTCGCGGCCCGTATGAACCCGGACGACCTGGTCCTGCTCACCGGCCGCGACCGCCGGCGCGTGGCGGACGCCGCGCGCCGGACCGCCCGACTGCCCGCCACCCGCGCCCGTGTCGAGGGCCGGGTGCTCGACGTCACCGACACCGACGCCATCGCGGGGCTCGCCGAGGAGCTCCGGGCCGCGTACGGAGGGGTCGACATCGTCCTCTCCAACGCGGTCGCCCGCGTACTGCCCGACGAGTCGCAGGCCGCCCGGGCCGACGAGTTCATCGACGTCTCCAACACCGCCACGCACGCGATCCTGCGCTCCTTCGGCCCCGTCCTCCGCCCGGGGGGCCGGCTGATCGTCGTGGCCAGCAGCCTCGGCACCCTCGGCCACCTCGATCCCCGGCTGCACCACCTGTTCGACGGCGCGACCCTCGACCAGGTCGAGTACGCCGTCGAGTCCTGGCGCAGCGCCGTCCATACCGGGACCGCGCGGGAAGCGGGCTGGCCGGTCTGGCTGAACGTGCCCTCGAAGGTGGCGCAGGTCGCCGCCGTCCGCGCCGTCGCCGCCGAGCGCCGCACGCACGACCTCGCCACCGGCACACTGATCGCGGCCGTCTGCCCCGGCATGGTCGACACCGCCACCTCGCGCCCCTGGTTCAGCGACTACAGCCAGGCCCAGTCACCGTCCGAGGCCGCCACGGCCGTACTCGACCTGGTCCTCGCCGAGCACGTCGATCCCGGCCTCTACGGCGAGCTGGTCCGCTTCGGCAAGGCCCTGCCCTGGTACGACGGCACGCCTCTGGTGGAACAGGACCGTCTGCTCACCCCGTGACCGCCCACCCCGTACGCAGGTATCAGCACTTGGCAAGGAGTTCATTCATGGGTGCGATCACCACCCCGTTCGGTTTCTCCAGCACGGCCGCCGAAGTCGCGGCGGGGATCGACCTCACCGGCCGCCGTGCCGTGGTCACCGGGGCCTCCTCCGGCCTTGGAGCCGAGACGGCCCGCGCACTGGCACTCACCGGCGCGGACGTCACCCTCGCCGTCCGGGACGAGGCGGCGGGTGAGCGCGTCGCCAAGGAGATCATCGCGTCGACCGGCAACCAGGAGGTGCGTGTCGCGCACCTCGACCTCACCGAGCCCGCGTCCGTCACCGCTTTCGCGGGCGCCTGGCGCGGCCCGCTCCATGTGCTGGTGAACAACGCCGGCGTCATGGCCTGCCCCGAGCAGTACACCGCACAGGGCTGGGAGTGGCAGTTCGCCGCCAACCACCTCGGCCACTTCGCCCTGGCCACCGGTCTGCACGCCGCGCTGGCCGCCGCGGGCGGCGCCCGTGTCGTCGCCGTGAGCTCCACCGGCCACCAGCAGTCGCCGATCGTCTGGGACGACATCCACTTCGACTTCCGCCGCTACGACCCGTGGCTGGCCTACGGCCAGTCCAAGACCGCCAACATCCTCTTCGCGGTGGAGGCGACCCGACGCTGGGCCGGCGACCAGATCACCGCCAACGCCCTCATGCCCGGGGCGATCCACACGAACCTGCAGCGTCACATCGGCGGGCAGGGCAGCGGCAGGGTCGCCGCCGACCTGATCAAGACCGTCGAGCAGGGCGCCGCGACGTCCGTCCTCCTCGCGGCCTCCCCCCTCCTCGACGGCGTCGGCGGACGCTGTTTCGTCGACTGCAACGAGACCGAGGTCGTCGGCCGCCGCTCCGGCACGCCGGCCGGGGTCGCCCGGTACGCCGTGGACCCGGACAACGCCCGGCGCCTGTGGAGGCTGTCGGAGGACCTCCTCGCAGGTGCGGCCGACATGCATGCGGCCTAGGCGTCGGATCGCCGGCGGGCGAAGAGGAGCGCCCCCGGAAGGCTCGTGTCCAGGTCGAGCAGCAGCTGGGCCTCGACCGTGAACCCGGCCGTGTCCAGCCAGGCCGTCAGCCGCTCGGGCCGCCGGTAGTGGATGTGGACGTGCATCGGGTGGCCGCCGTAGCCCTGAGTCTTCAGCCTGGTCGCGTCACCGAGGTGGAAGCCGATCAGCAGCGGCCCCCCGGGGCGCAGCACCCGGCGGAAATGGCCGAGGACCGTGGGTACGGCGGTGTCGGGTACGTGGATCAGCGACCAGAAGGCGAGCAGACCCGCGACCGACGTGTCGGGGAGGTCCAGTTCGGTCATCGAGCCCACCTCGAAGCGCAGGCCGGGATGGTCGTGCCGCGCCACGTCGATCATCGCGGGTGACAGGTCGACACCGAAGGCGTCCGCGCCCAGCCCCCGCAGGTGGGCGGTGACGTGACCGGGGCCGCAGCCCACGTCCGCCACCGGGCCGCCGCCCGCGGCCCGCACCGAGTCGGCGAACAGGGCCAGCGCGGCCCGCAGATACGGCTCCCGGGCCAGTGAGTCGCGCAGGCGCTCGGCGTAGCCGGCCGCGACCGCGTCGTAGGAGGTCCGGGTGTCCGTCAACCAGCGATCCGTGTCCATGGCCGGGCACGGTAGTCCGGTGACCGCCCCTGGAGCCAGGGGAGTTGATGGCCGCATTGGCATGGACCTGATGTACGGCAGGGACTAGGCTCTGCCCCGCCAAGAATGAGAGCGCTCTCAGGAATCTGCTGTTCCACCCCCACCCCTGGAACGACGAAGGGCAACTCCCATGAGACGCAGAAGAATCACGCGTGCCGCGCTGGCCGCGCTCCTGGTCCTCGGCGGTCTGAGCGCGGCGGGCACGCTCCCCGCCGCGGCGACCGGCTCCGCCGGCGGACCGGCCGGGGCGTCGGCCGCGGCCAGGCCCGCCGCCGACGGAATCGTGACCGCCATGCAGCGCGATCTCGGCCTCACCCGCGAACAGGCCGCGGCGCGCATCGCGGCCGAACGGGCCGCCGAGACCCTCGCTCCGAAGGTGCGCCGGGCGGCCGGCGACGCCTACGGCGGCTCCTGGTTCGACGCCGCGAACGGGCGCCTGACCGTGGCGCTCACGCCGGACGCCCCGGAGTCCGTCCGTACGGCGGTGCGGGCGGCCGGGGCCGACGTCCGTACCGTCGCGCACAGCGCCCGCCAACTGGACACCGCCAAGGCGCGCATCGACCGGATGCCGGCCCCCTCGGGGGTGAGCGGGTGGCACGTCGATCCGGCGGCCGGCACGGTCGTCGTCGACGTCGTACGCGGCGAGCGGGCTGACAACGATGTCCGGCGCTTCGTCGCCCGGGCCCGCACGGCGGGTCCCGTCACCGTCAGGACCGTCACGGCCGCCGCGCGCACCTTCGCCGCCGGAACGGTCGGCGGCGACCCCTACTACACGGGCAACGTCCGCTGCTCCATCGGCTTCTCGGTGTACGGCGGCTTCGTCACCGCCGGGCACTGCGGACGGCCGGGCGCCGGCGTCAGCGGCTGGGACGGCTCCTACATCGGAACCTTCCAGGGCTCCTCCTTCCCGGACAACGACTACGCCTGGGTGAGCGTCGGCAGCGGCTGGTGGACGGTGCCCGTCGTCCTGGGCTGGGGCACGGTCTCCGACCAGCTGGTGCGCGGCTCGGCCGTGGCGCCCGTCGGCTCCTCCGTCTGCCGCTCGGGATCCACGTCGCACTGGCACTGCGGGACCGTGCTGGCCCAGAACGAGACCGTCAACTACAGCGACGGCTCGGTGGTGCACGAGCTGACGAAGACGAGCGTCTGCGCCGAGCCCGGCGACTCCGGCGGCTCCTTCATCAGCGGCGACCAGGCACAGGGCGTCACCTCCGGCGGCTGGGGCAACTGCTCCGGCGGCGGCGAGACCTGGTTCCAGCCGGTCAACGAGATCCTCAACCGGTACGGCCTGACCCTGCACACCTACACCGGCTGACCGACGCGCACCGACCACACGCGGTCGCACCGGGGTTCCGCGCGCGCAGCCGCGGAACCCCGCCCGCGGCGCCGCGCCGCGGCTGGACCGGCGCACCCGGGCCGGCGCACCCGGGCCGGTGTGCCGGGGCGCTGACGGCCGGGGACGGACGGATGAACCGCCTGCACCCGAGGGCCGCCCGGCGGGGCGGGCTCAGTCCCCGGACCGCGGGTCGACCGGCAGGACCAGACGGAACAGGGCACCCCCGCCCGGCGCCTGATGGGCCGTCAGCTCGGCGTCGTGCGTCTGGGCGATCTGGCGGGCCATGGCCAGGCCCAGGCCGGAGCCGGGCAGGGCGCGAGCGGCCCGGGCCCGGTAGAAGCGGTCGAAGACATGGGGCAGGTCGGCGGCGTCGATCCCGGGGCCGTGGTCGCGGACGGTGATCTCCAGCCGGTCGGCGCCGGGGGCCCGGAGCGCGGCCACCTCGACCTGCCCGCCGGGCGGGGAGAACTTCGCCGCGTTGTCCAGGAGGTTGGAGAACAGCCGCGTCAGCCGGCTCGGCACCGCCGCCGCCAGGGCGGACGCGGCCGGGCGCGCGGTGTCGAGGACGAAGACGACGTGCGGCCAGTGGTCGCGGGCGGTGGTCACGGAGTGCTCCAGCAGGTCCGCGGGACGGACCAGCTCAAGGGCCTGCAGCGGCTCCTCGTCACGCGCCAGGTCGATCAGGTCGTTGACCATGGTGGTCACCTCCCGCAGCTGCCGGGTGAGCGCGCCCGTCGCCCGCTCCCGCTGGCGCGGGGTCAGCTGTTCGGCCCGCAGCAGGATCTCCGCGTTGGCGCGCAGCGCCGTCAGCGGGGTGCGCAGCTCGTGCGAGGCGTCAGCGACCAGTCGGCGCTGCGCGGCGAGGGACTCCTCCAGGGCGTCGAGCATGGTGTTGAAGCTGACCGCCAGCCGGGTGATCTCGTCCTCCCGGCCGCGCGGTCCGGGCGGCAGCTCGATGCGCAGCCCGGCATCGCGGGTGGTGGTGATCTGCTCCGCCGTCGAGGTCAGCCGGGTCACCGGGGCAAGACCCGAACGGGACACCCAGTAACCCAGCAGGGCGGCCACCGGCACCCCGGCCCCGCCGATCCCCGCCAGCAGCCCTGCGACCTGGCGCTCGGCCCGCCGGACCCCGTCGGAGCGGAGCGCCACCTGCATCGCCAGCCCCTCCCGGGCCGGGGTGGTGAGCACCCGCACCGGGTGACCGGCGACCGAGGCCGTGCTGTAGTACGGCGCCCGACGGCGAGCGGCGACCTGGCGCACCGCGTCGGTGACGGGCAGCAGATAGCTCTCCCGCGGATCGTCCCCGGCCGACTCGGGCACGAGCTGGGCGCATGCGGGCGCGGCCAGGTACCGGCACTCGCCGGCCTGCACCCCGGGCCCCTGCTTCTGGTACTGCTGGACCGCCAGTGTCGCCGCCTGGGTGAGCTGCAGGTTGAACTGCCGGTGCAGGGTGTAGACGGTGACGGCGTAGGCGCCCGCGCACACCGCCAGCGCGACGCCGGCCACCGCGGCGGAGGCGGTGAGCGCGAGACGGCGGCGCAGCGGAGGCCGGCGGTGCCGGCGGGGCCGGGTCACCGCTCGTCCAGCGTGTAGCCGATGCCGTGCACCGTGTGCACGAGCCGCGAGGCGCCGCCCGCCTCCAGTTTGCGGCGCAGATACCCGATGTAGACGGCCAGCGAGTTGGAGTCGGGGCCGAGGTCCCGCCCCCACACCCAGCGCATGATCGTCTCCCGTTCCAGCACCTGGCCGGGGTGGCGCAGCAACAGGTCGAGCAGGGCCCACTCGGTACGGGTGAACTCCAGGCGCCGCCCCGCCCGCACCGCCGTACGGCTCTCGGGGTCCACGGTCAGGTCGGCGAAGCGCAGCCCGCCCGGCTCCGGCGGCTCACCGGGGCCCGCCCGGCGCAGCAGGGCGCGCAGCCGCGCCGCCAGCTCGTCCAGCGAGAACGGCTTCACCAGGTAGTCGTCGGCGCCCGCGTCCAGACCGTCCACCCGGTCGCTGACCGCGTCGAGCGCGGTGAGCACCAGGATCGGCGTACGATCGCCGATCGCCCGCAGCCGCCGGCACACGGCGAGCCCGTCCACCACCGGCATCATCACGTCCAGCACCAGGGCGTCCGGCTCCCACTCCGCCACCGCCGCCAGCGCGGCGTGCCCGTCCGCCGCGCCCCGGACGGTGAAACCCTCCAAGGCCAGCCCGTCCTCCAGGGCGGCACGTACCTCCGGATCGTCGTCCACCACCAACAGACGGGCGGCGACGGCGGGGGACGGGTCCTGAGCTGCGTCGTTCATGGACCCAGCCTGCCAAAGAGGCCTCTTAGAAGCCTCTTAGAACCGGCCGGGACCGTGCGGGGCATGGAAACTCCGCTCTCCGTCGTGATCGGTGCCGGGGGCACCGGCGGCCATATCTATCCCGGGCTCGCGCTCGCCGAGGCGCTGCGCCGCCGGGTGCCCGACGCGGTGATCTCGTTCGTGGGGACCGAGCGCGGCCTGGAAACCCGGCTGATACCCGGGGCCGGACACCGGCTCCACACGGTCGACATGATCCCCTTCGACCGCTCGCTCGGCGCGAAGCGCTTCACCCTGCCCGCCGCGCTGCTGAAGTCCGCCGGCCAGTGCCGCGCCATCCTGCGGGAACAGCGCGCGCAGGTCGCCGTCGGCATGGGCGGCTACCCGAGCGCGCCCGTCATCCTCGGCGCCCGCCTCGCCGGCCTGCCCAGCCTCATCCACGAGTCGAACGCGGTGCCCGGCCGGGCCAACGCCTTCGCCGCCCGGCTCACCCCGCACGTCGCGCTCGCCTTCGCGGCCGGCGGGACGCGGCTGCCCGCGTCCAGCCGCCCCGAACTCGTCGGCATGCCGCTGTCAGGACCGCTGGCCTCCCTCGACCGCGAGGCCCAGCGCGCGGAGGCCCGCCGCGCCCTCGGCATTCCTGCACACACCCGGCTGCTCCTGGTCAACGGCGGCAGCCTGGGTGCCGCCCGGCTCACCGAGGCGGCCGTCGGCCTCGCCGAACACTGGCGGGACCGCACCGACGTACGGCTCCTGATCAAGACGGGACCCGCGGCCCTGGACGCGGCCCGGGCCCGGCTGCGCGCCACCGGCGCCGACCGGGTCGCCGACGCGGTGCCCTACCTGGACCACATCGACCAGACCTACGCCGCCGCCGACCTGGTGATCTGCCGCGCGGGCTCGGCGACCGTCGCCGAACTGGCCACCATCGGCCTGCCCGCCGTCCTCGTCCCCTACCCGCACGCCCCGGGCGACCACCAGACCCACAACGCCCGCACGCTCACCGAGATCGGGGCGGGGGTACTGCTGCGGGACGAGGACACCACCGCCGCGTCGCTCGGCGCGCTCGCCGGCTCCCTGCTCGACGACCCGCGGCGGCTCGGCGCCATGGCCCGCGCCGCCGGCGCGGCAGGCATCGACACCCACCACCGGGACGCCGCCGACCGGCTGGCCCTCAAGGTCCTCCGGCTCGCCGGCCACCCCCTGCCCGTCCCCGTCCCGACCGCGCTCTGACACCTCCCTGCCGCACCGAGAGAAAGGCCCCGCCATGCACACGAACGACTTCTTCCACGGCCGCACCGTCCTGGTCACCGGAGCCGAGGGGTTCATCGGCTCCACCCTGGTCGACCTCCTCCTCGCCCGGGGTGCCACGGTCCGCGCCTTCGTGCACTACAAGCCGTACGCGGAGAAGGGCAACCTCGCCCACCTCCTGGACCACCCCCGGGTGGAGCTGATCGCCGGCGACGTGCGCGATCCGGGACGGGTGATGGACGCCGTGGCCGGCTGCGACACCGTCTTCCACCTCGCCGCCCTCATCGGCATCCCCTACAGCTACGACTCCCCGGGCGCCTACGTCGCCGTCAACGTCACCGGCACCGAGAACATCGCCGAGGCCTGCCGCCGCCACCAGGTCCGCCGCCTCGTGCACACCTCCACCAGCGAGGTCTACGGCACCGCCCTGACCGTCCCGATCGCCGAGGACCACCCGCTCCAGCCGCAGTCCCCGTACTCGGCGTCCAAGATCGGCGCCGACATGATGGTCCTCTCCCACCACCACGCCTTCGACCTGCCGGTGACGGTCGTACGCCCCTTCAACACCTACGGGCCCCGCCAGTCCGCCCGCGCCGTCATCCCCACCATCCTCGCCCAACTGCACTCCGGCGCCCGCGAGATACGCCTCGGTTCGCTGACCCCCACCCGCGACTTCACCTTCGCCACCGACACCGCCAACGGCTTCCTCGCCGTGGCGCGCTGCGACCGGGCGCTCGGCGACGTCGTCAACCTCGGCACCGGCGAGGAGATCGCCATCGGCGACCTGGCCCGCAAGCTCATCGCCGTCTCGGGGCAGGACGCGGAGATCGTCGTGGACGAGGCCCGCCTGCGCCCGGCCGGCAGCGAGGTCCACCGGCTGCTCTCGGACAACTCCCGCGCCCGCACCTGGGCCTCCTGGAAGCCCGAGGTCACCCTCGACGAGGGGCTGCGCCGCACCTCCGACTGGGTCCGCGACAACCTCCACCTGTTCGCCCCCGGCCGCTACGCGGTCTGACCGCCTCCTCGCCCCTCCCCGGGGGGCCGCCGTCCGCCACGGCCCCCCGCCGGGGACCCCGAGGAATGCGAGAAGACACGGAAGGAGCGGCCATGAGCCGTCATACGAAACGGTCCCGCCGCCGGCGCAGGCGCCGCACGGGACTCCGCAGGGCCGCCCTGGCCCTGACCGGGCTCGTCCTGCTCGGCACGGCCGTGCTGGGCTGGACGCTCCTGCGGCTGAGCCGCAACATCGAGTCGTTCGACGCCTCGGGAATCGCCGGGAACCGTCCTCGGGCCGGCGCGTCGAGCGGCGAGAACGTCCTGGTGATCGGCTCCGACGCCCGCACGGGCGGCAACAGCGCGCTCGGCGGCGGCGACACGCAGGACGTGGGCCGCTCCGACACCGCGCTGCTGCTGCACGTCTTCGCCGACCGGCGGCACGCCACCGCCGTCTCGATCCCGCGCGACACCCTCGTGACCCTCCCGCCCTGCCGGCTCCCCGACGGCACCTGGACCAGGACCCGGCCGCACACCACGTTCAACACGGCCTACTCCGTCGGCGAGACCGCCCACGGAAACCCGGCCTGCACCCAGAACACCGTCGAGCACCTCACCGGACTGCGCGTGGACCACACGATCGTGGTCGACTTCAAGGGCTTCGCCGCCCTCACCGAGGCGGTGGGCGGCGTGAAGGTGTGCATGCCCCAGGACATCCACGAGAACGATCTCGACCCCCATCGCACCACCCCCGGCGCGCTGCTGTTCCACAAGGGAGAGCAGACGGTGTCAGGACAGCGCGCCCTGGACTACGTGCGGATCCGGCACGGCATCGGGGACGGTTCGGACATCGGCCGGATCAGACGCCAGCAGGCGTTCGTCGCCGCCCTGCTCAACAAGATCAAGTCGGACGGTCTCACCCCGACGAAGCTCCTGCCCCTCGCGGACGCCGCCACGCGGTCCCTCACCGTCGACCCGGGCCTCGCCTCGGCGAGCAGACTCGTCTCCTTCGCCATGTCGCTCAAGGATCTCGACCTGCACCGCACGACCTTCGTGACGATCCCCTGGCGCTACGACGGCAACCGCGTCGCCGTCGTCGAACCCGACGCCGCCCGGCTGTGGGCCTTGCTGAAGGACGACCGGCAGGCCCCCGGCAGGCACCACGGCGGGCACTCCTCGAACGGCAACACCCGCTCGGCCGACGAGGACCCGTGCTCCCGGCTGTCGTACGGATCCGGCGGCTAGGGCCTCAGAACCCGCCCAGGTCGGCCGACACCCAGTGCTCGGGCCGCATGTAGATGATGCCGTGCTCACCCAGCCGGGTCCGGTCGTACTCCACGAAGGCCGCGACCTTGTCCTGGGGGAGGTACCGCGCGGCCATCTCCCAGGACAGCTCGTCACTGTCCGGCGCCGTTCTGGTCACCGGCCCCTCCACCGACACGTAGCGCACGGTGGGCGCGGTGCGCTGCACCATCAGGCTGAAGCGCCCCGCTGACCGAATCGCCCGCGCCTTGCGGGAATCGGGGCCGGTACGCACCCACAGCTCGCCGCCCGGGGTGTACTGGTACCAGATGGGAACCGTCAGCGGGGCGCGGTCCGGTCGTTCGACGACGGACAGCGCGCCGATGTGAGGCTCCGCCAGAAACCGCTCACGTTCTTGTGGGGAGAGTGTCACGCAGTCGACCCTAACGCCGACCGCACCGGTTGTTCACGCCCGACGGCGAACGACTTGTACGCCGCCTGGGTGTCAGCCCTCTTCGCGCGCCATGACGCGTCGGGCCGCCTCGGCCTCCGCCGCCGGCGGGGACAGCTCGTCCAGCGTGTCCAGCTCGTCGTCCGCCTCCAGCTCCCGCTCCCACGCCGCCGCGAGCTGCTCCTGCTCCGCGCGTGGTTTCGCGCCGACGGCCTCCCGGTGGTCGGGGTCAAGCGCCGTCAGGAATCGTCCCACCGGATCGGTCGGCATGCAGTGCTCCTTGTCGCCGCTCAGGGTGCCGCTCCCGGCCCAGCATGGCCAACCGGGCACGCACCGCCCGCCCGACACGGCCCGAGGCCACCCTGATGGCCCTGTCCGCGGCGCAGATCGAGCGCCCGTCACCTGCGACTATGTTGGGGCCATGACGAATGACTGGCGGACGGACCGGATCGGCGCCGCCCTGCGCGGCGAGAACCCGACGGTACTGCGACGGCTCGACGCGGGATTCGCGGTGATCGGCGACGTCCAGTTCCTGCCCGGCTACTCCGTTCTCCTCGTGGACGAACCCGGCGTGGACCGCCTGTCCGATCTGCCGAGGGCCAAGCGGCTGGCGTTTCTCTCCGACATGGACCGGCTCGGCGAAGCGGTGGAGCGGGCGTGCCGGCGCCTCGACCCCGCCTTCCGCCGGGTCAACCTGGAGATCCTGGGCAACACGGACCCCTTCCTGCACGCTCATGTCTGGCCCCGGTTCGAGTGGGAGCCGGCGGAACTGGTGGGCAAGCCGGTGTGGTTGTACCCGCCCGAGCGCTGGCGTGACGAGCGGTACAGGCTGGGTCCGGAACATGACGCGCTGCGGCAGGAGATCGGCGGCGAACTGACTCGGCCGCATTCGGTGGCCTGCGGGTCCGGCGGTCCGGCGTCCTGACGGTGCACGGGCCTGAGGGACCGGGGGCGTCATGGCGCCGCGGGCCGGGCGGGCCGCCCTGCCGCGACGGCCGTTGTGAGTCCGCCGCTTCCGGTGCCGGGTCGGTTCATGTCTCGCACAGCGGCGCGTAGGCGGAGGCGTCCAGGCCGAAGGTCCAGGCGACCCCCTCCCGGGCCGTACGCGTCCTCGGCGGCACCCGCAGCCAGTAGGTGCGGTACGAACCGTCCGGCTCCGGCGTGGAGTTGACCACCTCCACCATCACCACCGGTTCGTCGCCGTCCAGGGCGACCCGCCACAGGGTGCCGGTCTCGTCCTTGTGCACCGGCTGTGCCCCCGAGTCGGCGAGGTAGCGGTCGTAGCCGTAGAACTCCAGCATCACCCGGCGCAGTTCGGCGTTCTCCTCGGACCGGATGCGCTCGGGTGCGAGCGTCCGCAACTCCTCGATGAAGGACGGCTCGACCGGCATGCCCCGCCACGCGTGCAGGGCGAACCCGTCGGGGAAGGCGAGGGCCGGGCCGTCGCCGCGGTCCACACTGCCCGCCTCGTCCCGGTGCAGGGCCGAGGGCCGTTCGCAGACGACGGCGACCTTCTCGAACGGCCACCACCAGCCCGCGCCGCGGCACACTTCGGCGAGCCCGCCCAGGGGCCCGTCGGGACGGTCGGAGAACGCCGCGAGCCACGGTGCGTCGTGCTGGCCCAGGACAGCGTCGAGGAGCACGAGCCGGACCTGCGGGTCCCCGCCGAACTCGGCCAGCACGCCCGCGCGGATCCGGTCGACGAGCGCCTGGGTGGGATTCCACAGCCGCCCACCGGTTGCCGCCCAGCGGGCGGCCCATCCACCGGCGCCCAGTTCCTCGTACAGCCGCTGCCGTTCGGCCGCCCATGGGGCACTGCGCACCGCCTCGCGCACGCTTCGGCCCCTGTCGGGCAGGGCCCGCACCAGCGCGACCCCCTCGCGCGGCGAACCCGCCCACACCACACGCTCCGGTTCGGGCAACCCCGCCCGGCGGTAGGCCAGCCGGACGCCGGCCTCCGCGCGCTCCCGGTCGGCCGGAGCCGTCGAGGCGGCCAGCGCACGCCACCGCGCGACCACGTCCCGCTCGGTCTCCCCGTACGCAGCGATCGGTGTCCGCACCCGCGTCTGCTCCCGTGTCATCGTCCGCCCCCTCACCCTCAGTCCGCCACGACCCGCACGGAACCGGGCACGTACTCCCGCTGCCTGACCACCCGGTACCAGCCCACGGGCAGGGCGATCGCCGCGTGCTCCTCGTGCACGACCCGTCCGCCCCTGGGCAGACGCAGCAGCATCGGACCGGACGCGCCGGGCTCGCGCACCAGCTCACCCGGGCCCACGACGGCGTGGGCGTGGCCCGTGACCTCGCCCAGGGCCAGCACGAGCCGCCCCCGTCCGTCCCTCGACTCCCGCGGCGCGCTCGCCACATGGTCCGGAACCGCCTCGTCGGCCACGGGCACGAGCAGGACGTCTCCCTGCCGGTACATGAACGCTCCCCTCGTCGCGGCGCACTCCGCACCGCCTCCGTGACAGCGACAGTAGGGGCCGCCACTGACAACGCCCCGAAGAAGCCCCCGCCGCTCGGCGCTGTCAGTGGCTGTTGGTAGAACTTCGGACATCAGCCCGCTTTCACTCCAGTTCCGGGAGCAGCAGCATGACCCTTGGTGACAACCCGCACGTCTTCCACGGGCTGCCCGTGTACACGTTCCCGGACGCGGAACCCGAGCGGGACCTGCCCGAACCGGAAGGGGTCGCCTGGCGGGTGGCCGCCGATGTGTACGACGGCGACGAGGAGTGGGAGGCCGTGTTCGCCCGCTTCCTGGACACGGTCGACACCACCCGGGTCCGCGCGCTGATCGTCGGAGCCTGGAAGGAGGCGTACGACACCGATCCGGCGGCCGTCATCGAGGCGCTGCTCGCCGCCCGGGACCGGCTCCCCGCACTGCGCGCGATATTCCTCGGCCACATGGAGTCGGAGGAGTGCGAGATCTCCTGGATCAACCAGCGGGACGTCACACCGCTCCTGGCCGGCTTCCCCGACCTGGAGGAGTTCGGCGTCCGCGGCGGATCGGGCCTGGAGTTCCCCGCCCTGCGCCACACCGCGCTGCGCAGGCTGACGATGGAGACGGGCGGGCTGGGCGCGGAGGTGGTGCGCGGAGTCGGCGCCAGTGACCTGCCCGCGCTCGAGCACCTGGACCTGTGGCTCGGCACGCCCGACTACGGCGGCGACAGCGAGGCCGCCGACCTTGAGCCGATCCTCTCCGGGGCCCGCCTGCCGCGCCTGCGCCACCTGGCGCTGCGCAACAGCGAGATGCAGGACGCCGTCGCCGCGGCCGTCGCGTCGGCCCCGGTGGTCGCCCGTCTGGAGAGCCTGGACCTCTCCATGGGGGTGCTGACCGACGAGGGCGCGGCGGCCCTTCTCGGCGGCCAGCCGCTCACCCACCTGCGGAAGCTCGACCTGCACTACCACTACGTCAGCGAGCCGCTCCTGGACCGCCTCCGGCAGACCCTGGAGCCCGCGGGGGTCGAGCTGAACCTCGACCGCGACGACGCCGAGGAGGACGAGGAGGAGGACGGCACGGTGTGGCGCTACGTGTCCGTGGGCGAGTAGGTGACCCCGCGACCCGAAGACCCTCGCGCGCCCGGGTCCGGCGCGGTGCGCTTCGCGGTGGTCGGCAACCCCGGCAACCGCCGCGTCGCGCTCTTCGACCAGGCGGTGCGTGCCGCGGGCCTGCCCGCTCCGCGGATCGTCGCCTGGGCGGAGGTACTGCGCGCCGGCGGGGCCGACTTCGCCGCCGGTGAACTCGTCCGGCTCGACTCCCCGGGCGAGGACGCGGACGTCGACCGGCTGCTGCGCGGCGCCGAGGACCCCGCCCGGGTGGAGGGCTCGGCCCGCTGGTACGCCTCGTTGCTGGCCGCGGTGCGCGGCCTGCGCGGCGGCGTCCGCCTTGACGACCCGGACGAGCTGGCCGTCCTGTTCGACAAGCGGCGCTGCCATGCCGCGCTGGCCGCCGCCGGCGTACCCGTCCCGGCCTCACCCACGTCCGGCACCGACGCGGCACCGGTGCGCGGCTGGGACGACGTGCGCGCCCTGATGCGGGAACACCGGATGCCGCGGCTGTTCGTGAAGCTCGCGCACGGATCGTCGGCGTCCGGCGTGCTCGCGGTCGAGTCGGCGGGCGGCGGCCGGATCCGGGCCACCACCTCCGTCGACCTCACCCCGGACGGCCACCTGTTCAACTCCCTCCGGATCCGTCGCTACGACGACGAACGGCGGATCGCGGCCATCGTCGACGCCCTGGCACCCGACGGACTGCATGTGGAGCGCTGGCTGCCCAAGGCGTCCCAGCAGGGCCGCGCCGCCGACCTGCGGGTCGTCGTGGTGGCCGGGCGGGCCACCCACGCCGTCGTGCGCACCGGCGCGTCCCCGCTGACCAATCTCCACCTCGGGGGCCGGCGGGGCGACCTCGACGCCGTCCGCACCGCCATGACGGCGGCCGGTGCCCGCTGGGCGGACGTCCTCGGCGTGTGCGAACAGGCGGCTGCCTGCTTCCCGCGCACCCTGTGCGTCGGCGTGGACCTGCTGCCGGCGATCGGCTGGCAGCGAGTGGCCGTCGGCGAGGTCAACGCCTTCGGCGATCTGCTGCCCCGGCTCACCGGCCTGCCCGGCAGCGGCGCCGAGGGCCTGGACACCTACGCCGCGCAGGTGGCCGCCGCCGTCGCCCGGCACGCACCCACCCCAGCATGACCCGCACCACCCGCACCACCCGCACGAGAACAGAACGGGAACCGCTCATGCCATCGTCTGACCCGACGCCCCCGCACCTGCCTTCGGGCACCAGCGGGCAACCGGACATGAACCGGATCGTCGGCAGCCACGACATCCTGCTCGTCACCCTCGACACCCTGCGCCACGACGTGGCGGCCGAGCTGGCGGCGGCAGGCCGGATCCCGCACCTGGCCCGCCATCTCCCCGGCGGACGCTGGGAGGAGCGGCACGCCCCCGGCAGCTTCACCTACGCCTCCCACCAGGCGATCTTCGCCGGATTCCTGCCGACGCCGGCACACCCGGGCCCGCACCCGCGGCTGTTCGCGGCGCGCTTCGCCGGCAGCGAGACCACCGCCGACGGCACGTACGTGTACGACACCCCGGACCTCGTCTCCGGCCTCGCCGGGTCCGGCTACCACACGGTGTGCATCGGGGGAGTGGGCTTCTTCAACAAGCAGGGCCCCCTCGGCTCGGTCCTGCCCGGACTGTTCCACGAGTCCCACTGGGAGCAGGAGTTCGGCGTCACATCCCCCACCTCCTTCGAGTCGCAGGTGACGTGCGCCGAGCAGGTCGTCCGCCGGCTCCCGGCCGGCCAGCGGCTCTTCCTCTTCGTCAATGTGTCGGCCCTGCACCAGCCCAACTGGTTCCACCTCACCGGCGCGACCCGCGAGGCCGGCGACACCCGCGAGACCCATGCCGCCGCGCTGGAGTACGTGGACCGGTACATCGGCCGCCTGTTCGCCGCCATGAGCAGCAGGCGCCGCTGCTTCGCCATCGTCTGCTCCGACCACGGCACCGCCTACGGGGACGACGGCTACACCGGACACCGCCTGGGCCATGAATCCGTGTGGACCGTGCCCTACGCACACTTCTTCCTCGACCCCGACCAAGACCCTGAACAGGACCCCGGCCAGGACCCCGACCAGGACCCCGACCAGGTGCCGGGCGACCGCCGGGACCCGGAGCACACGTCCGCCGAGGCCGCCCGATGACACTCGCACCGCACCTCACCGACGCCGGCCCGTACCAGAGCTACGTCTACGCCTACCCCCACAAGACGGCGTACCGCCGGCTGCCCGACCGCCCCCTGCTCAGCACCCTGTGGGCGCGGGAGCCGAAGGACACCCTCTCCCTCTATCTGCACGTGCCGTTCTGCGAGGTCCGCTGCGGCTTCTGCAACCTGTTCACCCGGATCGGCGCCCCCGACGGCCTCACCACCGCCTACCTCGACGCCCTGGAACGCCAGGCGACGACGGTCCGCGAGGCCCTCGGCGACACGGCCGGAGTCCGTTTCGCGACGGCCGCGTTCGGCGGCGGCACGCCCACCTTCCTCACCGCGGCCGAACTCCAGCGGCTGTGCGACATAGCCGAGCACCGGATGGGCGCCGACCTGCGCGCGGTCCCGCTGTCCGTCGAGGCCTCGCCCGCCACGGCCACCGCCGACCGCCTGGCGGTCCTGGCCGAACGCGGCACCACCCGGCTCAGCCTCGGCGTGCAGAGCTTCGTGGACGCCGAGGCCCGGGCCGCCGTACGCCCCCAGCGCCGTGCGGACGTGGAGGCCGCCCTCGCCCGGATCCGGGACGCGGCGATCCCGGTGCTGAACATCGACCTGATCTACGGCATCGACGGCCAGACGGACGACAGCTGGCTGCGTTCGCTGGACGCCGCCCTCGCCTGGCGCCCCGAGGAGCTGTACCTCTACCCGCTCTACGTGCGCCCCCTGACCGGCCTTGGCCGCCGGCGCCCCGACGCGGACCCCGCCTGGGACGAACAACGCCTGCGCCTGTACCGCCTCGGCCGCGACCACCTGCTGAGCCACGGCTACGCGCAGAGCTCGATGCGCATGTTCCGCCGCGCCGACGCCCCGCCGCAGAGCGCGGACGACTACGCCTGCCAGACCGACGGCATGATCGGACTCGGCTGCGGTGCCCGCTCGTACACGGCCGATCTGCACTACTCCTTCGACTATGCCGTCGACATGCACGAGATCCGCGCCATCATCGACGACTACGCGGGCCGCCCGGCGGCCGACTTCGCCCGCGCCGAGTACGGCCGCCGCATGGCACCGGACGAGGCACGCCGCCGCCACCTCCTGCAGACCCTGCTCCAGGCGGACGGTCTGGCCGTCGCCGACTACCGCTCGCGCTTCGGCGAGGACCCCGCCGACTGCTTCGGCCCCGAACTGAGCCGCTTCGCCGAGCGGGGCTGGCTGGAACGGGACAGCGGTACGCAGCGGCTGCGCCTCACGCCGGAGGGCCTGGCGCACTCCGACGCGATCGGCCCGGAGCTGTTCTCCCCGGCGGTACGGGCCGCGATGGCCGCGTACGAGCGCAAGTAGGGCGGCCCGCATGGACCTGACGATCCTCTATCGCGGCCCCCTCGCCTCCTGCGACTACGACTGCCCGTACTGCCCGTTCGCCAAGCGGCGCGACAGCACCGCCCAGCTGCGCGCCGACCGCGCGGCCCTGGAACGCTTCACCGGCTGGGCCGCCGCCTGGACCGGCGACCGGCTGTCGGTGCTGTTCACCCCGTGGGGCGAGGGCCTGGTCCGCTCCTGGTACCGGCGGGCCCTGGTGGACCTGTCCCGCCTGCCGCACGTACGCCGCGTCGCCATCCAGACCAACCTCAGCTGCCGCACGGACTGGCTGGCCGACGCCGACCCCGACACGGTGGCGCTGTGGTGCACGTACCATCCGGGGCAGACCCCGTACGACCGCTTCCTGGGCAAGTGCCGTGACCTGGCGGAGCGTGGCATCCGGTACAGCGTCGGGATCGTGGGCCTGCCCGGGCATCTGGAGCAGGCCCGCCGGCTCCGTGCCGACCTGCCCGATCACGTCTACCTCTGGGTGAACGCCGCGGAGGGCCACACCTACACCGACGCGGACGCCGCCGTGTGGACGGACCTGGACCCGCTGTTCGCCTACAGCCGGCATCCGCACGCCAGCGCCGGCCTGCCCTGCCGCACCGGCGAGTCGGTCGTCTCGGTCGACGGCGAGGGCACCGTGCGCCGCTGCCACTTCGTCCCCGCCGAGCTGGGCAACCTCTACGACGGCTCCTACCGATCGGCGCTGCGCCCGCGCCCCTGCCCCCTGGCCGTCTGCGACTGCCACATCGGCTACGTCCACCTCGAATCGCTCCCGCTGTACGACGTCTTCGCCGGCGGCGTCCTGGAACGCGTGCCGGCGGGCGGCTACTCGGGTGACCAGGGGGTCCAGGCGAGAGCGTCCCGCCAGCCGGGCCGTCCGCGAGCCCGGTCCTGAACGACCTCGGCCACGGGTTCCACCGCGAAGACCTCGTTCCAATGGCCGGTTCAGGGCTCCGGAGGAGGCAGGTAGGGGGAGAGCGCGGCCAGCTCCTCCACGGCCGCTTCGTCCGTACGCCTGCGCCAGGCTTCGTACGCCGCGAGGGCGAGCGCGTACGCCTCGTCGGCCTCCTCCGCGTCCGCGGGGTGCCGTGCGTCCTCGGCCTCCGCGTGTGCGGCGAGCCACCGCAACTGTCCGAGGACCGCCGCGCGGACCGAGGGGGCGGACGACTCCGCGGCCCGGCAGGCCAGGAAGTGGCGCGTGAGGCCCGCGCCCGGCGCGAGCCCCGCCAGCAGCCGCCTGGAGGCGTCGAGGGCACGGGCACTCTGCTCCAGATCCATGTCCGCCCGGACGAACGCGCTGACGAGTCTGTGCATCTGGACGGAGCGGGAGTAGTGGTCGATCCGCAGCATGGAGAAGCGGTTGAGGGTGCGCAGCGCGCGGCCCACCCCGATGGGGTCGGCGGGCAGACCGTCCAGCACGGCCGCGTGGTCCGGGTCACGCCGAGCGAACAGGTCCAGCGGTACCGGTGCCGGTGCCAGCGAGGCCAGGACCCACAGCATCCGCGCCGCGGACGGGTCCTCCTCCGCGATTCTGGCCACCGCGACGCGCCAGGCGGCACTGACCGATGTCTCGTAGTCGTGCGGGGGCGACATGTCCAGCAACTCGGTGCGGCGTGCCTCGAACAGACGCAGGTACTCCGGGACGGGCATGCCCGTCTCGCGCAGCCAGGCGGACGCCTGCTCCAGCGCCAGCGGCAGATCGCCCAAGGCGTCGGCGAGCCGATCCGCCTCGGCGGCGCCGAGATGGGGGCCGCGCCGACGCAGCAGGGCGATGGATTCCTGCCGGGGCAGCACGTCCAGGTCGACGGTGGGGGCCACCTGGGCCCACTGCGGGTTGCGCGTGGTGATCAGGACACTGCCGGGGCCGCCCTTCGGCAGGAACGGGCGGATCCTGTCCACGGACTCCGCGCTGTCGAACACCAGCAGCCAGCGCCGGGACACGTCACCGGCCCTCAGTGCCTCGAGGACCTGGGGGACCACGGCATGGGGGCCGGCATCGGGCGGCGGGGGCAGCCGCAGCGCCTTCGCCAGGTCGTGGAGCGCCGCGATGACGGAGGTGGGCGTCTCGGCGCGGATCCACCAGACGAGGTCGAATTCGGCGGCGTGACGGTACACGTACTCGATGGCGAGCTGGGACTTGCCGACGGCACCCATCCCGGTGACCACCTCGGCGCTCACCATCGACTCCCCGTGGCCGAGGCGTTCGCGCAGCACGCCGAGTTGCTCCTCGCGCCCCGTGAAGTGGACGTTGCGAAGCGGCACCGGACCCCAGATCGACGGCGGACGCGGCTCCGGCGACGGGCGCGGGTCCGACGCCGGCCGGGAGCCGGGCGGGCCGGCCGCCACGGCCGCGGAGTCCGCCGCAGCGACGACGCCCTCCGTCGCCGAACGGATCGATGCGCTCTCCGCGGACACGGTCGCCGGCGCAGAGTCAGCCGACAGGGCGGCGAAGGCGCGCTCGGCAGAGTCGAGATACGGCCCCGACAGCGCGCGCAGCACGGTCGCCGCCAGCTGGAGGGAGCCCCGTTCGCCGGGAGCCGCCTCGGGCGGGGCGGGGTCTCCCCCGTCGAGCACCGCCCGCAGGAATCGCTGGCCACTCGTGAGTGATCCGGAAGGCGCCGCCCGCAACACCATGTCAATGGCGCGCACGGTCTCTGCTCGTGTGGTCAGCGGCAGCAGCTGTTCGCGGACCCCGGGCCGGAAGTCGAAGGGAAGGTCGGCGGCAGTTCCGGGCCGCGGCACCGGCACGTGCCGCAGCAGCCCGCTGGCCACGACTTCGCTGAGGTGGTGGAGGCGGGTTTCGGGGAACTGGTTCTGCTGCAGGAACAGGACCGTCGGCAGGTCGAGCGGTACCGCGGCCAGCCCCACGGCCAGCCGAAACGCCGAGGGCGACAACGTCGAGCGGGCCAGCTGGACGCGCTGCTCGGCGGTGGGCGGTGCCGTCCCGGCGGCGTCGGACTCGTCGGGGTCCGACCCCTGGGGCGGTCGCGGCGCCGCCCACATCACGTGCAGCGGTACGGGATGCGCGCCGCCTCGTCCGCCCACCAGCCGTGCCCAGCCGCCGAGACCGAGCGGGGAGAGTTCCAGGACCGGCACGGGAATCCCCTCCGGGGCCGGTCCCTCGTCCCGCCCGGGGCGAGGGCCGTCGCCGTGCCACCGCGCCGGCATGGACCAGCGCAGGCTCGCGTTCCCCGGCCGGCCCGCCCGGTCGGTCAGCGCCACCAGGTCGGTGGCGATGCCTCCCGTCCGCCACGAGGACTCCGGCAGCAGATGGACCACGGCGACCGTCTGGGTCCTGGCGAGGCGGTGCAGCAGAGCCCCGACGGCCCCCGACCGCCATGCGGCCGCCAGCCCGTCGGTCACGACCAGCAGCAGCCGCCGGCCCGCCGGCGCGGTGAGTGACGCGGCGGACAGGACGCCGGTGCGGGTGCGCAGTCCCGGCACCGGCACGCCCCCGGTCCCGGCGCCGTCCTGCTGTCGCGGTTCCGTGACCAGTTGCACGGTGCGTACGGTGTCGCACACGTCCAGCTGCGGAAGCAGACGAGTGAACTCCTGTGCGGTCTGCCGCCATATGCCCATGGACGGGCTGGTGTCCGTGATCACCACGGCCTCGGCCCACGGGCGGGTGGGGGTGGTGCGCAGCAGGGGCAGCCACAGCTCGTCCTCGACTGCCCGCCGGGCGGTGGCCTCCTCGTCGAGCAGGAGCTGGTGGCGCGTCGAGCCCCGGCTCCGCAACGGGCGCAACGCCCGCTGCAGAAGGAGGGTGTTGGGCAGGGTGGGGAGCGTCGGCACCCGGACCCCTCCGGCGGCCGGGCCGTGCAGGGCCGGTGCGGGGCGGGGCGACGCGTGGGCCTCCACCGGTTCGCCGGACCGCCCCGTCGGCGGGACGCCGTCGGCAGGAGAAAGGTCCGCCGCCGGGCGCGGATCCAGGTCCGGGGGCGCGGGCCCGTCGTCGCTCTCGCCGGTGCCGGAGGCAGGGGGGACCGGTACGTCGGCGGGCGGCACGCTCTCCCGGGCCGGTCCGGACCTCAGCCACAGGGCGTCCGCGATCTCGGCGGCCGTCAGTTCGCCCGGGCGCATACGCGGCGGATCACCCATCGCTTCCTCTTCGAGTCCACGGCCTCCGTACGGGGCGGGGCCGATGCGGCACATCGTGCTCGGTCACCTGTGGTGGTCAGTATTCGTTCAAGGCCCGCCACACCGCGTCCAGCAAGGGCTCCCAGTGCTCGCTCTCCATGGAGAAGCGGCCATTGGTCACCAGGTGCACGGCGTTCAGCAACTGGTCGATGGCGAGCCCGCCGTTCTCCGCGCTGTGCCGCAGGAACTGCTGGATGAGGCCCGACGCCTGCCCGGCGGTCTCGGGCGAGAAGTGCGCCGCCACCATGGCGGCCAGCCGCTCCGGCGAAGGCTGCGGCAGATCCAGCCGCAGGCAGCGCCGGAGGAAGGCGGGCGGGAAGTCGCGCTCGCCGTTGCTGGTGATCACCACGATGGGAAAGGCCCGGCACCGGACCCGGCCCTTGTGGACCGGCGCTCTCCGGTCCGGGTCGTCGGTGCGCACCTGGACCGTCTCCGCCTCGGAGCGCACGAGTTCGGGAATCTCGTAGCTGCCCTCCTCGAACACACTGAGCAGGTCGTTCGGCAGGTCGATGTCGCTCTTGTCCAACTCGTCGACGAGCAGCACCCGCGGCCGGTCGAACGGCAGCAGCGCCGTGCCCAGCGGCCCCAGGCCGACGAACGAGCCGACCGACGGCGGCTCGGCCGCACCGGCCGGGTCGGACCCCACCGCGTCGCCGGTGAACCCCGGACCGGATACGCCCGCCCGCCAGGTGGCGGTGGCCTGCACCCTGCCGATGGCGTCGTACTGGTACAGGCCGTGCAGCAGCGTCGTACGGCTGCTGATCGGCCAGTACAGCACCCGTCCCAGGCCCAGCTCGTACGCGATCTGGTACGGCAGGGTGGACTTGCCCGTGCCCGGGAGGCCGGTGACGAGCAGGGGGCGGCGCAGGATCAACGCGGCGTTGACGACGGCGAGTTCGTCCGTACCCAGGTGGGCGGCCTGGTCCGGGCGGCCCAGCCGGCGGCGCACCTCGTCCTCGTCGCCGGGCGGCGGTTCCAGAGCGGGTCCGCCGTGGAAGCTGCGCCACGGGGGCGGAGGAGGCAGAAGGTCGGCCATGTCCGGACGGGGTACACCGGTGCCGTGGTACACCCAGGCCGCGCGGGAACGAGTCGAGTGGTCCGGACCGGCGGTGCCGCCGGAGCTGGATGTGGTCACGGGCTTCCCCTCTTGACGACCGGGCCTTCTCCGCCGTTGGTCTTCCATGGGCCGACGGCTCTGCCATCCTCCCGGAAACGGGCCGTCAGGGACCAGCGAAGTCCGCCACCGGTGGCCCTTGCCCGTCTCCCGGACGCCGTCCGGACCACGCGTCGAGTGCCGCTTCCAGTGCCCGTGCCCGGGCGGCGTACGGGCCGGACAGTGTCTTCAGCACATCCAGTTGGACGCGCAGGAAGGGTTCCGAGCCCGCGGTCACCGGCTGTTCCTCCGTCCCGTCCGCCGCCTCGTGCAGACCGCCCCAGCGTGCGACGCCCGGCACGCCGAGGGTGTGCTCCACGAAGGACGCCGCGTCGGCCAGGACCTCCGCCGTGCTCGCCCGCTTGACGGACGTGAGCAGCAACTGCCGTGCTCCGGCGGGGAAGTCGAAGGTGATCCGGTCGTGGTCGCGTACCTCGGCCGGGCGCACGACGGGCACCAGCAGTCCGCCGATGAACAGTTCCGACAGCAGATCGGGCGCCGAGCCGGGCACGGCGCGGGACTGCACGTGCCGCATCACCGGCAGGTTCAGAGGTACGGCCGCGAGGGCCGTGGCCAGTGTGCGGGCGCCTTCGGAGGCGGTGCGGCCGAAGTCCGCGATCAGTTCGCCGACCGTCCCGGCGCTGTCGTGCCACGCCGGCAAGGGCGGCGGGGCGAGCGGGGCCGCGGGTGCCGGGACCAGCAGCGTGGGCAGATGGCTCCAGCTTCCGGGACCCCGTGCGAGGAACTTGGCCCAGCGCGACAGAGCGGCCTCCCGCAGGGCGAGGACGGGCACGGGGAACGCGTCCGGCGCCGCCTCCCCGGAGCCGGCCGGCCACCGGGGCCCGCGGACTTGCCCGTACACCGCCCGGGGCCGGGGGACGATACCGGTGCTGGGCCACAGCTCCTCGGGCAGCAGGTGCACCACGACGACCGGGCAGACCTGTCCCAGGGCGTGCAGCAGGCCCCCGGCGCCGGCGGTGTACCAGGCATCGGCCAGCCCGTCGGTCAGCACCACGGCCGGCCCGGTGTTCGGCTGCCTCCCGCCGCTCCGGGGCGGCCTCGTCCACTCCGAGACCGATTCCCGGTCGAAGGTGTGCGCGGCCTCCTGCCGGCACAGGCCCAGCCGGCGGAGGAGGTGCAGGAACTCCGCGGTGACCGGACGCCAGAATTCCATGGAGAGCCAAGGATCCACGAAGATCGCGAGGTCCCAGTGGCCGGTCGCCGTGGGGCCGTGCTGTTCGGCCACCCATGCCGTGCTGTCGTCCGGCGGGCCGGAGAACCCGGAGAGCGGCGGACCGGATCCGGGCGCCTGGGGGAGCAGCGGCTTCAGGGCCGTCGCGATGCGGCGCTTGTGCAGGAGCGCCGCGGCGGGGCCGGCACCGGGGTGGTCCGGCGCCCGTTCGAGGCCGCGGGCCAGGAGCCAGTGCGGCCCGGGCTGAGCCGGGGGCCCCTCGGGGCCCGGTGCCTGGTTCGTGGATCCGCTCACTGCGCACTCCAAGGCGACGCGTCCGCCGGATGGGTCTCCGGCAGTCGGTCGGGATCGTCGAAGAGGACGACGATGTGGTCGGCCACGTATCCGCTCTGGTGCAACGCCTCGATCCGACGCGGCAGATCGGTGAGGTTCCCCTCGGCGAGCAGAGCCGTGACCATGGCGCGGAACTCGGGCCGCGTGCAGTCCTCGCGGTCCCACAGCAGGATGGGCAGACCCTCCCAGAGCGCCAGACGGCACTCCTGGAAGGCATCGCGGTTGGCCTCGGTCGGCGGCGCGCTGAGCACACAGCCGACCAGCTCCTCGTCGCTGCGGAGGGCCGCCATCAGTCGTGCGGACGCGTGTGCCTCCCCGGGGGAGTTCCACCGGATCCGGCTCGGGCTGTCGGACCGTTTCAGCTGCTGCCAGCGGTGCCGCCAGACACGGTGGTGGCCGCGGTTGTGCATCCGTTCCAGGCTCCGTACGACGACCGGGTACGCCACGGGCAGCGGAAGCGGGCCGGAGCCGCGCGCCCACGTCTCGACCGGGGAGTTCAACAGCTCCAGGGGGAGGATGAATTCGAGCCGCGCCGGGTCCCCGGCGCCCTCCAGGGCCACTTCGTCGAGGATCCGGGGGAGCACCTCCGCGATCTGGGGGAGACTGACCACCCTGTCCTCGCCCTGCCGTGACGACCGCGCGCCCGGTTCCGATCGCACCCAGTGGGACAGCACGTACCGTTCCGGGTGGCGGACGTGGGGGGCCAGCTGGACGACGAGCACCGTCTCGGCGCGGCCGGCCGGGTCCTGGGCGGCTTGCTCCCGCACCTGTTGCCTCAGCCGCGTGAACTCCTCCGCCATGTCCCAGCGTTCGGCCCAGTCGCCCGCCCAGCGCTCCAGCTGCGCACACTGTCGCTCGCCCAGCAGGAGGCGGGTGCTGTCGTCGAAGGCCAGGAGCAACAGGAAGACGAGGGTCGGCGGCGGCCCGACGGGCGGGGCGTTCAGCGCCGACAGGTAGACCATCGCCTGCCACGCCGTGCCCGCACGGGGCCCCCTGTCGACCGGCAGCCGGCCGCCCAGCGCCCTGTGCACCAGGCTCGGTACGCCGGTGTGCCGTACCGGCATCAGCAGGGTGCGCAGGGCCTCCCACTCGTCCTGCGGGAAGAAGTCGAGGGCCTGCCACTCGTCGGCCAGGTGCTGTACGGCCTGGGTGGTCTCGGGGCCGACACCCAGCTCCTCCAGTGAACGCACCAGCGTGTCCAGGCCGAACGGCACGCGCATACAGGCGTCGACCACCGATTCGAGAGCGCCGGGACCGAGGGCCGGCCCGGCCCGGTGACTCAGCTGTCGCCGCAGCTCGTTCGCCCAGGGACCGACGGAGGAGCGCAGGACGCCGTCCTGCCACAGGACGCGCAGCAGTTCCACCCGGAGACGGACCACGGAGGGGCCGCCGGCCTCCCGTGCGGCGAGCGGCACTCCGCCCGTGTTCGGGTGTGCGCCCTCCGTCCCGCTCATGCCGGTCCTCCCTCGGAAGGGCCCGGGTGCGGACCGCCGAGATAGCGTCCCAGCCGGCGGCTGAGCCCGGACAGGATCGAGGACAGTACGGCCAGCACCTCGGGGCTGGTGACCTCGCCGGACGCGAGCCGGTCCCGGATCCAGCGGGCGATGCCGGGACGGTCGTCGGGGCCGGCGGTCCGCCAGGGCACGGGAACCCAGCCGAGCACCACCTGTGATGCCGCGTCGTGGAGAACGGGGTCATCCGGCGTCAGTCCCAGCAGCAGCGGGCGCCAGATGCCGAGCATGCCGAGTCCCACCAGCCGGGCCCGTTCCAGGCTGGGGTGCCCGTGCCCGGTGTCCAGCCGGCTCAGCCAGTCCCGGGCCGCCCTGACGCCCTCCAGCCGCTGCTGTTCCCCTTCCAGCCGGCCGAACCAGCCGACGGCGGCCACGGCGTGGGCACTCGCGGCCAGTTCGACGATCCCGTGCCGTGAGTGTCCGAGCCTGATCACCGTCTCGGCGGCCGTGCCGGACGTGGCGACGGCCTTCGCGAAGTCCGCTGCCTCCGTCACTCCGGCGTATGCCGTGGCCTGCACGTATCGGACGACCTCCGCCGGTGCCACCGGGGCCCGGACCGGCTCGGCACCGCCCTCGGCCCACAGCGCCGGACACCGGCCCAGGATGCGCTGCTTCGCGGCGGGTGACAGCTGGAGGGGGTCGGGGCGGCCCGCCGCGTCGAGCAGGAAGTCGACACCGCTCATGAAGTCCATCGCGACCTGGACGCCGTCGTCCTCGCCCTGCTCCAGAAGCGCGGTGAGCGTCTCGTTGTCGATCTCGGCCTGATAGTAGGTGTGCGCCCAGGCACCCTTCATCGCCTGGGTCGCCCCGTGGCGCATCAGCCCCCGGGTGGCCGTGTGCACCAGCCGGACCCGCAGCAGGTGGGAGTGCTGCCCGACCGCGCCGACCAGCGCGGCCAGCGCCTCCAGCCACTGCGGCCGATCGGGGTGCGGCTCCTCGATGAGGCCCCGGACCAGCCGCTCGGCAGCGGCCAGCTCGGCGGGGTCGAGACTGTCGACGGCCGCGGCGGCGGCGAGCAGGCGCGGGGCGGACGAGGCGGGGGAGACGAGTTCGAGGAGCTCCCCGGGAGGGAGTTCCCCGTCGGACAGCAGCCAGTGGGCGGCGGCGAGCGCCTCGGTGTCCGTGCCCTGTGCGAACAGCCGCAGGGCACGGCGTCGGATGACGGGGGAGGGGTCCGCCTCGCCGGGGACGAGCAGGGCGGCGAGCGGGTCTCCCGGGGCCCGGGCGAGCCGGGCGTGCGCCGCGTCGACCAGCAGGGCGGACCAGGCGGGCAGCTCCGCGAGGACGGGGTCGAACCGGTGCTCCAGCAGCACCTCCAGGGCGTCGGGTGTGTCCGAGCCCGCGAGCCGGGTGAGCAGCTCGGCCCGTTCACGTGCCAGCACCGCGGTCTGCGCTGCCCGGGGTGCCTCCCCGGCCTCGTGGTCGGCGGCGGCGAGCCGCTGCCGGCACGCCTGGTCGCGGGCGGCCCGCATGCGCGGCGTCAGCTCGATGCCGAGGCCGGTGAGCGCGCCGGCGGCCTCCCGCACCACCGGCCAGGGGTGCCCGGCGCCGATCCGCTCCGTCAGATGGGCGGCCAGCGACACGAGCCCGGCCTGCCCCACGGCCCGCAGCGCGGCGGCTTCCACGTCCACCGGCAGGGTCCGGCCGAACAGCTGGGCGACGGCCTCGCGCAGGGTCGCCGCCGCCGCGGTATCCGGCCGTGACCTGGCGTCATGGGCCACGGCGGAGCCCATCGCCGCCAGGCACTCCAGCACCGCGTCGGTCCGCGCCCCGTCGGTGGTGATCACATCGGCCAGTGCCGACCACGCGGCGGGCGTGCGCAGCAGGCTCAGCGCGCCGGCCGCGACGTTCCAGGCCCGGGGTCCGGCGGAGGGCGCCAGCAGGGTACGGCGCTGGGTCGTGACGAACGCGTCGACGGACTCCGGTGCCGCGATGCGGGCCTCGCGCAGCAGCCAGGCGCCGTAGCGCGGGTCGGCGTCGGCCGCGGCGCGGCAGACCTGTGCGATCGTCTCCGGATCGGTGTCCTCGAACCCCACGAGCATGCGGGCCGGTTCCTGCCACTCGAAGCCGAGGACGCGGGCGAGCAGCGCGTTCGCGTCCGCCGCCGCGACGCGCGCGAGGACCCGGCCGGCCCAGTAGGCCTGGAACAGCTCGTGCCGGAACTTCACCAGCCCGTGCTCGTCCCGCAGGAACTCGGAGGCGAACACCTCGTCCAGCACCGCCCGCCAGTCCGGCCGTATCGTGACGAGCCGCGGCTCCAGCTGCGCGAGCGGCACGGGGCCGTGTGCCACGAGGTGCTCGGCCACCGCCTCCAGCAGCGGGGCCTTGTCCTCGAAGCCGAACCGCGTCTCGATCGCCTCGGCGCCCGGCACCCGGCGATGACGCTCGGTCAGGTAGGCCAGGGTGAAGGAGTGGAACTGCTCACCGACCGAACGGAACACCGTTTCCGTGGAGATGCGGGCCTCCACGGCCATCCACAGGAACAGCGGGGTCCGCAGCAGCTCCGGCAGGCCCTGGGGGAGGACCACTTCGCGGGTACGGTCCGTGGCACCGGAGGGCCCGGCGGCGTCGAAGCCGAAGAGGAGGGCGTCCCACGGCGTTCGCCCCGGCTCCGTGATGCGCGCGGCCGCATAGCGCCGGGCCTGCTCCGTGGTGACCTGGTGGAGCAGGACCACGGGGAGCTGGAGCAGGGACGTAGGCACGGCGCCCCGGTGGGGCGAGGTGCGGTGGCAGACCACGAGCGAGGTGCCCGGATGGCGGGTGCGCAGCGCCCTCAGCCACTCGGCGACCCGGGGCCTTGGCCGCTGGGGCAGTTCGTCGAAGCCGTCCACGAGGAGCTGAAGGCCGCCGAGCGAGAGCAGGACGCCGCAGGCGGCCGGGCCCAGCAGGGAACCCGCCGCCGAGGCCCGGGCCAGGACGTCACCATGGCCCGCCGGACCTTCCTCCAGCGCGCGGGCCAGCCCTGCCGCGTGCATCCGCAGCGGCATTCTGGGCGGAAGCGGGGGATCCGTGTCCTCACCGGTGACCGCCGCGGCGTACCGGAACTCCAGCTCCTGCAGCAGGGTCGACTTGCCGGCGCCGGCCACGCCGACCAGGGCCACGGCCTCGTAGGAGGCGAGCAGCGGCAGGGCCTCGCGCGGTTCGGTGCCGTCCTCGGTGGAAGAGCCGTCCGGGCCGTGCGCGGAGGCGTGCAGCGGGATGAAGGCCCCCCTGCGGCGTCCCAGCGACAGCATGCGCCGCTCCGCGTGCTCCGCGCACAGGGCGCGGACGGTCCGTTCCCGAGCCTTCCGTATCACCGCGGCGAGGCGCGGCCGGTCGCGTCCGGAACCCCGCACGTCCAGCTCGCTCATGATGTCGAGGAGCAGGGACCGCCGCTGGGGATCGTGCGGATCGATCAGCGGGAGCACCGCTGCGGCGAGCCGGTTGAGATCGGCGGCCGGCCAGTGCCGGCACGCGGCGGGGCCGCCGTCGCCGTCGACGCCCCAGTGCTCGCCCGCGACGCCCGAGGCGACGAGAGCAGCGGCGACCGTGTGCCGGTCGTGCATCGGGCGCGGCCACTTGAGGGTCCGGCAGGCGGCCAGCGACAGCTGCGCCAGATACTCCCGCCACCACGGCCGCTGGTCGCTCTGCGGATATTTGTGCCGCGCCGCGGCCCGGACCTGCCACAACAGCCGGAAGGCCACGCCGAAGCACTCGGACTCCCCCTCCCATGCCCAGGACCAGGCGGACGCGTCGTCGTCGCCGTGCCCGGCCACGGGTCCGAGCCGGCAGGCGACCGCGAGCAGCCGGTTGAGGCGTACGAGCGCGCACGCGTCGAGGCGCGGGCCGATCACGTTCCGCAGCAGGTTCATCTCCAGCCAGGCCGGATCGCTCAGCAGGGGCAGGCCGCGGTCGACCCGGGCGTGGTCGATGAGATAGGGGCGGTCGTCGGCGACCAGGACATTGCGCGGGTTGAGGTCTCCGTGGACGGTCGCGGACACCCAGCCCTTCGCCGGGTCGCACAGCACGGCGGGCAGATGCCCGAACGGCGGCCCGAAACGGCAGTCACCGAGCCGGACGCCCCGTGCGTCCCGGGCCAGTTCGCCGCCGAGCAGTTCCTCTGCCAGCGCCCAGTACCGCCGGATCCGCGTGTCGACCACCTTGGCGTTCAGCAGCTCGGGCGTCGGCGTCCCGCGCTCCCGGGCGGACCGCACCGCGATCGTGGTGTGGTCGGAGGGCTCGATCAGCACGGCACCCCCGTCATCGTCCTCGCGCCGGACCGCGGCCCACGGCACGGTGATCCACGCGCCGGTCCGGAACCGGGGATCCTGCTCCTCCTCGTCGGCTGCCCAGGACGCCGCGAACACATCGGCGGGGAAGACCAGGGACGGCGTGACGCCCCGGGCGGCGGCCTCGTCGACCTCCACCACGAGATCCGGCCCGAGACCGGTGTTGAACTGCTGCAGCGTGAGTTCGAGCGGGTGCGGCCGTGCCGTCCGCGAGAGCGACTCGCGCAACTGTCTGACCAGCAGGCCCACCGCACGCAGCGCGCTGCGCTCCGCATCCGCCGCCCCGTCGAGCGCCTGCTCGGCGAGTTGCTCCAGGGTGGCCACCGCGCGCCCCGGCTCGGCGATCCGTTCACTGACGTGCTGGTAGACCACGGCCTCCCGGAACCCCGGGAGCGGCTCCTCGGACTTCAGTATCCGATCGCTCACCGCGGTGATCGCCGTGCGGAACGCCGTCTCCAACTCCGTCATATGGGTCTGGTACGCGGTCCATTCCTCGCGAGCCGCCACGGGGTCCTGGAGCTTGGCGACATGCCACTCGACGGCTTCGGGTTCGCCCCACCGGATCCGGATCTCCAGCACCTGCGCGCCGCTCCACCCGCCGGTCACCAGCCGGACCACCTCCACCCGGTGCACCTGCGCCGGCAGCCGGCCCGGCCCGCCGCCCCTGGCCAGATGGCTCAGCACCCAGTCGATCTCCGACCGCTTCTCCCTCGGGATGCCGCACTCGGGCAGGAAGTGCACTTCCACCGGTTGCCTGCCCCCCAGCCAAGTCGGTTGACTGTACTCCCGCACCATATGGTGCCCGGGGGGACGGGATGTACCTGTATGTGGGAAGCCATCTGGACGGGCCTGCTGGTGGCGTTGCTCGGCTGGACCGCCAAGGTGCTGTGGACCAATCGCCGGAGACTGCATCTGCTGCGTGTGTCGCTGCGCCCCTTCGGGCAAGTGCGCGTCTCCATCGCCTCCCTGGTGCGGATCCAGGACGACGACCGTTTCGTGCTGCTGCACTCGCCCTTCCGTCCCGACTCCTACGGTCCGCCGGGCGGCGTGGTCAAGTACCACCCGACGGCCCGGCCCGAGTTGGACCGGCTGCGCTTCCAGGAGGAGCTCCGGGTCGATCAGCGGATGCGTCACGACCTGCGGGGTTTTCTGCCCGCTTCGTCGCTGCCGGGGTTCGTGCGCTGGCTCGACCGGCAGCAGAACCGCGAGAGTGCCCTGGAGGCCGTCCGCCGGGAACTGGCCGAGGAGCTGGGCGAGATCGGCCACCCGGAACTCGCCGTCGGCGTGGACGGACTGCACTTCACGCATGTACGACAGGTGGTGGACGGCCCGTTGGCGGTGCCCGGGCGTGCCTACCGGCAACTGCGTCTCCTCGACGTCTTCGACCTGGATCTCGACGCCCCCGGGGCCATCCGGCTCCGGGACGCCCTGCTGGCCCTGGCCGCTGACCCGTCCGTACCGGGTGCCGTGCTGGTAGGCGCCGACGACATTCTGCACGGCCGTCACGAACGGTTCTACGTCGCTCCCCACACCGCCTTCCTGATGGGCGACCGCCGCTACCACGCCGACCTTCCGCCGCTGCGCTGAGGACCCCCCCGCGTCGCGGACCGGGATGAGCGGGCGTCAGGGGGGCACCGGCCTCCACGGGGTTCCGCATGCCCCGTGCCGACCCTTGACAGGTGAGTCTCATAACGCAACTCTGGAGGTCAGACGCGTTCTCGGCAAGGAGGCCAGCGGTCTTGGAATGGACAGGCGCACGCTATGCGGACACACCCACGATCGAAGTGCGGACCTGGATCGACGCCTCGCCCGACCGGGTGTGGGCCCTGGTCAGCGACATCGAACTGATGCCGGACATGAGCGAGGAACTCCAGTCCGTCGCCTGGCTCGACGGCGCCGCCGGCCCGGCGGTGGGGGCCAGGTTCGTCGGCCGCAGCGAGCACGAGGCGCTCGGCAGGTGGGAGACCACGTCCCAGGTGATCGCCTGCGAGCCCGGGGCGGATCTCGCCTGGGCGGTGGAGGATCCGGACCATCCCTCCGCCGTGTGGCGTTTCCGGCTGCGGCCCAAGGACGGCGGCACCGAACTCGCCCAGTGGATGCAGCTGGGTCCCGGGCGCTCCGGGCTGTCCGCGGCCATCGACCGTATGCCGGAGAAGGAAGAGAAGATCGTCTTCGTGCGGCTGCGCGAGTTCGAGCGCGGCATGACGCACACGCTGGCGCAGATCAAGAACCGGGCGGAGGCGTGATGCGTACCGCCACCACCGTCGAGGCCTCGGGCGGCGAACACTGGTCCCGGACGGCGGACTTCGTCGTCGAGGCCGAGAAACTCGGCCTGGACGTCTGCTGGGTCGCCGAGGCATGGGGATCCGACGCGCCGTCCGCCCTCGGCTACTACGCGGCGCTCACCGACCGGCTGCTGCTGGGATCCGGCATCATGCAACTGGGCACGCGGACCCCTACGGCCATCGCGCAGACCGCCGTCACCCTCTCCAACCTGTCGGGCGGGCGCTTCCTGCTCGGCCTCGGCGCCTCGGGCCCCCAGGTGATCGAGGGACTGCACGGCGTGCCCTTCGCCCGGCCCCTGAGGCGTATGCGGGAAACCGTGGAGATCGTGCACCGGGTGCTCGACGGCGGCCGGCTCTCCTACTCCGGCGCGGAGTTCACCATCCCGCTGGCCGGCGGCGAGGCCGTCCCGATGCGGCTGTCGATGCGCGCCGAGCACCAGGTCCCCGTGTACCTGGCCGCGCTGTCCCCGGCCATGCTGCGGCTGACCGGCGAGGTCGCCGACGGCTGGCTGGGCACCAGCTTCGTGCCCGAGGGCGCGGCCGGCGCCTACTTCACCCACCTGGACGAGGGACTGGCCCGCAGCGGCCGTACCCGGGCGGACCTGGACGTCTGCCAGGGCGCCGAAGTCGCCTTCGCGCCCGATGAGGAAGCGCTGGCCGCCATGGTCGCCGGCCGCAAGAAGGAACTCGCCTTCAGCCTGGGCGGTATGGGCTCGGCCTCCACCAACTTCTACAACAACGCCTACAGCCGCCAGGGCTGGGCCGAGGTCGCCGCCGAGGTGCGCGAACGCTGGCAGGCCGGCGACCGGGACGGCGCGGCCGGCCTGGTGACCGACGAGATGGTGCTCGGCACCACCCTCATCGGCACGGAGGAGCGGGTGCGCGAACGGCTGGCGGTCTGGCGCGACGCGGGCGTCACCACGGTCCGCCTCTATCCGGCAGGGGACACCCTGGAGGCTCGGCTCACCACCCTGGGCAGGGCGATCGAACTGGTCCGGGAGGTCGACGGGGCGCCCTGAGCCCGTCGTGGCGGGGGCAGGGCCCGATGGCCGGGCTCAGCCCGCGGCCGGCGTCGGGTCCGGGTCCTGCGGGGCCTCCGGGTCCTCCAGCCGGAACCTCCGCCGGACGTCCGGGCGCCCGAGGAGCTTCGGGGGATAGCCCGGGCCGGGCCGGGCGGTCACGTCCTCCCAGGCCAGCGGTTCCTTGCAGGAGGAGCAGACCACCTCGCCGTGGGTGTCGTGGCCGCAGGTCTCATGGCGGGTGATCACCGGCGGCCCCTGCTCGTCCGCAAGCCATCGGTCCCCCCACCGGGTCATGGCGAGGATCACGCCGTAGAAGTCACGGCCCGACTCGGTCAGCAGGTACTCGTGGCGGACCGGCTGTGTCTCGTACACCCGCTTCTCCAGGAGGCCCGCCGCCACCAGCCTGCGCAGGCGCTCCGCCAGGGTGTTGCGGGCGATGCCCAGTTCCTGCTGGAACTCGTCGAACCGGCGGATACCGTAGAACGCCTCCCGCAGCACCAGGGGCGTCCACCAGTCGCCGAGCAGGTCCATGGTCCGGGCCACCGAGCAGGGCCAGTTCGCGAACGATGTGCGCCTCATAAGGCGATGGTACGAGTCTTCCAGTGAGACTCAGCAGTATGTGGGGCGTATTGCTCCGCCGGGCCGGGATCGGTCCGAGAGGGCCGGTCAGCTCTGCCGGGCGTGCATCGGATCGTGGGCGATCTCGTCGGGACACGTGCGGTGCCGTCGGCTGGCCCGCCGGTCGCGCTGCCAGTCGAATGTCGCCAGGGCGAAGGACGCCACCATGCCGATGAGCCCGGCGACCAGCGCGGCGACGAGGGCGCCGCGGTAGTCGTGGCTTCTGCCGAGCACCAGGTAGAACAGGCCGGGCAGGGCCGCGGTCCCCAGCGCCGCGCCCAGCCGCTGCCCGGTCTGCAGGGCGCCGCCCGCCGCCCCCGCCATCCGCACGGGCACGTCGCGCAGGGTCATGGTGATGTTGGGGGAGACCACGAAGCCGCTGCCGATGCCGCCGAGGAACAGGACCGGCGCGGCGAGCCAGGGCGCGCTGTGCAGGGGTGCGAAGCGGAGCAGCAGCGCGGTGCCGCCCAGCCCGGCGATCACGCCCCCGAGGCCGCACACGGTGAGCAGGCGGCCGTACCTGTCGACCAGCCGGCCGGCGACCACGGCCGCACTCGCCGAGCCGAGGGCGAAGGGGGTCACGGCGAGGCCGGAGCGGAGCGGGGAGAAGCCGAGGCCGCGCTGGTAGAAGAGGGCGAAGACCAGCCAGACGCCGCTGAAGCCGATGAAGTACAGCGTGCCGATGCCGGCGCCGATGGCGTAGCCGCGCACGGTGGTGAACAGGCGCGGGTCGAGCAGCGGCTGGGCGTCCCGGGCGACGAGACGGCGCTGCCACAGGGCGAAGCCGGTCAGGATCGCGGCACCCAGGAGAAACAGCCACCACACGCGGCGGATGCCGCCGGAGTCGGCCAGGACCAGCGGGCACATGAGCGCGAGGACGCCCAGGCCGAGCAGCAGGACGCCGGGCAGGTCCACCTGGGCCCGCCCGGAGGGCCGGGTGCGGGGCAGCAGACGGCGGCCGAGGAGGACGGCGAGCACGCCGATGGGGACATTGACGTAGAAGATCCACCGCCAGCCCTGGCCGCCCGAGGCGAGAGCGAGGATGGTGCCGCCGGTGAGGGGGCCGACGGCGGAGGAGATGCCGACGACGGCGCCGAACAGTCCGAAGGCACGGCCGCGCTCGGCCCCGCGGAACATCTGCTGGATGAGCGCGGAGTTCTGGGGCGCCATGAATCCGGCCGCCAGGCCCTGGGCGAGCCGCGCCACCACCAGCAGCGTGATGCTCGGCGCCGCTCCGCAGGCCGCGCTGAAGATCACGAAGGCGCTGAGCGCCAGCAGGAAGATGCGCCGCCGGTCCAGGGCGTCACCGAGGCGGCCGGCGGTGACCAGGGCGAGGGCGAAGGTGAGGGCGTAGCCGGACACCACCCACTGCACCTGCGCGGGGGAGGCGTGCAGGTCGCGCATGATCGTGGGCAGAGCCACCGCCACGATGGTGACGTCGAGCAGGCTCATGAATCCGGCCACGAGAGTGACCCACAGGGCATGCCACCGGTTCGGGTCCGGCTCGTACCCGTCCTCCCCGCCTCCCGGGCCCGGACCGCCCGCCGCCGATGTCGACGCTGTCACCTGGACTCCTCTCGGCCGGACCGCACCCGGGCACACCGCCGCCCCCCCCGCCGGGCACGGGTTCACATACCCCAGCGTGCTACGGAAACCGCCCGGACCGCCGCCCGAGCCGCTCGCCGCCGCACGGGCCGGGGTGGCGGCCGGTCTCAGGAATGCGCGCGGAGGAATTCGATCAGCGCCGTGTTCACCTCGTCCGGGCGCTCCTGCTGCGTCCAGTGTCCGCAGCCCTCCAACTGGAGGGGCTCGCGCCACAGGCTGGGCATCAGGGCGGGCAGGCGTGCGATGAGTTCGGGGGTGCCGGGGAAGGCGGGGACGGCGTCCCGGTCGCCGTAGATGTACAGGGCGGGCCGGGAGACGACGGCGTCCTGCCAGGGAGCGGTCAGTTCCCAGTTGCGGTCGAGATTGCGGTACCAGTTGAGCGCCCCGGTGAAGCCCTGGGAGAAGCTCTCGGTGAGCATGTCGAGATCGGCCTCGGTGAACCACTCCGGCAGCGTCTCGGGATCCGCCATGGCCGCCAGCCAGCCGCGCTCCGGATCGACCAGCGGCTGCATGGGCTCGGCCGCGCCGGGGCGGTCCCCGGACGCCCAGTAGAAGAACTTGCGCAGGCTGGTGCGGGTGTCGGCGCCGAACTCGGCGTCGGCCACCCCGGGGCGGTTGAAGTAGTTCCAGTAGAAGCGGCCGCCGAACATCTCGTCCATGGCGGGCAGCGGAGGCCGGGAACCCCGGAACGGGGGCGGCACGCTCAGGCCGGCCACCGCGCGCACCATGTCGGGGCGCAGCAGCGCGGTGTGCCAGGCGACCGGGGCGCCCCAGTCGTGCCCGACGACGAACGCCTTCTCCTCGCCCAGGGCCCGGACCAGCCCGACGACGTCACCGACCAGATGCAGGATGGAGTACGCGTCGACGGCGTCGGGATGATCACTGCGCCCGTATCCGCGCTGGTCGGGGGCGACCACCCGGAAACCGGCGTCGGCGAGCGGCCCGAACTGGTTGTGCCAGGAGTGCCAGGACTCGGGGAAGCCGTGCAGGAGTACCACCAGGGGTCCGCTGCCCTGCTCGGCGATGTGCAGCCGGATGCCGTTCACGTCAACCATGCGATGCTTGACCATGAACACGAGCGTACTCGCCGTGATCTTCGGACCGCGGTCGCACCACGGCCCCGTGCGGCCATGGCGGCGACGTCCCCGAGCGTGCCGCGGGGGGCGGCTGCGGAAGGCACCTGCGGAGGCGTTCGCGGGCGGCCCTCAGCCGTGATGCGCCCCCGCGCGCAGGCCGTCCATGACGAGGTCGAGGAGCCGGGTGGCCCGTGGCCGCCAGGTCTGGTCCGGTTCGAGCTGCCAGAGGCCCGCGATGGCGAGCATGAAGTCGTCGGCGGTGACTCCGGGGCGGATCGTGCCGGCTTCCTCGTTGGCCCGCAGGAGGAGCTCGGCCGCCGCGGTCACCGGCGTGTGGGGCGGCTTGGCCGGGCCGCCCGGTGCGCCGGTGACCTGGCGGATGGCGTCGGCGAGCCCGGCCTTGGTCATGGCGAACTCGGCGAGCCGGTCCATCCAGGCGCGCAGCGCCTCGTCGGGGGACCTCGTCTCGATCAGGTGGGTCGCGCTGTCGGCCACCTGATGGATCTCGTGGCGGTAGATCTCGAGGACGAGGGACTCGCGGTTGGGGAAGTTGCGGTAGAACGTGCCCTGCCCGACCCCGGCCTTCTTGGCTATCGCGCTCAGCGGCGCGGTCGCGCAGTGCGACAGCTCGGCGATCGCGACCTCCAGGATGCGCTCGCGGTTGCGCTGCGCGTCCGAGCGGCGGGGCGGATCCTTCTGCTGAGGCACTCGTCCTCCTCGAACGAGGGTTCGTGGCTGAACCTCGCCCTTGCTAAGCGGACAGCTGTCCGTTACGTTTCCAGATAACGGACAGCTGTCCGGTTGCGTCCACCATAGCCGCGGACGGGGCCCCACGGCAGTCACCCGTCGCCACTGCTCGGGCCCGGCACCCCGCACTTCGCTTCGCCCGCGCGGCACGGATTCCGTGCGACGCGCTCTCCGCGCCGCCCGGCACCCAGGCCGCCGGACCGCCTGCTCAGTCCTGCTACTTAGTCCTGGAAATGCGAAAGAAGCAGCTCATGGCCTCCTCGACGTCCAGTGTCATCACCTTGAAGATCAACGGCGAGAAGTACACACTGCCCGTCGATCACCGCACCACCCTGCTCGACGCACTGCGTGAACGCCTCGATCTCACCGGCACCAAGAAGGGATGTGACCAGGGGCAGTGCGGGGCCTGTACGGTCCTGCTCGACGGACGCCGGGCCGTCGCCTGTCTCCAGCTCGCCGTCGCGGCCGAGGGCCGCGAGATCACCACCATCGAGGGCGTCGCCGACGGCGAGCGGCTCCACCCCGTGCAGCAGGCCTTCCTCGATCTGGACGGCTTCCAGTGCGGTTACTGCACCCCGGGCCAGATCTGCTCGGCGATCGGGGTGATCGCGGAACACGCGGCGGGCTGGCCGAGCGCCGTCACCGGGGACCTACGCCCCGAAGCCGGACCGCCCTCCCTGACCGACGACGAGATCCGGGAACGGATGAGCGGCAACCTGTGCCGCTGCGGCGCCTATGTCTCGATCGTGGACGCGGTGGCCAGGGCGGCGGCCGAAACCGGCCACGACGCCGAGCGTACGAGCCCGGTCGCGCCCGTGAAGGAGGCCGTGGCATGAGGGAGTTCGACTACCAGCGGGCCCACGACGTCGCCGGCGCCGTCGCCCTGCTCGGCGCCGATCCGGACACCCGCTACCTCGGCGGCGGCACCAACCTCGTCGACCTCATGAAGACGGGTGTCGAACGCCCCGGCCGACTCGTCGACATCCGTGAACTCCCGCTCGACGAGATCGAGCAGACCCCCGAGGGCGGCCTGCGCATCGGCGCCACCGTCACCAACGGCGACCTGGCCGCCCACCCCGAGGTCCGGCGCCGCTACCCCGCACTGGCGCAGGCGGTCCTGGCCGGCGCGTCCGGGCAGCTGCGCAACATGGCCACGGTCGGCGGGAACCTGCTCCAGCGCACCCGCTGCGGCTACTTCGCCGACGTCACCAAACCCTGCAACAAGCGGGTCCCCGGCAGCGGCTGCCCCGCCGTCGAGGGCGAGCACCACAACCACGCGATCCTGGGCGCGTCCGGGCACTGCGTGGCCGTGCACCCCTCCGACATGGCCGTGGCCCTGTCCGCCTTCGACGCGGTCGTCCACTTCGAGACGGCCGACGGTGCGGGGGAGCTGCCGATCACCGGCTTCTACCTGCCGGTCGGTGACACCCCGCACATCGAGACCGCGCTGCCGCCGGGCGCGCTGATCACCGGCGTCACCCTGCCGCCCGCCCCGGTCGCCGTCCACTCCCGCTACCGCAAGGTGCGCGAGCGTGCCTCGTACGCCTTCGCCATCGGCTCGCTCGCCGCCGCGCTCGACGTCCGGGACGGCGTCGTCCGCGACGCGCGCCTGGCCTTCGGCGCCGTCGCCTCGCGCCCGTGGCGGGCCGTCGCCGCCGAGCGCGTCCTGACCGGTGCCCCGGCCGGAGCCGAGACCTACGCGGCGGCGGCCGACGCCGAGCTGGCGGCGGCACGGCCGCTGCCGCACAACGGATACAAGGTGGACCTCGTCCGCAACCTCACGGTGGCCGTCCTGACCGAACTCGCCGAGGAGGCCGCACGATGACCGCCTTCACCACCGAAACACCCGTACGGGCCGGCTCCGTGGGCACCGCGCACACCCGGGTCGAGGGCCGGGAGAAGGTCACCGGAGCGGCTCGCTACGCGGGCGAGATCCCGTTCGCCGACCTCGCGCACGGCTGGCTGGTGCTGTCCACCGTGGCCCGGGGCCGCGTCAGCGCCGTCGACACCGGTCCGGTCCTGGCCATGCCGGGCGTCCTCGCCGTCCTGGACCACCGCAACGCGCTGCGCCTGAACACCGACTACGAGGGCCTGCTGGGCATGCGGCCCGACCCGACCCTGGCCGTCTTCCAGCACGACCGGGTGCCGCACATGGGCTGGCCGGTGGCCCTGGTCGTCGCCGAGACCTCCGAGCAGGCGAGGGAGGCCGCCGAGGCGCTCGTGGTGCGGTACGAAGTGGAGCCCCACGACATCGAGTTCACCGCCGACCGCCCGGACGCCCAATCGGCGGGCGGCGTCATGCCCGGGGTCACGGAGAAGGGCGACCTCGACGCCGAACTGGCCTCCTCGGACGTCGTCGTGGACGCCGAGTACACCACCCCCGAAGAGCACCACAACCCGATGGAGCCGCACGCGGCGACCGCCCACTGGGACGACGGCCGCCTGGAGGTGGTCGACTCCAACCAGGGGGCCACCTGGGTCGTCGGTGACCTCGCGAACCTCTTCTCGCTCGACCCGGCCTCGGTGCGCGTGCGCTCCGAGCACGTCGGCGGCGGCTTCGGCAGCAAGGGCGTCCGCGCCCACCAGGTGGCCGCCGTGATGGCCGCGACCGTCCTGCGGCGCCCCGTGCGCGTGGTGCTGACCCGCCGCCAGATGTTCTCGCTGGCCGGCTACCGCAGCCCCACCATCCAGCGCGTCCGGCTCGGCGCCGACGCGGAAGGACGCCTGCGCGCCCTGGAACACCGCTCCCTCAGCCTCACCTCCACCGTGCACGAGTTCGTGGAGCCGAGCGCCGGTCCGGCCCGGGTGATGTACGACGCCGCCGCCCACCACACCGCCAACGAGGTCGTACGGCTCGACGTGCCTTCCCCGACGTTCATGCGGGCCCCGGGTGAGGCGCCGGGGTCGTTCGCCCTGGAGTCGGCGCTGGACGAACTCGCCGAGCGGAGCGGGATCGACCCCATCGAGCTGCGGCTGCGCAACGAACCCGACAAGGGGCCGGTCTCCGGCCTGCCCTTCGCCGGCCGCAGCCTGCCCGCCTGCTACCGGGAGGGAGCCCGCAGGTTCGGCTGGGCGGACCGGGACCCGCGTCCGGGCCTGCGCCGCGACGGCCGCCTGCTGCTCGGCACCGGCATGGCGGCGGCCTCCTTCCACGCGGGTGCCGGTCCGTCCACGGCCGCCGTGACCGCCCACGCCGACGGCACCTTCACCGTCCGGATCGCCGCGGCCGACATCGGCACCGGGGCCCGCACGGCCATCCTGCTGATCGCGGCGGACGCGCTCCGCGTGCCCACGGACCGCGTGCGGGTGCGCCTGGGCGACAGCGACTTCGGACCCGCCATGATCGCCGGCGGTTCGATGGGCACCCGCTCATGGGCCTGGGCGGTCACCGCCGCGGCCGACGAACTGCGCGACAGGCTGGCGCTGAGCGGCGACATCCCGCCGGAGGGCATCACCGTACGGTCCGACACCACCGCGGCCATCGGGGCCCTCACCCCCGCCGAACGGCACTCCTTCGGGGCGCAGTTCGCCGAGGTCGCCGTGGACGTCGACACCGGGGAGGTGCGGGTGCGGCGGATGCTCGGCATCTTCGCCGCGGGCCGGATCGTCAATCCGCTCACCGCCCGCAACCAGTTCCTCGGCGGCATGATCTGGGGCATCTCCATGGCCCTGCACGAGGAGGCCGTCCGGGACCGCGCCTCGGGCGGCCACGTCGGCGCCGACCTCGCGGGCTACCACGTCGCGACCCACGCCGACGTCCCCCGCATCGAGGCCGACTGGATCGAGGAGCCGGACACGGACGACCCGGTCGGCATCAAGGGCATCGGAGAGATCGGCATCGTGGGCGCGGCGGCGGCCGTCGCCAACGCGGTCTGGCACGCGACCGGCGTACGCCACCGCAGCCTGCCCATCCGGCCGGATCGCGTCATCCGGGCAGGGGCTCCCCGTGCTTGACATCGCCGAAGAGCTGCTCGGCTGGGTCGAGGAGGGCCGGGACTTCGCCGTCGCCACGGTGCTGGCCGTGGGCGGCAGCGCGCCGCGCGGTCCCGGCGCCGCCCTCGCCGTCGACAGCGAGGGCACCGTCATCGGCTCGGTCTCCGGCGGGTGCGTGGAGGGCGCGGTCTACGACCTGTGCCAGCAGGCGCTCCAGTCGGGCGAGAGCGTCACCGAACGGTTCGGCTACAGCGACGAGGACGCCTTCGCCGTGGGGCTGACCTGCGGCGGGACCATCGAGATGCTGATCACGCCGGTGGGTGTGCGCCAGCCCGCGCGCACGATCCTGGCGGCGGCTCTGTCGGCCGCCGCCCGGCGGGAACCGGCGGCCCTCGCCCGGGTCGTCCGCGGCCCGGCCGAACTCCTCGGCCGCGCCCTGCTGGTGCGGCCCGACGGCACGTCCGAGGGCGGTCTCGGCGGCCACCCGGACCTGGACCGCACGGCGGCGGCCGAGGCCGGGGCGCTGCTGGAGGCGGGCCGCACCGGCACGGTGGAGCTCTCGGCGGACGGCTCGCACTGCCCCGGCGGCCTCACCCTGCTGGTCGAGTCGAACGTGCCGCCGCCGCGCATGATCGTCTTCGGGGCGATCGACTTCGCGTCGGCGCTGGCGCGGGCCGGCAAGTTCCTCGGCTACCACGTGACCGTCTGCGACGCCCGCCCGGTCTTCGCCACGCGGGCCCGCTTCCCCGACGCCGACGAGGTCGTCGTCGACTGGCCGCATCGATATCTGCGGGGCACCGGGACCGACGCCCGTACGGTCCTGTGCGTGCTGACCCACGACGCGAAGTTCGACGTGCCGCTGCTGAAGACGGCCCTGCGCATGCCGGTGGCGTTCGTCGGCGCGATGGGCTCGCGCCGGACCCACGAGGACCGCAACCGGCGGCTGCGGTCGGAGGGCGTGACCGAGCGGGAACTGGCCCGGCTGCGCTCTCCGATCGGTCTCGACCTCGGCGCCCGGACACCGGAGGAGACCGCCCTGTCGATCGCGGCGGAGATCGTCGCCGCCCGGCGGGGCGGCACGGGCGTGCCCCTGACCGGTGCGACGACACCGATCCACCGCGACGACGCCGCCGGAGAACGCGGGGCGCCGGCCGTCGCCTGACACCCGGGCCCGCCCGGCGAGCGCCCCGTGCGCCCGCCGGGCGGACCCGGTCCCCCGTCACCCCCTCAGGCGGTCACAGCCGCTGCCACAGCGCCGGCGTGTTCGGCGGTTCCCAGCCGGGCTGCGCCTGATGGCCCTGGAGGCAGCGGTAGCCGGCCCCGCCGTACGTCACCGTGTCCCCCGCCTGGTAGACGGTGCCCGCCGACCAGGTGCCGCCCGGATCGCCCGGGTCACCGGGGTCGCCTGGGTCGCCCGGACCGGTCGCGGTCGTCTTCAGGGTGAGGCCGTAGGACTGGAGGATCGGGTTGACCGGCTGGAAGAACGTCGTCCCGCCGCTCGTGCAGTTGCCCGAGCCGCCCGAGGTGACGCCCTGCGCCTGGCTGCCGGAGATGAAGGAGCCGCCCGAGTCGCCCGGTTCGGCGCACACCGAGGTCCGGGTGACGCCGGTGACGGTGCCCTCCTGGTACGTCACGCTCGTGTTGAGCTGCTGCACGGTCCCGCAGTGCCAGCCCGTCGTGGAGCCGGAGCGGCACACCGAGGAGCCCACCGGGGCCTGCGTCGACCCCGCGACCTGGACACTGGAGCCGTTGACGTACGGGGTCGCCGTCCAGTTGGCGTCGGTCGCCACCCACGCCATGTCGTTCCCGGGGAAGACCGACGCCTGGAAGGTGCCCTGCGCGGCCCGGTTGGAGCCGGTGGTGGTGCTGCCGGGCCGTCCGCAGTGACCGGCCGTCGCGAACCCCTGCCGGGTGCCCTGGGTCACCGGGAAACCGATCGAGCAGCGGCTGCTGCTGTCGATGTAGTAGGCGTCGCCGCCGCGCAGGTCGTACAGCGGGCGCGGGTGTTCGGCCGACTTCACCACCCGGGCGAGAGACGCGTCGACGCGGGCGGCCGTCAGCAGCGCGCGTGCGGCGTCCGGCCGTATCGCCCGCACCACCAGCGTGTTGGTGGGCACATCGACATACCAGACCGGGGTGTCGGTGGTCGTGCGACGGGCGGCGGCACGGTCCAGGCGGGCCTTGGCGGCGTCCAGCACGGCCAGCGAGTGGCCGGCGACGACCGCGGCGGCGCCGCGCGCCCGGATCGCCGGCACATCGGCGGGATCCGTGGTGGCCACGGTCAGCGTGCCCGACTCCTGGCCGCCCACCCAGGCGCCCGCGAAGTCCGCGCCCAGCGCGAGCCGCAGCCGGCCCGCGGTGGCACCGGCCTCGGCCTCGTTGGCGAGCCGGCGTTCGGCCTGCCGCCGCGTCAGGCCGAGGTCCCGCTGGAGCGCCCCGAGCAGAGCGGGCGGCGCCGCCGCGCTGCGGAGGGTCTCGGCCGCCGTGGGCGGGGCGGGCGAGGCGGACGGCACGGCGCTCGCGGAGCCGCTGAGCCCGGCCACGAGCAGGGCACCCGCCGCCGCGGTGGCGGCGCACGCGGCTCTGAGGTGTCGTTGGAGCATGGGGAGGTCTCCTCGGATTCGGTGGGAGTGCCGACACCGTAGGGAGGTCCCGGTGCGGGACGTAAGACATCAGCCGACCCCCTGCCCCCGTGTTATGGCACCCGACCCGCCCGCCCTGCCGCCCCGCGGCCGGCCCGCTCAGGACCGGGGAGCGGCCCGCAGGCGCGAGGCGGCGTCCGGCTCAGCGCGCCGCGCGAGCCAGTGCGCGTAGCTGTCGCTGCGTGCCGCCGCGCCCGCGTGCGCCCTGCGCGCCTCGGCCAGCACCGTCGCGGCCGTGTCCGGCCGCTGTCCCGCCGCGTGCCAGCCCAGCAGGTGCCGCCACACCAACGGCGTGCCGGCGAGCGGCCGGGTGGTGACACCGGGCGTCGGCGGGAACGTGGCCCGGCACAGGCCCACCGCCCGGCCCACCTGCACCAGGTGGACGCAGGACGCGGTGTCCGTCTCGTACATGCGCCGCGGGGTGAACCCGGCCCGCGCGCAGGCCGCGGTGAAACAGTCCGCGAAACAGCCGTCGCCCGGGACGCACGCCCACTCCTCGCCGGCGAGCGCGGCCAGGCCGGCCTCCCGGCAGCGGGCGAGCGGATGGCCGTCGGGGAGCATGACGAACACGGGGTCGACGGCGATCTCCTCCCAGACCAGGTGGGGCCGTTCGGGCGGGGGAGCGGAGCCGCAGACACCGGCGAGCGCGAAGTCCAGGCGGCCCGCGGCCAGCAGTTCGGCCAGCTCCCGCTCCGACCAGGAGGCGCACGTGGTCACGGCGGTGTCGGGTGCGGCATCCGCGAGCCGGTCCACCAGGCCGCCCAGCAGCGGCCCGTGCGTGCCGCCGAGCCGGAGCCGTTCCCCGTCCGGCCGGGTCCGGGCGAACCGTGCCGCCTCCCGCTGGAGTTCGCTCACCGCGGGCAGCACGATCCGGGTGCGCTCCAGGACCAGTTCGCCGAGGGCGGTGGCCCGTACGCCGTACCGTCCGCGCTCGAACAGCGCGCCGCCCAGGGTCCGTTCGATGCGCCTGAGCTGCGCGCTGAGCGCCGGCTGCGCGAGCCCGAGCGCGGTCGCCGCCTTGGTCAGGCTGCCCGCTTCCGCGATCGTCCGGATGGTCCTGAGATGCCGCAACTCCAACTCCATGAGGGGAGCTTGCGGTGCGGCAGGGCCAGGGGCAAGAGTTTGGTACAGACCAGTGTGCGGGCAGATGCGCGCGATCCGACAGGTCTTCGAGAGGGGAGCAGGGACGATGCGAGGCACCACCGTCTTACCGGGAACCCCCAGCCGGCCCGTCCCGGCCGGGGACGTGCCCCTGCACCGGCTGGAGGTGGCGGGGCCCGGCGCCGTACCGTTCGCCGCCGGCTCCTTCGAGGCAGTGGGCCCGCTGTCCCGCTGGGACCGGCCGCACCGGCATACGTTCTACGAGATCGTCCATGTCGGCGCCGGCTCCGGCACCCATGTCGTCGATCTCGCGCGCTGGCCGGTGCGCCCCCCGCAGCTGGCCGTCATCGTGCCGGGCCAGGTGCACCACTGGGAGGGCGGCCAGGGGCCCGAGGGCACGCTCGCCCTGTTCACCGACGACTTCCTGGTGGACCATCCCGACGACCGCGAAGTGCTGCGCGCTCTCGGCGAGCGGTGCTGGTTCGACCTCGACGCCGAGCACGACCGGTCCGTCCGGCGCCTGATGGCCGAACTCGTCGCGGAGCACCGGCACCGAGCCCCGGGACACGAGAGCGTCCTGCGCTCCCTGCTCCATGTGCTGGTCGTACGCGCCTCCCGGCTGCCGGGGCGGGCCGGCGACGGCCCCGGGCCGCGCGGCCAGGGACGTCCCGCCGCCGTGGCCGAGGCGTTCGCGCGGCTGATCTCGCGTCCCGAGGCGGCCCAGTGGTCCGTACGGGAGTGCGCCGACCGGCTGGGCGTGACGCCCCACTACCTCACGCAGGCGGTACGGACCGCGACCGGGCGCCCGCCCGGACGGCTGCTGATCGAGGCACGCGTGTACCGGGCGCAGCGGCTGCTCGCCCACACCGGCCTGTCGGTACGGCAGGTCGCCGCCCGCACCGGATTCGCCGACCCCGCCTACTTCAGCCGCTTCTTCCGGCGGGAGACCGGCAGCAGCCCCGGCGACTTCCGAAAACACCACAGCCGCCACCACCAGTCCCTCGAAGCACCGCCGGCGCCCGCCTAGGTTCGTTGCCGGTCCGCGCCCCCATGAGGAGGAGACATGGACGGAACCGGCATGAACCACACCAACGACACCAACGACACGGGCGGGTCGCCCCGGCTGGTCCGCCGCAAGACGGTGCTGCGCGCGGCACTCGCGGCGACCGCCGCGATACCCGTCTCCCTGATCGGCGGCCCGGCGCTCGCCCGGGGCTTCGCCGCGAGCGGTACGGCCCCCGAGCCCACCCCCGCCTGCGACGACGGCGACGATCCCACCCCGGAGCAGATCGAGGGCCCCTACTTCAAACCCCACTCGCCGGAGCGCACCAGCCTCCTGGAGCCGGGCCTTCCCGGTACCCCGCTCACCGTCACCGGGTATGTCTTCGGCCGGGCCTGCCGCCCCCTGACCGGTGTGCTGCTGGACTTCTGGCAGGCCGACGACAACGGCGCCTACGACGGCACCGGATTCCGGCTGCGCGGGCACCAGTACACCGACTCGCGCGGGACCTTCGCGCTCACCACGATCGTGCCGGGGCTCTACCCGGGCCGCACACGGCACCTCCACGTCAAGGTGCAGGCGCCCGGCCGATCCGTGCTGACCACCCAGCTGTACTTCCCGAACGAGCCGCGCAACAACACCGACACGATCTTCGACCCGCGGCTGCTGATGACCGTGCGGGACGCGGGCGGCCGGCGGGAGGCGGCGTTCGACTTCGTTCTCGACGTCCCGCAGGACCCGGGTCCCGGTCCCGACCCGACCCCGACCGGTACCTGGGCCGTGGGTGTCACGTACCGGGCGGGGGACCGGGTCACGTACGCGGGCCGCGCCTACGTCTGCCTCCAGCCGCACACGGCCCAGCCGGGCTGGGAACCCCCGGCGGTACCCGCGCTCTGGCGGGCGGCCTGAGACGGCGGCGCGGCGCCGGGCGCGGGCAGGGCCCCGGCGATCGCGGTCCGCCCGCCGCAAAAACCCACGCCCGGGCGGGAGTTGCGGAGATAGCCTCGACGGGGCCACAGGCGACCGACGGGGAGAGGCGAGGCATGCGAGAGCAGGACTGGACCGAAGGCACACAGGAGCTGTTCGAAGCGGCGATGTTCGGCGGGGACGCGTCCGCGCTGGACCGGTCGGACGCCGCGCTGGACGCGATCGAGGCGCCGCTCTGCCTGGCGCGGGGCAAGGTACTGCACGTCCGCTTCCTGAACGACCGCGTGGAGAACAGCCGGGAACTGGTGCTGTTCGAACGCGCGGCCGAGGTGTATCAGCGCCTGGGGGACGTGCGGGGCGAGGCGGAGGCACTGTTCTGGACCGGCTGCTGGCACCAGGTCGTCAAGGGCGACGGTGCCACCGGCGGACCGTACTTCGAGCGGTCGTACGCCCTCGCGGAATCGGCAGGCGACCGGAAGACGATGTCCTACGCCGTACGCCATCTCGGCTTCGCCGACCTGGCGGCGGGCCGGCTCGACCAGGCCCGCGAGCGGTTCACCGAATCGGTGACGCTGCGCCGGGAGATCGGCTTCCGGCCCGGGGAGGCGGCCGGACTGGTGGCGCTGGCCCACCTCGCGGCCGACACCGGCGACCGCCCGACGGCGCTGCGCCACCTGGACGAGGCCCAGTCGGTCGCCGACAGCTGCGGTGCCAAGACCGTGTCGGGGTGGATCGAGGAGGCTCGGCGCGTCGTCGCCGGTTCCTAGGCTCCCGCGCACGTGCCGGTCACCGCCCCTCGTCGCGGCTGTGGCCGCCAAGGCCGGCGCACGGCGCGGCTCGGGCGCCGTGCCCCGAAGAGCCCGGGTCCCCGCCGCCGGTGGTGCGGCGGGGACCCGGGCCGCGCGCCGCTCCGGGCTGGTGGCGCCGGAAGGCGAGGCTCGGGGAAACGGGGCGGGCGACGCCGCTCAGGTCCGGACCGGACGCGTCAACTGGTGAAGGAGAACTCCTGAACTCCGCTGATGTCGGCTTCAGTTGTTGACGCCAGGCACCGGTGCGGCTACAACCCGGGGAGAGCGCTCTCACGCCTGCTGTTGGTCCTTCCCCACGCACGCCGACCGGCCTGAGGAGACCACGTATGCAGACTCTCACCAGCGCACCCAGCCGCAGAGCGACCCGCGGACCCGCCCTCGCCCCGGCCACCGCCCGTGCCCGCACGGCGCTGGGCCTGGTCGCCGTCCTGTTGGCGGCCCTCGTCACGGCCCTGACACCGGCGCCCGCGCACGCCGCCGACCAGCTGCTGTCCCAGGGCCGCCCCGCGACGGCGTCCTCGGTCGAGAGCGGCGCCTTCTCCGCCGCCGCAGCGGTCGACGGCGACCCCGGCACCCGGTGGTCCTCGGCCTTCGCCGACCCGCAATGGATCCAGGTGGACCTCGGCTCCGTCCAGCAGCTCACCCGGGCCAGCCTGACCTGGGAGGCCGCCTATGCGAAGGCCTTCCAGATCCAGACCTCCACCGACGCGCGGAACTGGACCACCGTCTATTCCGCCACCACGGCCACCGGCGGCACCCAGAGCCTCGGCATCACCGGCAGCGGCCGCTACGTCCGCCTCTACGGAACCGCGCGCGCGACCCCGTACGGCTACTCGCTGTGGGAGTTCCAGATCTACGGCCCCGGCGGCACCACCACCCCGCCGGACGACTTCTGGGGCAGCACCAGCGACATACCGCCCGCGGCCAACGCCGTGGAAGTGAAGATCCTCAACCGCACCAACGGCAAGTATCCCGACAGCCAGGTCTACTGGAGCTTCAACGGGCAGGTCCACTCCATCGCCGAACAGCCCTACCTGGACATGCCGGCGAACTCGGCGGGGCGCATGTACTTCCACCTCGGCTCGCCCGACAGCCCGTACTACGACTTCATCGAGTTCACGGTCGGCAACAACGTCTTCAACGGCAACACCACCCGGGTCGACGCCTTCGGCCTCAAGCTGGCCATGCGCCTGCACGCCAAGGACGGCTACGACGCCGAGGTCGGCGAGAACAGGCAGACCTTCGCCGAGGACCGCGCCACCACCTTCCAGCGCTTCACCGACGCGGTGCCCGACCAGTTCAAGGTGCTGGCCCGGACCCAGGCGCCGTACCGGATCATCGCGCCCGGCAGCGACCCGAGCTTCCGCGCGGGCGGCGCCAACGCCGGCTACTTCACGGCCTACGCCCAGTCCGTCGGCGTCAACGCGGCCACCTCCGACATCTTCGGGTGCGCCGCGTCCCTGGCGGGCAACCCCGCCATGTGCGCCGCCCTCAACCGCCATGTGGCCACGCTGCCGGCCTCCCAGCAGGGCGACCCGGCCCAGTTCTACAAGGCGGCGCCCGGCAACTACTACGCCAAGTTCTGGCACGACAACGCCATCGGCCACCTCGCCTACGGCTTCCCCTACGACGACGTCGCGAATCAGTCCTCCTTCGTCTCCCACGGCAATCCGCAGTGGCTGATGGTCGCCGTCGGCTGGTAGCCCGCCGACAGCACCGGGGACACACGGCTCCCCGGGCGGCACCGCACCGCCGTGCCGCCCGGGGAGCCGTGCCCGTCCCGCTCGCGGGCCCGGTTCGCGCACGGCGCCACGGGAGGCTGAATCGCGCTGTCGCCGCCGGTGTCGGCGAGCGGCGGCGCGACGAAGTGGCGTATGACGGGGAGGACTTCCACCACTCACCACTCAGGGGGGTCCTGATGACGGATCGCACGGCCTCGATCGAATCGATGGAGCAGCTCGCGGTGGTCTGGCGGGCCATGGTCCTCGACCGTGACACGGATGCCGATGTGCGCGACCTTCCGGGCATCGCCGTCCGCTGGGCGGACTCGCGGTTCGCCTTCTGGAACTGCCTCACGCTGACCGAGGTCGACGCGGACCCGGCACGTGTCGGAGAACGCCTGAGCCAGGCCGCGGACATCATGCGAGCGAAGAAGCACCCCGGATTCCTGTGGCTCTTCGAGGACCTCCTCACGGACGAGGCCCGCGCACAGGTCCGGACAGCGGCCGAGCGGGCGGGCCTCGCCTACGCCTTCCCCGGCACCGGTATGGCCGGGGACCTCCTCCCCGTCCCCGCGCCGTCCCACCCGGACCTGACGTTCGTGCGCGTAGCCACGGACGAACACCTCACGGCGTACGCCGACCTGAACTCACGCGCCTACGGCTTCCCGCTGGAGGATGGCCGCGACGGGCTCTGCGGCTCCACGCTCTGGAAGAGCGGCGTCCACGCCTACCTGGGGCTGCGCGACGGCGTGCCGGTCACCTGCGCGGCGACGGTGGAGGCGGACGGGCGCCTCTTCGTCGTTCTCGTCGCCACCAGCCCGGAGTGGGAGCGCCGGGGCTACGGCGAGGCGGTGACGCGCAAGGCCCTCTACGAAGGCGCCCGCGCCACCGGCCTGACCCGGGCCACCCTGCACGCGACCGAGGCCGGGGCGCCGGTGTATCCCCGCATCGGCTTCCGGCCGAACTCGCCGGTGCACTTCTACGGCCTGCGGGCGTGACCTGCCGCCCCTCCGCCCCGTCGCCTCCGCCACCGGGCAACCCGCCCGGTCGACGACCGGGGCGTCGTCCTGGCGCGGTTCCGGGTCCGGGTCGAGGCCGGTGATCCGGTCGGCGTAGTGCGGAAATGATTCTGCGGGTGACTTCGTGCGGCGGACGGCGGAACGGGCGTCCCCGATCCCTGATCATGGGCGCGCGCCGGGCCGGGCGGTCCCGTCGTTCCCGGCCGTGGCGTTCCCTTCCTTCCGTCTTCCTTCCCTGAGGAGTGCACAGAGTGCGTGTCCGTAACCTGCTGACCGCTTCCCTCGGTTCCGTCGCCCTCGCCCTCGCCCTCCTGGGCGCCGGCACCGCCGCCGCGACCCCGGCCGCCGCCGATCCGTGCGGCTTCTACAAGACCGGCTCCGACGCCTTCTACAACCACTGCACCTCCGACGGCTCCCGCGTGGTGATCAAGGTGGAGGTGGCGTTGGCGCCCGACTACGAGACCTGCGTGGGCCCGGGCCGTACATGGCTGGGCTCCGCCGGCAAGGTCCAGGGCGCCCACTACACGGGCCGCACCTGCTGACGCGCGGCGCGTCGTCGCCGCGGGCGACCGGGGCCGCCCCTTCCCGCGAGCGGTCCCCGGTCAGGCGCCGCGACCCACGCCCTCACATGGCGCGGGCCCCCGCCCTGATGGCCTCGCGGATGCGGAAGTAGGTACCGCAGCGGCACACGTTGCGGATGCCGTCGAGGTCGGCGTCCGTGATCTCACGGCCCTCCTCCGCCACACGGCGCACCAGGGCGACGGCGGCCATGATCTGGCCCGGCTGGCAGTAGCCGCACTGTGCCACGTCCTGGTCGAGCCACGCCTCCTGCATGGGGTGCAGCTCCGCGCCCACCGTGGCGGGCAGCCCTTCGATGGTGGTGACCTCGTCGGTCGGGCCGAGGTCCTTGACCGGGATCGCGCAGGGGTTGACCGCCCTGCCGTTGAGGTGACTGGTGCAGGCCTTGCAGACGTTGATGCCGCAGCCGTACTTGGGGCCGGTGACCCCGAGGACGTCGCGGAGCACCCACAACAGCCGTACGTCGTCCGCGACGTCCACGGTGACCTGCTCGCCGTTGAGGCGGAATGTGTGCTGGGGCACGGGGCTCCTTGCGTCAGTGGGCGTGGTCCAGGCCGTCGGTCGGGGAGGCCGGCACGGGCGGAACGGTCGGTTTGGGCGTGAAGGAGAGCGTGCCGTGGTTGATCGGGAAGCTGGTGGGCATGGTTCCGGTCGCGCGGCCGTAGGCGCAGGCCACCGCGGCCATCGACGCGGCCACGCCCAGCTCGCCGGCGCCGCCCGGCTCCCCGGTGGTGGTCGGCATGACGATGATCCGCAGCTCGGGCGGCGTGTTCCACTGCCGGGTGTAGAAATAGTTGTCCCAGCTGGCTTCGAGGAAGTGGCCGTCACGCAGGTGCAGGCTCGACGTCAGCGCCAGTGCGATGCCGTCCATGACGCAGCCCATCATCTGCGCCTCCAGGCCGCGCGGGTTGACGGCGAGACCGACGTCCACGGCGAAGACGGCTTTGGTGACGCGCGGGCCGGCCACGCCGTCACGGACGGGGCGGTCGACGGTCTGCGGGCGGCAGTCGATCTCCACCAGTGCCGCGCTGACGGAGTGGTACTCGGAGTGGAAGGCGATGCCCTGGGCGGTGCCCGCCGGCATGGTCCGGCCCCACTCGCCCGCCTCGGCGACCTTGTCCAGCACCGCCCGGGCGCGATCGTCCTGGAGGAAGTCGTGCCGGAACCGGTAGGGGTCCTTGCCCATCCTCGCCGCCAGCCGGTCGACGACCAGTTCCCGGGCGCAGGTGGCGTCGGGCGAGTAGACGTTGCGCATGCTGCCGGTGTTGAAGTCCTTGTTCGTCTCGTTCAGGAGCCGGCTGCTGGCACCGAACGCGTAGGGCATCGACTGGGAGAGCTGGAAGAACGTCTCGGAGAACCCGATGTCGCCCACGGGCAGCCGCGCGGCGAGCGAGGTGAAGATCTCTCCGAGCCCGTGACCGAAGTCGGTGGCGACGCTGGTGTGCCGCTGCTTGTAGGCGAGCACGGTGTCGCCGAGGTAGTCGATGCGTACGCGGGACGTGGCCATGGGATGGGCGCGGCCCTGCCGGCAGTCGTCGGCGCGGTGCCACATGAGCTTCACGGGCTTGCCCATCTTCCTTGACGCCTCAGCGGCTTCCAGAGCGGCGTCGAAGAACAGCTTGCGGCCGAAGGAGCCGCCGCCCTCGGTGACGTGCACGGTGACCGCGTGCAGCGGCAGGCCGAGCTTGGCGGCGATCGCCTCCCGGGCGACGATCGGGGATTTGAGGGACGCCCAGATCTCGGCGCGGTCGGGACGTACGTCGGCCACCGCGCAGTTGGGCTCCAGCGCGCTGTTGCCCCGGAAGTGGAAGGTGAACTTTCCTTCCACGCTCGGGGTGAGCGGCGGGAGCCCGAGCGGGGGCTCGGCGGCGCGCAGCTCCTTCAGTACGGTCTCGTCGGACTGCCCTTCCGCCGTACCGGGCCGCCAGGTGACCTCCAGGGCGCGTACGGCGTCGATGCACTGGCCGAAGGTCTCCGCGCGCACCGCCACCCCGGTGGAGATCACGGCGGCGTCGGTGACGCCGGGCATGGCCAGGATCCCGGCCAGATTGGCCACCGATCCGACCTTGCCGTTGATGGTCGGCGGGCGGCACACCATGGTCGGCCTGGCGTCCGGGACGTCGAGGTCCATCGCGAACTTCTTGCGCCCGGTGACGGCGGCCAGCGCGTCGACCCGGCCGCGCGGGGTCCCGATGACGGTGAACTCCTCACGCGGCTTGAGTTCCACCGGAATCCGCCCGGTCGTCGTGCTCGCGGCCTTCTCGGCGAGCGCGCCGATGCCGATGCTCCGGCCCGCGAGGTCCGTGACGACTCCGGCCTTCAGGGTGAGGTCGGTGACCGCGGCGCCGAGCTCGATCGCCGCGGCCCGCAGCAGCCGCCCCCGGGCGACCGCGGCGGCCACCCGGATCGGATGATAGGTGGAGACGGTGGTGTTCGACGCGCCGGTGAGCTGGTTGAAGAGGAGCTCGGGACGGGCGTCGGCCAGCGTCACGCTGATCCGCTCCAGCGGTACGTCCAGTTCCTCGGCGATCAGCATGGCCGTGGACGTCGTGATGCCCTGCCCGACCTCCGCACGCGGCAACGCGAACGACACGGTGCCGTCCGTGCGGACCTCGACCGTGATGAGGCCGGAGGTGGGCAGCGCGGCCGCGGTCATCACGTCGTTGAGGTCGAGGAGTTCCGTGAGCTCCGGTGACGGGATGCCGGCCTCGGCCGCGGGCGCCGCACCCAGCTCGGCCGCGGCCACGAGGGTGGGAGCCGCCAGCACATACCCGAGGAAGCGTCTGCGCCCGACGACATGCGCCGCGGATTCCCGGCGGGGTGAACGATCAACGCTGGTCATGAACGAGGGAACTCCGCTCTGCGCCCTGGCGGTCGCCGCCCGCGCACCTGTGACATCACCCAACCCGACCGTTTCTACCACGCGTTGACGCGGGCATCACGATCCTCGGCCGGAGCCCTGGCCGGTCGCGGACGTTCCGGATCGGCTCGGTCACGTCCGCCGATCGACGCCGGCCGCCCCGCCGGACCGCCGCACGGGCCGGGGATCGCTCACCGCGCCGGCTCCAGCAGTTCGACAGGGCCGGACAGCGCGGCGCGTACCTGCCGTGACACCTCGTCGACCAGTACCTCCGGCTCGTCGCGGCCGAGGGCGTCCAGGGTCAGCGCGGCCACTTCGCCTGCCGCCGTCTTCGGGGCGTCCACACCGGCCGTGGCATCGGTGTCCACGAAGCCCACGTGCACCCCGACGACCAGGGTTCCCTGCGGTCGCAGCCCGACGCGCAGCGCGTTGGTCAGCGACCACTCGGCAGCCTTCGACGCGGCGTAACCGGGCCACCGCATGTTCACCCGCCACGACGCCACCGACAGCATGTTCACCAGGGCTCCGCCGCCGTTGGCCGCGAGCACCGGTGCGAACGCCCGCGTGACCGCCCAGGTACCGAAGTAGTTGACCTCCATCTCGCGCCGCGCGCCCTCCAGGGTGCCGTCCAGCAGCGCCACACCGGCCTGGATGCCGGCGTTGTTGACGACGATGGTCGCGTCGGCGGCCGCTTCCGCCGCTGCCGCGATCTGCTCGTCGTCGGTGACGTCGAGCGGCAACGCCGTCACGCCGGGCTCCTGGGCGCGCGCGGGGTCGCGGACGCCCGCGTACACCTTGGCCGCACCCCGGGCGAGCAGGGCGCGGGTGAAGGCCAGTCCGATGCCCCTGTTGGCCCCGGTGACCACCGCGACCGCACCCTCGATCTCCATGGCAGGACACCTCGTCTCGTGCGTACGCCGCCGCTCGGGGCCGGAGGCCGCGAGTGACGGTGAAAGGAATCGCGAGAGGAATCGCGAGAAGAACCGACGGAGCCCGTGCCTTCAGGGTCCCCCTGCGCCAGGGCCGGTGCATCTCGGGGCGCGCTACACTGGACATGGTAATAAGTGAATCTGCTGCGCATATGTCGACGTTGTCGCCGTCATGGAAAGAGGGCCGAGAATGTCCTGGACTGCGACGGCTCGGTACGGGCTCGACCCCGCCCCGGGCGGGCTGGCCTTCGTACAGGACCTGCTCAACACGCTCTCCGCCGGGAAGCCGCGCGAGCCCGACCTCCTGCAGACGAGCGAGGGCGCCGGCGCCTGGCTAGACGAGGCCTTGCGGAGCTGGAGCGGCGCGACCCACCGGCCCGCACCCGGCATCGAACTGACGGCCGAGGATGTGCGGGGCCTCCGCGAGTTCCGGGACGACCTGGCCCAGGTCCTGGAGGCGCGGGCCGGCCATTCGGTACCGGAGTCCGGGCCGGTGGCCTCGCTGATGACCCTCCCGGCCGCCCTGCGGCTCGACGAGCACGGGTCCCTGCGGGCCGAGCCGCGGGGGACGGGATGGCGGCAGGTGGCCTCGCTCGCCCTGATCGAGGCCTACCAGGCGCAGTGCACCGACCTGCTGCGCCGCCTGAAGTCCTGCCGGAACCCGCGCTGTGCGACCGCCTTCTACGACCGCTCCCGCAACAACAGCGGGGTGTGGCACGACGTCCGGGTCTGCGGCAACGCGGCCAACCTGCGCAACTACCGCGCACGCAAGCGCGCCGGCGCCGAGCGGACCTGACCTGGCCGTCGACGCCCTGGCACCGCACCTTCCGCACCCCGGGCAGATCAGACGTAGCGGACGCCTTCTCGACCGCTGGGCCGGGCACGTCGACCTGTGCTCCCTATATAGCCACTCCGGTCCGCGGGCGGCGCACATGCGCGAGTGTCGCCGCGTACAGGAGGAGGAACGCCGCGGTCACCGTGGCCAGGAGCGCCCAGGACACCGGCCGCCAGCCGGGGACGCCGGTTCCGCGGAGCCAGCGGATGAGGAAGTTGCCGCCGGCCGCGACCGGGAACGAGAAGAGCCAGTAGCCGTAGTGGAACGACGGCTGGCGCAGGTCCGGCAGCAGGAAGACGACCACCAGCAGGGTGAAGAGCACCAGGCCGGCGAAGCCCTCGCCCACGGCGTCGAACATGCCGTGACGGGCCGACGTCCAGGCGAGTCCGCCGGTGGCCGGCGGGATGACCAGTACCGCGAGGGTGGGCCGGGCCGGCCCCGGCATGCTGCCGCCGTGGGCGACCAGACCGCCGAGGACGACGGTGCCGAAGGCGAGCCAGTACAGGACACCGACGGCGAAGGCCGCCGCCGCGACCTGCGGCAGGTCCAGCGCCGACGCGGTGGAGCTGGAGATGAACGGGGCCGACACCACGGGCAGCAGATACCCCGGGTGCAGCGGAGCGGAGGCGAGTCCGCCGGTGACCCAGTGCGCCAGGAGGCGCGCGGCGATGATCGCGGCCGCGGCGGCGAACACGGCGTACGCCCATCGGGCCGCGTCCAGGTCGTAGCGCGAGAGATGCCCCATGACCAGCATGCCGACGATGGGGACGTAGGCGAGCGTGAAGCCCTTGCCCGGGTGGTGCAGGTCGTCGAGGACGTTGCGCCACCGCCCGCCGCCGTGCCGTACGTACTGCACCAGCAGGGCCGCCCACACCAGGCCGCTCAGGGCGAAGAGGGCGTCGCTCACCCACGGGCGGGCGCCGAGGGTCTGCGAAGCGGCCTGCCATGCGCCGCCGAGCCCGGCCGTGCCGAGAGAGATCGACTGCAGGCTGATCCTCTCCGCACGGACGTCGGGCGCGACGCGCCCGACCACTGCTGCTTCGTCTGTGCCGACCGACTGCATGGTGGCCTTTCCTGCTCCGCTCCGGAGCCGATGTCGCTCATTGTGGGGAGATGGCCACCAGGCGTGGGGGTCGCTCGGGGTGCCGTGGGATGGGACGAGACTACGACATAACTGTAGCTCATACGATTATGTCGTGTCCCGAGTGGCATCCCGGGGCCGCCGCGTCAGATCGTCATCGGCTCCTGCAGCCAGCGGCTGATCCGGTACGGCAGCCACCAGGCGAGCGGGCCGACGTCCAGGACGAGCTTCTCCGTGCGGAAGTCGTCGAGGACATCGGCCGGCACGGAGTCCGCCGGCGCCCCGTACGCCAGACGCTCGATCGTGTCCTCGTAGTGCGGCTCGTCGGCGGTGAAGCGGCGCAGCTCCCCCCAGCGGCGGTCCCGGATCTGCACGAAGCCGGGGCCCTTGCGCCACAGGCACTTGCACAGGTAATGGCCCTGCTGCCAGGTGCGCAACGCCTCGCCGGCCCCGGCGGGACCCTCGATGCGGCGGGGTGGCTGGAGATGGCTGAGCACCTTCCAGACCTCGTCGGCCCCGGCGGGGAGCCGCAGGTCCCACTCGACGACGACGGCTCGCGCGGTCAGATCCCGCACCAGGCTCAGCGCGGCCACCGCCTGCCCGGCCCGCTCCGGGTCCCGGCCGGCGGCGACGTCCACGGGCGCGGGCAGCCGGACGCGCCGGGCGCCGAGCTGCCAGAGCCGCTCGCTCTCGCCCTCCGGCGGTCCGGGCAGAACGAGTTCGCCCAGGAACATGCCGGGGAGTTCGCAGGCGGCGGGATCGTAGTCGCGCCAGGCGAGGACGGCGGGCGGACTCAGGGTGCTCGTGCCGTTCATGGTCGTACTCCTCCTCGGGGCGCGGTCACGCATGCACGGGCTCGGCGGGCTCGGCGGGCTCGGGCCGCGACGCGTGGGTGTGGCGCATGAAGTCCAGGCGCAGCAGGTCCTCGTTCACGGCGGCCGGGGCGATGTGCACGTACTGCCCGCCGTCCGTGAAGACGATCCCGAGCAGGACCCAGCGGTCGAGGAGGCGCTGCACGCCGGCCTCGTCGCGGGCGGCGCCGGGCTCCTTGCGCCCGGCCTTGCGGGTGAGGGCGGCCACGGCGTGCGGCTGGTCGAGCAGGCGGAAGACGGCCACCTCGAAGGGGTCGGTCAGTTCGGCCGTCCGCCAGTCGAAGGCGCGGCGCCGCGAGACGAGAACGATCCGGTCGCCGAGATCGGTGTGGGTCAGCCGGGCGTCGGCGTGGTGCTTCTTCCACGCGGCCAGCGCGTCGTTGAGCGCGGTGACGGTCGGCTCGCCGATGCCGCGTGCCGGTGCCTCGAAGACGTAGGCGAGGTCGTACAGCTCCTTCTCCGGCAGATCGTAGGTGAAGCGGTAGTGCTCCTCGGGCCTGAGGCCGGTGAAGCCGAGTTCGGGGCGCTCGAAGTACGGGCTGAAGCGCTCGATGGCGATCCGGGCCGACAGGTCGACCGGGGGATCGAGGTGTTCGAGCGCCGGTATCTGGGCGATCACCGGGTCGTAGTCCTGGGTGGTCTCGCCGGGGAAGCCGTGCAGGTAGTTCCAGGCGACGGACAGGCCGGTCTCGGCTCCGTCGCGCAGCATCCGGACGTTCTGGCAGCCGCTGACGCCCTTGTCCATCAGATCCAGGACCTGGTGGTTCAGCGATTCGATGCCGGGCTGGACGTAGATCATCCCGGCGTCGGCGAGGGTGCGGAGCTGGGAGCGGCGCATGTTGGCCTTGATCTCGATGTGCAGCCGCAGGTCGTACTCGCTCTCGATGATCCGGGGCAGCACGGTCGTCAGATAGCCCATGTCGAGGATGTTGTCGACGACATACATGTCCAGGACCCGGTGGCGGCGGGCCAGTTCGATGATCTCCTGGTAGAAGGTGTCCGGGCTCTTGGAGCGGAACTCCATGAACGAGCCGTTGAGCCCGCAGAAGGTGCAGTGGTGCTTCTCGCCCCACCAGCAGCCGCGGGCGCCCTCGACCACCAGCTTCGGCTCGACCCAGTGGCGGGCGGCGGAGGCGGCGAGGCGCTCGAAGTAGCCGCTGTAGTCGGGCGGCAGGATCGCGGCGGGCGGCAGCGGACGCGTGGCCATCGCGTTGGCCAGGCTCTCGCCGCCGGGGCCCCGGTGGCACAGGCCGGGCACCCCGTCGAGGTCGGAGCCGTCGGCGAGCGCGGTGAGCAGCTGCGGGAAGGCCGCCTCGCCCTCGCCCCGTACGACGTGGTCCACGAAGGGGAAGTTGCGGTGCACGGCGGCGCCCTGCGCGCCGTCGCAGTTGGCCCCGCCCAGGACGGTGACGATCTGCGGGGCGAGCTGCTTGACCCGGCGGGCGGCCGCGAGTGCCGCGGCGTTCTGCTGGAAGGTGGAGGTGAACCCGACGACATCGGGCGCGTGCGCGACGATCCGCCGGGCGATCTCGTCGACGAACTCCGGCACCACCTGGTGCAGCGCGTGGGTCATGGCCATGCGCGACTTCTTGAGTTTCCCGCGCATCACCGAGGTGAACTCCTCCTCGCGCCAGTGCGGGTCGTCGTAGAGGGCCGAGGAGAACACCCAGTCGCCGCAGCCCATGAAATAGGACGACAGCGCGTAGTACTCGTAGTCGTCACCGGTGAACTCGGTACGCGCGGTGATCCAGTCGGTGAATTCGAGATTGGCGTGCAGGACCTCGGCCTCGGCGCCGGGCACGCGTTCGTCCACGCTCCGTTTGAGGATTCCCAGCGCGAGGGACGGAAGGTCGATGGGCGACCAGGGCATGTTGACCAGCAGGACACGCATGTCGGCTCCTCGGAAGGGGGGGACCGGCCGGCCCGGCGGTGCACCGCCGGGCCGGCCGGCAGGGGTCAGTCCTCGTCCGTGTCCTCGGCGTTGCGGAACGGGACGGTGACGGTGATGCCGACGCTCGGCTTGCGGTTCTCCTCGTCACCCGCGAGCGGGTCGTTGTGGATGATGTCCTTCTGCATGGGTCCTTCTCCTCTCCGTGGTGTGTACGGCGGTGTGGTGCTCCCCGCTCCGGTCGGAGTCGGGTGTCTGGGGGCGGCGGCGTGCCGGGCCGCGCAGTTCCCGGTCGAGGAAGACCACGGCCCGGCGCAGCACGGTGACGTGGTCGCCGCCGTCGTAGCCGTCGTGGCCCGAGTCGAGCCACAGCGATTCGTGCCGGGCTCCGGCGGCGCGCAGTGCGGCGAGGTAGCCGCGGATCTGACCGGGCGGGCACTTGGCGTCATGGGTGGCGGCGGCCACCAGCAGCGGATCGCGGACCTCGGCGGCGTAGTGGATCGGTGAGCTGCGCGCGTAGCGCTCGGGGACCTCGTCCGGGGTGCCGCCGAAGAGCCGCTCGTCCAGGGCACGCAGTGCGGGTGTGGTGGTGCGGTGGGCGGCCACGCTGTCGGCGACCGGCTTGACCGCGACGCCCGCCTGCCACAGTCCGGGGCGGGTGCCGAGGGCGAGCAGGACGAGGTAGCCGCCCCAGGAGGTGCCCCACAGCCCCACGGCGTCGGGGCGGACCAGCCCGCGTGCGACCAGGTCGGCGCGGACGGACGCCAGGTCCTCGACCTGGGTGAGGCCGACTCCGCCGCGGAAGGCACGCCGCCAGCGCGGCCCGTACCCGGTGGAGCCGCGGTAGTTGACGCGGGCGACGGCGAAACCGGACGCGACCAGGGAGTGGACGACGCCGTCGTAGGCGTCCCGGTCGTGGTCGGCGGGTCCGCCGTGCACCAGGAACACCGCCGGGACCGGGGCGTCCGGTGTGCCGGGCAGGCTGAGCAGGGTGTGCACGGGCCCGTCCGGGCCGGGCGTCCACACGTCCCGGTGGGTGCCGGGGAACGGGTCGGGGAGGTCGGGCAGCACGGGCAGCGCGGTGCCCCGGGTGGAGCACAGCCGTGGGGGCCGGTCGGTGGCCGTCCAGAGGTAGTGCAGGTCGCCCCCCGGGCGGGTGGCGGCGTCCAGCAGGGTGCCCGGCGGGGTGGGGACGGGGGTGAGGGTGCGTGCCGTGAGGTCGGCGCGGTGCAGGGTGGAGGATCCGTGCCGGTCCTGCCGGACCAGGACGGTGCCGCCGTCGCCGTCCCAGCGGGCGGTGACCTCCGTGTCGAAGGCGCACCAGTCGTGGGTGGTCAGCCCGGTACCGGGCCGCCAGGACGCCAGGAGGTAGCGGTCGTCGCACTCGCGGACGAGGAGCAGCTCCTGCGCGCCGTGCCCGGCGGGGGCGAAGCCCAGGGACCACAGCCGGCCGGTGCCGTCGCCGGGCAGGACGGCCCGTACGGCACCCTCGCGGGTGAGCACGGTGACGGTGCCGGCACCGGCGAGGGCGAGCAACCGGCCCTCGGGGGTGATGCCGGTGAGCGTGACATGGCCCTCGACCCGGGCCACCGTGCGGGCCGTGCCGCCGCGGGGGCCCACATGGACGGTGGTCGCGTGGCCGTCGCCGGCCGCGACGGCGACGGTGCCGCTGTCGCTGACGGCGAGGCCCCGGGGGAGTCCGGGCGGGACGTTCGTCAGCCCGGGCCGGTCGGGTCCGCCGGCGAAGGGCTGGAACCGCCAGTGTCCCGCCCCGTGTTCGTCCTCGTCGAACCACCACACGTGCGCGTCCCGGTCGATGGCGCCGTGCAGGGTGCCCCGGGGGCGCCGGGTGACCTGCCGGGCCCGGCGGGCGGCGGCGTCCCAGGTGAACACCTCGCACCGGCCCTCGGCGTCGGAGGTGAAGACCATCCTGGCCGGGTCGGCGGCGCACACCTCCGGCAGCGCGGCCCGGTACACCTGGTAGCCGCCGCTCATCCGGCGGCCTCCGCCGACAGGACGCCGCGCACCGCGCGCCGGGAGCTGTGGGCCGCGAGCAGGGCCAGCAGCACACCGCAGACGACGGCGGGCGCGGCGGGGGAGACCCGTGCGGCCAGGGCACCGGCGAGGACGGGCGCCAGCGCGGCGGCGCCGGTGGTCGCCGTCGCCAGCACCGCGCCGGTACGGGCCTGCAGCGCGGGCGCGGTGGCCTGCAGGGCCCGGGCCTGGAGCACGATGGACGCGAGCGGCATGAGCAGGCACACCAGGCCGAACAGCAGCCCGTACGCCCACGCGCCCGTGAAGACGGCCGGCGCGGCGGCGAGCGGGACCAGCAGCCAGGTCACGCCGGTGACGACCTGGGGAGCGCCGAGGCGCCTCGCCACTGTCGGGGCGGCGAGCGCGCCGGCGAGACCGGCGGCGCCGGAGAGGGCGAGGATCGCGCCCAGCACGGCACCCGGATGGCCCTGTCCCCGGAGGGTGAAGACGGCTCCGTAGTACAGCGCGACCACGACGGCGTTGACGGTGGTGGCCCAGATCAGGACCAGGCGCAGCAGCGGGGAGCGGCGTACGAGCCGCAGCCCGGCCAGGCTCTGCCGGAGCAGGCTCTCGCCGGGCTGCCGGGTCTCCGTGGCCGTGAGGTCGGTGCGCATGGCCGCGACACAGACCGCGGTGACGACGTAGGAGAGGGCGTCGGCGAGGAACGGCAGCGCGCGAGCGGCCTGGTAGAGGACTCCGCCCAGTGCCGGGCCCGCGATGAGGGCACCCTGGTCGGCGGCGCTGAGCCGGGCGAGGGCCCGGGGCTGCTCGGGGCCGGGGCAGACCAGCGCGACCGTCCCGCGTGACGCCGCCTCGAAGGCGGCGGTCGCCAGTCGCTCGACCAGCACGGCGGCGAGGATCAGGCCCAGCGGCGGCCTTCCGGTGGCCAGGGCGAGGGCCACGCAGCCCATGGCGAGCGCGGAGACGGCCGCGGAGCCGAGCATCATGCGCTTGCGGGCGCCGCGGTCGGCGGGCAGCGCGACGAGCGGGCCGAGGAGCAGCCCGAGTGCCGTGGAGACACCGGCGATCAGGCCGACGGTCTGGGGCGAGTGGCCCAGCCCCAGCAGGAGCAGCGGCAGGACGGTGCCCGAGGCCTGGCTGCCGATCCCGTCGGCGGCGTTGGCCCACCACAGCAGCCGGAAGTCAGACGTGTCCGCCCGTTGGTGGGACGGTCGTGCGGGTGACACTGGCCGTTCCACGAAGCACCTCACCGATGTGGCGAAATTGTGCGGAAAGTGTGTCCGGAGCGGAGCGAGCGGGATCGTAATCGAGCGCGAAGAAGCGTCACAAGGGTCCGAAGTGCGTGGCTGGATTCATGCCATGGGGAGATGGCGGAGGGCCGATCCGCCACAGGAGCGAAGAGGGTCTGATCATTCCGTATAGGGGACGGGGGTCGCCCCCGCTCGCCAGGGAAAACGCGCGGCGGCTCCCGTCCCCGGCCCGGGAGCGCGGGGCTCGCGGGCCGGGACGAGGGGCGGCCCGTCCGGGCCGCGGGGGCACCGGCGGCGCGATGCTTTCGTCCGAGAATCCCCGCCGCCGTCGCCGCGGCAGCCGGTCTTGGGCAGGGGGCTGTGCTGTGGTCACGGGTGTCGGCGGCGAGGCTCGCCATGGGGTGCCCGCGATGGTCGCGTCGGCTTTCCGGACGAGGCGGCCGCGTGGAGTCTCCGTGGCGGTTGCGCGCGCCGGGCGGGGCACCAACCATGGACGGGAGGGGCGTGTCCGCCCCAGGCCGTCATCACCCCCCAGCCGTCGGTGTGATCCCACCACGGGGTCCCGGCCCGCACGCGTGCCCGTGACATGGAGCGAACATGACCGAGCTTCCGCCGCCCATCACGCCCTACCTCGAACCCGCCGCGAAGGAACTGGCCGAGGCCACCGACCCGCACCCGCGGATCTACGAGGTCCCCCCGGAGAAGGGCCGGGACATCCTGGCCGGCCTGCAGAGCGACACCAGCGTGCCCCGCCCGGACGTCGCCGAGGAGTGGGTCGACGTGGACGCGGGCCAATGGGGCACGGTCCGCACCCGCATCATCCGGCCCAAGGGCGTGACGGGCCCGCTGCCGGTGGTGTTCTACATCCACGGCGCCGGCTGGGTCTTCGGCGACGAGAAGACGCACGACCGCCTCTTCCGCGAACTCGCCGTCGGCGCCGACGCCGCGGGTGTCTTCCCCGTCTACGACCGGGCCCCGGAGGCGAAGTACCCCACCCAGGTGGAGCAGAACTACGCCGTGGGGCAGTGGGTCATGGAACACGGTGCGGAGCACGGCCTGGACACCTCACGCATCGCCGTCGCCGGCGATTCGGTAGGCGGCTGCATGGCGACCGTGTTCGCGCTGATGAACAAGGAGCGCGGCGGGATCGACCTCAAGGGTCAGTGCCTCCTCTACCCGGTGACCGACGCCGGGTTCGACACCCCCTCCTACCACCAGTTCGCCGAGGGCTACTACCTCACCCGCGACGGCATGAAGTGGTTCTGGGACGCCTACACGAGCGACGACGCCCAGCGCGCCGAGGCGTACGCCGCCCCGCTCCAGGCGTCCCTGGACCAGCTCCGCGGACTGCCCACGACCCTCCTCATCACCGACGAGGCCGACGTGCTGCGCGACGAGGGCGAGCAGTACGCCAACAGGCTGCGCGAAGCCGGCGTGGACGTCACCGCGGTCCGGGTGGGCGGCATCGTCCACGACTTCATGCTCCTGGACAGCCTCCGCGACACCCGCGCCACCAACGTCGCCCGCAGACTCGCCGTCGATTTCCTGAAGACGGCGCTGCACGGCGACTGACGGGCGACGCGGCGCCCGTCCGGGGACCGAGCCGGCCAGGAACGGCGTCGCCACCTGCCGGGTGCCCGATGCCGCCAACTCCCCCTCTCTGAGGAGGAGCCGCCCTCAACATCCCGGGAAGCCGCCCCGAAAACCGGCGCAGCGCCTCCTCATCCGGCGCCCGGAGCGCTTCCCGCTCGCGGGTCCCAGAGTCCTCCGGCCTCGCCGCGGTCCAGGTGCTCGGCGTAGACACCGACCTTCCACGCGATGAGCGAGCGGCAGTCCTCCAGCGCCCGGATCCGCGCCTCGACGCGCTGCTGATGGGCATCGAGGAGCCGCAGGCGTTCTGCCTCGTTGCCCGGCCCCTGCCGGACCAGTTCGGCGAACCGCTTGAGGTCGGCTAGCGGCATGGCGGACTCGCGGAGCCTGACGCAGATCAGCAGCCAGTCGACATCCGCGGCGGTGTAGCGGCGCCGGCCCCCGGAGGTGCGCCGGACCGGTCCGACGAGCAGGCCCTCGCGCTCGTAGAAACGCAGCGCGTGCACGCTGAGTCCGGTCCGCCCGGCCACCTCGCCGATGCTCAGCGGCTCGGGCTCCTCACGGGTCTCGGCGGTCGTCATACCCCCAGGCTACGACTTGATCCAGACCTCGCTCTAGATCGTAGCGTCGTCGACATGACCACCACTGAACAGCGGCCGCTCGGCTCGCCCTTCTCCGCCGCGACCACCGCCGAGGACGTCATGGCAGGCGTCGATCTGACCGGTGCGTGCGCCGTCGTGACCGGGGGCTCCTCCGGACTCGGGCTGGAAACCACCCGGCGCCTGGCAGCCGCCGGAGCCCGGGTCGTCGTGCCGGCCCGGCGGCCGGACGCCGCCCGCGCCGTGCTCGCGGAGGTGCCGGGGTGCGAGGTCGTTCCCATGGACCTGGCCGACCTCGCCGGAGTCCGCGCCGCCGCGCGACGGATCAAGGACCTGCTGGACCGGCTCGACCTCCTGATGGCCGTCGCGGGGGTCATGGCCACTCCCGAGCGGCGCGTCGGGCCGGGCTGGGAAGGCCAGTTCGCCGCCAACCACTTCGGGCACTTCGCGCTCGCGTGCGAGCTCTATCCGCTCCTGGTGGCCGCCCAGGGCGCGCGCGTCGTCGTCAACAGCTCCGCCGGACACACCCTGACCGACATCCGCTGGCACGATCCGCACTTCCGCACCGGCTACGACAAGTGGCTCGCCTACGGCCAGGCCAAGACCGCCAACTCCCTTTTCGCCGTGCGTCTCGACACCCTCGGACGTGGCGACGGCGTCCGCGCGTTCGCCCTCCACCCGGGCAAGATCATCACCGGCCTCCAGCGCGAGATGACGTCGCGGGAGCAGATCGACCGCGGCTGGGTGGACGAGCACGGCCATGTGATCGGCGCCGGCTTCAAGACGCCGTCCCAGGGTGCCGCCACGGGCCTGTGGGCAGCCACCTCCCCGCTCCTCGACGGCCGTGGCGGCCTCTACCTCGAAGACTGCGACATCGCGCCCGTCTCGGCCCCCGACGCCCCCATGGACGACGGCGGCGTCCGCGCGTACGCCGTCGCCCCCGGCCCTGCCGCGCGCCTCTGGGACCTGTCCCTCGCGGCGACCGGCGCCACCCCCGTCACCCCCCTCACTCGGTGAACCCGCCCCGGGTGCGGCGGACTTCCCCGGACTTCCCCGCCATGGTGCCGGGCATGTCGCGCCAGCTGGCTCACCGTCGGCGGCACCGTCGTGACCGGCGACTCCACCTCGGCCACCGCCTGGCCACCCCGCTTCCACGGCCCACCGGACCGGCCCCGACGCCACTGGCTCGACCACCCGGACCCGCGCGAGCCACCGAACCGCGCCGCCGCCCTGAACGAATCCACCCGCGCCGGCGTCGACGCACTGTGAACACTCATCTGTCTGATCGACGTCGTGTGGTGGCGGGGCTCGTCGGGGTTCTGGCGATCCTGACGGGATGTTCGGCGTGTTCGGCGTCAGGACCGCCCGGGGCGGAGACCGTCACGAGGAACGAGCCGATCACCCGGCCGGTGACGGTCGAGGACGACGGGCGGACCCTCAGCGTCATGGTGATGTCAGGCGGCTGCGACGGCACCCCCCGCCTGCGGGCCTCCGAGGCACCCCACACCGTCTCGCTCACCGTGCGGATCCCCAGCCGGACCGGAGCGGACGTCGTCTGCCGGGCCGACGCGCGCCTTGGCCCGGTACGCGCGACGCTGCACTCCGACCTCGGTCCGAGGACGGTGAACGACGGGACGACCGGCCGTCGACTCCCGGTTCACGGACGGTGAGCAGGCCGGTCGCGGCCTGAGGCCAGATGCCGGGACGTCACCGTCCGACACCGGGCGCCGGCGGCGGGAGCGTGGCGAACAGGGCGTCGAGAGCGGGCCGGTAGGCGTGTTCGGCCGGGGCGGCGAAGCCGATGAGCAGACCTGCCGGGCGCCCGTCGGGGTCGATGTGGAGTTCGGTAAGGCCGCGCAGGGCCACTCCCCGACGGGCGCACACGGCGAGGATCTCGTCCTCCGGCGGCCAGCCGGCGGGGAGGGACACGAGGGTGTGCAGGCCGGCGGGGACGCCGTGGGCGGTCAGGCCGGCCACGCGGCCCACGCGGGCCAGGAGCAGTTCCCGTCGGCGGCGGTAGCGCAGGCGGGCGGCCCGGACATGGCGGTCGTAGGCGTGGGTGGTGATCAGGTCGGCGAGGATGAGCTGGGTGAGGCTCTCGGTGTACAGATCGGCCTGCTGCTTGGCCGCCACCACCGGTTCCACCAGCTGGGGCGGCAGGGCGAGCCAGGCGAGGCGCAGGGCCGGACCGAGGGTCTTGGACGCCGTGCCGCAGTAGACGGTCCGCTCGGGAGCGATGCCCTGGAGGGCGCCGACGGGCTGGCGGTCGTAGCGGTACTCGCCGTCGTAGTCGTCCTCGATGACCAGCCCGCCGGTCGACCGCGCCCAGGCGCCGACGGCCTGTCGCCGGGCCGGGTGGAGGGGCACGCCGGTCGGGTACTGGTGGGCGGGGGTGAGGAGCACGGCGTCGACGCCCGGGGCGAGGGCGTCCACACGGGCCCCGCGGGCGTCGACGGGCAGGGCCGGGGTGGCGAGTCCGGCGCGCTGGACGACGGAGCGGAAGACGTCGTGACCGGGATCCTCGACAGCCACCGAGGTCGCACCGTGCCGGGCCAGCACACCGCTGAGCAGGCTGAGTCCCTGGTAGTACCCGGAGGTGATGACGATGCGGCCGGGGGTCGTGACCACCCCTCGGGTGCGGCCCAGGTAGTCGGACACCGCGGTACGCAGTTCGATCCGGCCCTGCGGGTCTCCGGCGCCGAGGGCCGCTGCGCGGGAGCCGGTGACCACCCTGCGGGTGGCGGCGATCCAGGCCCGGGCGGGGAAGGCGCCGACATCGGGAAGGCCCGGGCGGAGGTCGTGGCGGGGGCCCGCCGGTGCCGGTGCGGCCGAGGCGGACGGCACGGTCTGCGGCGGTACATCGGCCACGGTGGTGCCCGATCCCGGCCGGGTGGTCAGGAATCCCTCTTCGACGAGCTGGTCGTAGGCGGCGGTCACCGTGCCGCGGGAGAGCCCCAGTTCGCCGGCCAGCCCCCTGGTGGAGGGCAGCAGGGTCCCCGCGGTGAGCCGCCCCTGCCGGATCGCGTCGCGCAGCGCCGACTCCAGACCGCAACGGCGGCCGCCCGAGGCGTCGAGAGCGAGATGCAGGTCGACGCGCGAACCGGACCAGGATTTCGGCATGGAACCGGATCTTATCTCCGGTCCGGTACCCGCCTAGCCTCAAGATCCAAGTGACCAGCGGACCCACAGACGCCGGGAGGCACCCCGATGACCGTGATCGCCCACCTCAGCGACACCCACATCGACAGCGCGCCGCGCAGCATCGAACGGACCCGGGCCGTCATGCGCTACCTGGAGGATCTGCCGTACGACCTGGACGCCGTCGTGGTCACCGGCGACGTCACCGACCACGGCCTGCCGGACGAGTACGAGCGGGCCCGCCGCCTCTTCGCGTCACGGCACCCGGTGCTGTTCTGCCCCGGCAACCACGACAGGCGCGACGCCTTCCGCCGTCACCTGCTGGCCCAGGACGGTGCGACGGCCCCCGTCAACCAGGTGCACCGGAGCGCGGACGTGGTGATCGCCCTGTGCGACTCGTCCGTGCCGGGCGAGGACGAGGGCCTTCTCACCGACGACACCCTGGCCTGGCTGGAGGACGTACTGGCCGGGACGCCGGACCGGACGCCCGTGCTGATCGGCTTCCATCACCCGCCGACGCGCTTGCACGTCCCGTTCGTCGACGGCATCCGCCAGTTCGGCGCGGAGCGGCTCGCCGCCCTCGCCGGCCGCCACCGGAACATCGCGGGCTTCCTGTGCGGCCACGCCCACACCGCGGCGGCCACCGTCTTCGCAGGACGCCCCCTGCTGGTGGCCCCCGGGGTCGTCTCCGCCCTCCGCCTTCCCTGGGAACACCGCGCCACCCCGCAGGACCATGTCCACCTTGACCAGCCGCCCGCGCTGGCGTTCCACGTCCTGGACGACACCGGCCGGCTCACCACGCACTACCGGTACGTCGGCATGTGAGCGCGCCACTTCTCCTGCGCTCCGGGGGAGTTCGAGCAGGCGGCCGACGGCAGGCCGGACGAGGCGGCGGCGGAACCGGAATCCGGCGCAGGCCCGCACCGCGACGGCGCGTCCGTCTCGCCCACCGGAGCCCGACAGAGATCACTTCCGCGATGCGGGGTGCCGGAGGGGGATATCGGATGGCCATCGGGTCATGCCGCCGGCAGGCTGGGGTCATGGACGCCCGGTTCAGTGACGTACCCAGGTATCCCTGGCTCGGGGACCCGATCGACGCCCGCGCCCTGTTCGCGCCGGAACACACCGCGCTGATGGTGATGCCGCGCGGTCTGGCGCCCGCCGACTGGAGTCAAGAAGCGGTGCCGTGCTGGACCGTCCGGGATCTCGTCGCCCACCTCCTCGGCGACTTCTACGGGCGCCTCGCCCGCGGCCGTGACGGACACCGGGAAGGCCCCGCCTTCGCGCCGGGTGAAGCACTGGAGACGTTCATCCACCGCGTCAACCAGGAGTGGGTGGAGGCCGTTTCCCGGGTGAGCCCGGCGGCGCTCACCGACACCGTCGGCCTGATGGGCGGTCAGGTCGCCGAGTTCTTCGCGGCGACCGACCCCGGTGCCCCGTCGCTCGGCGTGTCCTGGGCCGGGGCCGACCCGGCACCGATGTGGCTGGACAGCGCCCGGGACTTCACCGAGTTCTGCACCCACCGCCAGCAGATCCGCCATGCGGTCGGTCAGCTCACCGATCCCGGTCCGCGACCCCTGTCCGTGGTCCTGGACACCTTCATGCGGGCTCTGCCGCACACGTCGCGCGACGTCGACGCGCCGTCCGGCACCCAGGTCCAGCTGCACATCGACGGCCCGGCGGGCGGCACCTGGACCGTGACGGCCCCCGGGCCCCGTTGGTCACTGGCGCGGCCGGACACCGTACGCCCCACCGCGCTCGTCCGCCTGGACGCGGAGACCGCCTGGCGGCTGTGCACCCGAGGCATCGGCCCGGCCACCGCCCTGGCCCGTGCCCGGATCGACGGCGACCGCGGCCTGGCCGAGGCCGCCTGCCGGATCGTGTCGATCATCTACTGACCGCGGCCCCACCTCGCGGCCCCACCTCGCGGCCCCACCTCGCGGCACCGCCCAGGGCATCCGCCGACGGGCCCCTCCCGACCGGCCCGCGGCCCGCGCCGGGGCGGCGGCCTGCCGGTCACACCCTGTTGGCGCGGGACTCCGCGACCGCTGACTCCCACCTGATCTCGCCGTCCTGCCAGTGACCGGTGGGAGCCAGACCGGCGGCGGAGGCGACGGCGGCGGAGGCGTGATGATCCGGATGAATGTGCGCACGGATCACCCGCACGCCTTGCTCCCGCAACCAGGAGACCAGCCCCTGTGCCGCCTCGGTGGCGATCCCGCGCCCTTGCCACGGAGTCCCGACCACCCACGCGACCTCGGCGGTCCACCCGTGCTCCGCGGCAGTGATCGTCGCCTGCACCGTCCCGGTCAGACACTTCTCCTCACGGAGCCGGATCACCCAGTTCCACCAGGTGACCGAGGGATCGGGCGAGCCGGCCACCAGGCGTGCGTACCGTGCGCGCAGAGCCTGCGCGGAGTGCGGGGAGCCGCCGACGAAGACATGGAGCGCGGGGTCCGCGAGCACCTCGGCCATCTCGTCGGCGTGCGCCACGGCGAGCGGCACAAGGCTCACCCGCCCGGTCTCGACAGTCCCGGTCTCCATGCCCTCCACGCCGTCTCCTGTCCGTTGTCCGTCCGTCCCCGCTGCCCGTCCGACACTACGTGCCGTCACGAGCGCTCATTCACCACGCCCCCGAGGTCCTCGGCACGGGTGGCGGCGGGCGCGCACCCGGCCAGGCGCGTCGAACCCGGACACGAGGTGTTCGCCGACCGGCGGCGGATCGGGGACACCCCGGCCGGCCGCCCGCCGGGACGCCCGCCCCCTGACGGGCGGTACCCGGCCGTCCTCACTGCCCCCCGCCACAGCATCCGGGCCGAGCCGAGGCCCCCTCGCCGGTCTTCAGGCGGCAGAAGCAGGACGCCTCGATCGGTACGTCCGCCAGCGCGGCGGCGATCTTCAGCTGCTGGGCGACGATCTGCGCCTCGCCCTCCTTGCCGCGGCGCACGAGGCACTCGTGCAGGCCGTGCAGGGCCCAGACGTTGCCCGGGTGCTGCAACGGGCGCGGCAGCGTGTCGTCGAGTCCGAGGTCGGCGCGGTAGACGGCCTCGGCCTCCGAGACCAGGCCCTGTTCGAGGAGCAGCGCGCCGTAGGCGTGCCGCGTGGGCTGCATCCAGCCCCACGGTTCGTCGTACGGAAGGCCGTCGTCCAGCTCGATCGACCGGCGCAGCGCCGCGAACGCCGCCTCGTGCCTGCCCTTCCGGTACTCCAGCTCTCCGTCCAGCATCTGCGCGGCGACCGCCAGGATGTCGGCACAGGTGTTGTTGAACAGCATCCGGGTCCGCGGCACCCGGGCGCGTGCCGTACGGAAGAGTTCGCGTTCCCGCTCGGCCTCCTCGACACGGCCCGTGGCCGAGAGGGCCACCCCGCGCGCGTAGTGCAGCATGGCTGTGGTCACGCAGTACAGCTGTGCGTCCGCGGGCATCGGCAGGCCGAGGATGTCGTCCCAGCGGCCGAACCGGATGAGCACGTGCACCCGCATCGCGAGGAAGCCCTCCAGCCAGTCCGCCATGGGCGGGCTCGTCACGCGCAACAGCTCCTCGGGCACGGCCGCTTCGAGCCGGCCCGCCGTCTCGATCGCGTCCTTGAAGCGGCCGAGGAACATCGCACCGTAGATCTTGAAGTGGTGGTTGTGACACCGGTACAGGGTGTAGAAGTTCATCGCACCGGCCCTGGCGAGGAACTTCTCGTCGGCCGCGATCGCGTCGGTGTTGTCGGAGACCACCCGGCGGTAGTCGCCGCAGAGCACCTCCAGGTGCGACGGCATGTGCCGGAGATGGCCGGCGTCCGGCACCAGGCCGCGCAGCCGCTCACCCGCCGGGAGTGCGGCCTCGGGGGTCGGGGACATCTCCATGAGGTGGATGTACAGGTGGAGCAGCCCCGGGTGCCGCGCGCCCGCTTCCGTGGCGATCGCCCGCTCCAGCACCGCGCCGGCCTCGACGGTGCGCGAACCCGGCGCCGGCTCGCCCGTGCGGATGTCCCACAGCTGCCAGGGTGTGAGGTTCATCAGGGCGTCGGCGTAGAGGGCGGCCACGTCGAGATCGTCGGCCGCCGCGAGATGGACGTCTCGCATGCTGTCGGCATAGGCGACGCTCCACACCGGGCAGTCCGCGGCGTCCGGTGCCTCGGCACGCGGATAGCGGGCACCGAGTGCCTCGATGAGGGCCCGCTCGACCAGGGTGGCACCGGCCGCCTTCGCGTGCGCGCGCCGCACGGCGGCGTGCGCACGCCGCACCGTGCGGCCCAGGTCCCGCTCGTCGAAGAACTCCCAGGGCTTGTTGTAGTTGGGGCCGAGTGCGTAGGCCAGGCCCCAGTCGGCCATGGCGCACTCGGGATCCGCGGCGGCCGCGGCCTCGAAGCAGCGGACGGCCTCCTCGTGGTTGAAGGCGTACGTCCAGTTCAGCCCGCGGTCGAACCAGATCTGCGCCTCGGGCGACGACGTCGTCACCGGCCGGCCGTGGCCGCCGAGGTCGTAGTAGCGCATACGGGCTCCTCAAGGCTGACGGCCCCCGTCCAGCTCACCGGGGCCGGACGACGACGGTGGGCGGTACGACGACCCTAGCGAAGGACGCCGCGGACTCGGCCGCGTTCAGGGGGGAAGACACCCGGGACGCCACCTGTCCGGACACCGGCCATCGCACCAGCCCTCGCACTGACCGCGCACCAGCCCTCGCACCGGCCCGCGAGGGCCCTTACCTGTCAGGTCATCGCTCTCGGGCCGCCCTCATGCCAGGATCATCGGCGTACGCCAGCCCGATCCACCGAAAGGACGCCGCCGTGCCCGCCTACGTGATAGCGCACCTGCAGGAGGCCGCCCCGCACCCGGAGATCGCCGACTACATCGAGCGTATCTCCGCCACCTTCGAGCCGTTCGGCGGCCGTTTCCTCGTGCACGCGGCACAGCACGAGGTCGTGGAGGGCAGCTGGCCCGGCCATGTCGTGGTGATCTCCTTCCCGTCGACCGCCGAGGCGCGGGCCTGGTGGGACTCGCCCGCGTACCAGGAGATCGCACCCCTGCGCTCACGCCACATCGACGGCGACATCATCCTGGTCCCCGGCGTTCCCGAGCACTACGACCCGGCAGGCACCGCGAAGGCGCTGCGGGAGTCCATGTCCGCCGAGTAGCCCCCGGGTTCCGGGCCGGCGGCCCGGCGCGGCCGGACATCCCGGGTCGCCCCCCCCGCGCGAAACGCGCGTGCGTACGCGATCCCGGGCGTGCCACGATGACGCCGGGAAGCGAGGTCTCGTGGACGAGATGAGGCGATTCAGGCTGGCGCTGGCCGCATGGGCGGCGGGTGGCACGGGGGCGGGCACGGCCGCGGCGGCGGCGCGGGAACTGGCCGACGGCACCGTGCGGTCGATCGTGCTCGTCGAGGGCAGCAGCGACCAGGCCGCGCTGGAGACGCTGGCCCCGCGCTACGGCCGCGACCTGGGTGCCGAGGGCGTCGCGGTCGTACCGCTCGGAGGCGCGACGAACATCGGGCGTTTCCTGGACGTGTGCGGTCCCGCGGGGCTCGGCCTCCCGCTGGCCGGGCTCTGCGACATCGGCGAGGAGCGGTACTTCCGGCGTCATCTGGAGCGGGTGGGGCTCGGGTCCGGGCTCACGCGCGCGGGACTGGAGACACTCGGCTTCCATGTGTGCGTCGCCGACCTGGAGGACGAGTTGATCCGCGCTCTGGGGACCGAGGGCGTGCGGCAGGTGATCGAGGCCCAGGGCGAGACGCGCCCCTTCCGCACCTTCCAGAACCAGCCCGCACAGCGGGTACGGCCCGTGGAGCACCAACTGCGGCGCTTCATGGGCACCCACAGCGGCCGCAAGGCGCTCTATGCGCGAGCGCTGGCCGAGCACCTGGACCTGGCACGCGTCCCCCGGCCACTGGAGCGCCTCCTCACCAGGGTCTGACCCGGCCGCAGCCGGCTTCGCGGGCTCGGCGACTCGACCGCGGTGTCAGACCCCCCTGTCATCATCCGGTCATGCTGTACGACACCTCGACGGCCGAACTGCCGCTCGCCACACGCGCGGACGCGCGCTCCGGCAACACGAGCCAGTGGGAGTACGACGCCGGGACCGGCCCCAGCAGCGCGAGAGGCGCCCGGTGAACATCGCGGCCCGGCTGCCGCGCGCGCCCGTCGGCGGCTGAGCGGCGTACGGCGCGTCTGCCCCTCGCGCCGCTCCGGAGTGCCGGAGGGCGGACGGTAGTGCCGTCGGCCGTCGGCAATTCAGTCAGCTGTTGTGCGCGACCGCTGCGTTCAAGTCATCTGATCTACCACCCCTTGACTCCCGATTGACCATCTCTTTACCTTCGATGGTGATGGGTGAGCGGTACAAACCCATCACTTCACGGCGATTGCCGGATCCCTGTCATCTCTCTCATTTCCGGAGGTTTCAGCATGGAGCAGCTCATCAAGCGCATGACCGAGGAGTCCGTGTGGCGCAAGTGGGTCGCCGTCAACTCCGCCCAGGGCGCGAAGGACGGCTGTATCAGCGCCAAGCCCAAGAGCGGCTGCATCTCCTGACCGGCTGACGCCGCACGGTGCCGGCGCGGCCGTCCCCGCGTCGGCACCCCCGCTCCTCCCGCCGCCGACCCCGCCCCGGAGAGCCCCCGTGAACCACCTGCCGAGCGCCGACGTCCTGGACCAGGTGCGCGACATCCCGATCTACCGCGCCTCGGTCGAGCGCGGCCACTTCCCCGTCCTGGAGAAGCCGGAGATCGCCCGGGGCTTCCCGGACAACTGGATGACCCCCGGCCTCGCCCGCGCACTGGAGGCGGGAGAGGCCGAGTTCGTGCTCTCCACCGGCACCAACCACGCGCGCATGCAGCTGATCAGGCCGCCCTACTTCCTGCTCCGCTCCTACTACCGCCTGTGGAGCGAACACCCCGAACTCGGCGCCTCCTGGCACGATGGCGCCAGGCGGGCCTCCCTGACCACGGTTCTGGCCACCGAGCACGTGGCCCGCGTCAACGCCCGCAAGCCCGGGACCACACCGGGGGAACGCTGGCTGGACGACCGTACGCTCTACCTCAACCGCCGTCTCGACCCGGCCGGCTGGGAACGCGGCGAGGTCGAGCGCATGCTCGCCGAGATCCGCGAAGTGGCCGGGGCGCACCCCGGCGGCGCGTACCTCCTGGACTGCTCCGGCTACCACTTGGCGCATCTGATCCGCAAAGTCGCCGCGTGGGACCTGTGGGACGGCTTTCCACGCCCGGCAGGCATCGTCCACGCCTACGAGTACACGCCGCTGAACGTCCGTGCCTATCTGCGCGACCACTTCGACTGCCCGGTGGTCGACCTCTTCGGCAGCACCGAACTCGGCTACCTCTTCTACAGCGACGCCGAGGGCCGCTACCAGCCCTACCTGGACGACATGAGCGTGGAGCTGATCCCGGTGACGCCGGGCAGCGGCATCCACAGCCTCATCGTCACCAGCGTCCGCAACCCGTACATGCCGCTGGTCCGCTACCGGTCGGGCGACTGTGTCCGCACCCGCGACGGCAGCGCCGACCCCGAGCAGATCGTCTCCTTCTGCGGACGGGAGAAGGAACTGCTGCCCACGCCCCGGGGCCCCGTGGCCCAGGCCGACCTCGACGACCGCATCACCGACGTCTGCCCCCGCGTCTTCCTGCACCAGCTCCGCCTCACCGGCGAGGGCGAGTGCGTGCTGTCGTACACGACCTTCGACGACGCCCCGCTCGCACCCGGCGGGTCGAGCGAACTGGCCGCCTCCGTCAGCGCCTTGACCGGACGCTCCTGCCGGGTCGAGCACCGATCCGGCATACCCGTCGGGCGGTCCGGCAAGTACGCCTGGCTGACCACGCCCCACCCGTCCTGACGCGTCCCGCACCGCCACCGGGCGGGTGGGAACCACCGGCCCCGCCCACCTACGAACCCGACAGGATGCCGTATGCCCACGTCCACAGCGCACGCTCCCTCGGACGCCCCCGCCGCACCGGCCCCCACCGCCGAGGAACTGCTCGGCCCCGCCCTGCACGAGGAGGTCGTCCGGCACTTCGCGGCCAAGCCCGGTGCCCCGGCCGACTCCACGGTCCGGCACCAGGTCCGCGAATGCCTGCGCTACCTCTACCTCGTCTCCCGCCACGCCGACCGGCTCGGCGGCCTCTTCCTCCCCGTCGAACAAGACATCGACGAGATATGGCACTACCTCATCCTGCAGACGCGCGAGTACCGGGAGCTGTGCGAACAGCGCCTGCCCGGCGGCCACTTCATCCACCACCGGAGCATCTCCTACGGCGCCTACCAGGACGCTCCCGGCCGTGCGACCGCGGCCGAGGAAGCACTGCGCTGGCTCCCCCTCTACACGGCCGCGTTCGGCCCCTTCGACGAGGATTCCCTGCCGCACTGGACGATCGTGCGGTTCCTGCACGAGGAGCTCGGCCTGTCCCTCGCGGAGATAGCGGAGACTGCACGGGCGGCGGAGGCGGCGGACGCGGCGCAGGGGGCAGCGGACCCGACCGGTGACGCGCCGGCGCCCGGCCTGCCCACCGGGCGGCCGGACGGCGCCGCGGTGCCGCTCCGGGGACACGCGTGACCGAAACGGTCCCGCCGGCCGTGGCGCCGGACCGCTCCCGGGTACTGCGCCGCGTCCTGACGGTGCTCGTCGTCTCGCAGACGCTCGGCGGCGCCGGCATGGCGGCCGGCATCACCGTCGGCGCGCTGCTCGCCCAGGACCTGCTGGACTCGACGAGCCTGGCCGGGCTGCCCGCCGCCCTCTTCACCGGCGGAGCGACCCTCGGCGCCGCGGGCCTCGGGCGGGTCTGCCAGCGCCGGGGGCGCCGCCCCGGTCTGGCCCTCGGCCATGGCATCGCCGCACTCGGCAGCGCGGGCGTGGTCGCGGGAGCCGCGACGCGATCGCCCGTCCTGCTGCTCACCGCGCTCTTCGTGTACGGCGCCGGTACGGCCACAGGGCTGCTCGCGCGCTACGCGGGCGCCGACCTCGCCCCGCCCGAGCGACGCGGACGCGCCGCCGGCACCGTGCTGTTCGCCATGACACTGGGCGCGGTCGCGGGCCCGAACCTCGTCGGCCCCACCGGTGCGTTAGCCCACGCCTGGGGCATCCCGCGGCTGGCCGGACCGTTCCTCCTGGCGGCTGCCGCCTACGCGGCCGCGGCCCTGGTGCTGCTGGTGTGGCTGCGCCCCGACCCCCTGCTCCTGGCGCGGGCCCAGGAGCCTCCCGGTGCGCCCGCCGGGCGCGGCACCGGACCGCGCGGCCAGGTGCGGGACGCCCCTGGCGTCGTCACCGGCGCCACCGTGATGATCACCGCGCAATTGGTGATGATCGCCGTGATGACGATGACACCCGTTCATATGATCGGCCATGGACACGCGACGCAGGCCGCGGGTCTGGTCATCGCCTTGCACGTGGGCGCCATGTTCCTGCCCTCGCCGCTGAGCGGTCTGCTCGCCGACCGGGTCGGCAGACGGCCCGTGGCAGCCGCCTCCGGGGCCGTACTGCTGAGCGCCGGCCTGCTGGCCGGCCTCGCCCCGCCGTCCTCTGCCGCCGTGCTGGCCTGCGCGCTCGTCCTGCTGGGTGCCGGCTGGAACCTGGCCGTGATCAGCGGTACGGCACTGATAGCCGACGCCGCCCCGGCCGAGCACCGCGCCACGGTGCAGGGTCTGGCCGACGTGGGGATGTCCGTCGCCGGAGCGACCGGCGGCATGGCGTCGGGCCTGGTGATGGGCAGCGGCGGCTACCCGGCCCTGGCGACGGCGGCGGGCGTTCTCGCCCTCGCGGTGATCCCCGCGGTGGCGCTGCGCGGCACACCGCGCTGACCGTGCGCCCGGGACACCGGCACATCGGGTCCCTCCGGCCCCGTAGGGCGGGCACGCCGGGCCAACGGGGCGGCCCTGCGCACCTCGCGCAAGCCGCACACGTCGCTCAAGTCGCCTTCTCGGTGCGCCTCATGCATTGAGGCGGCCGAAAGTGGACGCGTACGAGGTGGGGGAGAAGCCGCGGCCAGGCGGCGGGTCCCTTCTTCGGCGTACCCCGCGCCGCCCGTGTGGGCGGGCGGGGATCATGCCCGCGGGCGAGGCGTCCTGCGCGTCGGGGCCGGGCGGCACACCTCGCCTCCGCGCCGGGGCGCACCGTCCTTGCGCGGCTCATCAGGGCTTTCCACCGATGGGGCCACGATGCCGCCGCCGCGGGCGCGACCGGGCAGGCCCGGGGAGGGCGGCCGGGGCGTGGCCGGGGCGGACGGTCACGCGGACGCGTGCTTCGTACGGACAGCTCCTGGGAGCGACAGCGGCCAGTACGCTTCTCGCTGGCTCCGGTTGACCGGTTTTCGTCGCTGTTGGGGGGATGCCGGAGCTTTCAGGGCACCTGTGCGCCGGAAACGAACTTGGGGGAGATTCCTTTGACCTTACGCTCAACCCTGCCCAGCGGGCAGCGCAGACGTCATGACACCCGATGGCGCAGGTGGGCCGTGGCGCTGACGGTGGCGGTCCTCGCCATCACCGCGGGTACGGCCTCAGCGGACGTGCGCACCGACACCGCACCCGGGACCGTCACCCTGGCCACCAGGAACGTGCACCTCAACGCGGCCGCGACAACCTGCTTCCAGAAGTCCTATCCGAACTGCGTCAGTTCGGACCCGAGTGTGTCCTTCCAGCTCGTGAGCCGGGGCAACACCAGCGCGTGCACGTTCGCCCTGCACACCGCCTGGGGCGACGGCACCACCGACACCGCCGACTTCAGCGGGGGCCCCGACGGGACACTCCTGACCCCGGTGAAGCACAAGTACACCAAGCCGAGTCCCTTCATCGCGCCGAAGACCTATGCCATCACCTGGGCGGTCACGGTCCTGACGGGCGGCAACTGCTATCCCAGTTCGGACGGGCTCAGCTTCGCCCGCACGTGCACCTCCGGCGCGCTGAGCGGGAAGGCCTGGGGTTCGCGGTTCCCCACCAGCTCCCGGCTGGAGGACCTGGCGGACGGCTTCCGGGGCAAGGTCACCTCGTTCATCCGGGCCATGCGGCAGGGCGGCATCACGGTGACGCCGGTCGCGACGCTCCGGCCGCCGCAGCGGGCGTACATGATGCACTACGCCTGGCTGGTCGCCAAGAAGAAGATGTCCGCCGACAAGGTGCCGCCGTTCAAACCCGCGAACGGGCAGGCCCGGATCGACATCTGCTGGCAGCACACCGACGCGAAGGGCGCCTTCGACTCGGCCGCTTCCGTGTCGGCCGCGCAGAGCCTGGTCACCGCCCTCGGGATCGACCCCCGCCTCAGGGTGGCGCCCGCCCTGAACACCCTGCACACACAGGGGCTCGCGATCGACATGACGACCACGTGGTCGACCCGCAGTGTCGTGGTCACCGACCACGGCGGTCACCGGGTGACGATCTCGACGACCCCGCACAGCGGGCTGAACCCCAAGCTCATCTCGGTGGGCCGCGGCTATGGAGTGATCCACTTCTCGCCGGCCGCCGATGACGCCAACCACTGGTCGTCCACCGGCCACTGATCCCCGGCACCGGTACGGCATCCACCCCGCCGCGGCATCACCCCGCCCTCCTCCTCGCCGTCCACCGCGACGGCCCGGGGGAGGGCGGATCCCTGTGCTCCACGCGGCCCGGGCGCCGGCGCCCCCACCCGCGGGTGGCCGGCCGCCCGGCGCGCGGCCGGTCCCATGGCGTACGCCGCGACGGGCATGAGCGCGCCGAGCAGCAGCCAGCCGAGCGCCCCCCGCTCCAGGAGCAGCCAGGTCACCACCACGGGGCCCAGCGTGCGGGCGACGGTCACACCGGTGCCGAAGAAGCCCTGGTACTCGCCCATCCGGTCGGCCGGCGCCAGATCGAAGGACAGCTGCCAGGAACCCGCCGACTGCTGCATCTCGGCCACGACCTGAAGCACCGCACCGGCGATCAGGATCGCCGCCGCGGGCCAGGCCGGCCGTCCCGCCGACAGGGCGAACACCGCGCAGGACGCGAACATCACGAGCCCGGACCTGCGCAGCACCCGCAGGGCGCTGCCCAACCCCGTCACGGCCTTGGCCGCTCGCACCTGGAACAGCGTCACGGCCAGGGTGTTGAGCACGAACAGCCCCGAAGCCAGCCAGGCCGGCGCCCCCGTCCGCTCGGTGATCCACAGCGGCAGCGCCAGACTGAGCAGCGGCAGGCGCAGCAGCAGGACGGCGTTGAGGAGCGCGACCAGGGCGTAAGGCCGGTCGCGCAGCACCTCGAACCGCCGGCCGCCGCCGACCGTCGCGACGGCGGTCACGGCAGGCAGCCGCAGCAGGAGCAGCGCGCACAGCAGGAAGCAGAGCGCGTCCAGCAGCAGCACACCCCGGTATGCCACCGCCGTCCCGGCGCCGAGTGCGAGTCCGCCGAGCGCCGCGCCCACCGCGAGTCCGCCGTTCAGTGTCGACTGCAGCCGCGCCAGCAGCCCCGTCCGCTCCCCGGCGGGCACCAGTCCGGCCAGCAGTGCCTGGCGGGCCGCCGCGAGTCCGGACTGCGCGGAGGCGTAGACGCAGGCCGTGAGGACGAACGGCAGGAAACCCCGAACCAGGAGGAAGCCGGCGACCGCGGCCGAGGTCGCCAGCGCCAGCAGCACCGATGTGCCGCGCGGCCCGCGCCGGTCCGCCAGTCGCCCGAGCGGCACCCCGACCAGGGAACCGACCGCCCAGGCGAGGGTCAGCCCGAGCCCCGCCTTCGCGGGAGCGAGCCCGACGACCTGAGTGAAGTACAGCGCCGAGGTCACGTAATAGGCGCCGTCCCCGATGGAGTTGGCGAGCTGGGCGAGGGCCAGGAGCCGCTGCGGTCGGTTCGTCATACGGTTGACGGTAAGGGTCCGGTGGGGCAGCGGACAGAGCCAATGGGCGCCTGTGCCGGTGACCCAATTCAGTGTTCGTGCGCCGGGTTCCGGGAGGTGCTCCCGTCCGGCGAATCGGCGGGGGCGAACGTCGCACGGTACGCCGTCGGTGAGGTCCCCAGGGCTCGCCTGAAGTGCAGGCGCAGATTGGACGGACTGCCGAGGCCGGACTGCTCGGCCACCCGGTCGACCCCCAGTTCCGTGCTCTCCAGGAGTTCGCGGGCCCGGTCGAGCCGGGCCGTGAGCAGCCAGCGCAACGGCGTCGTCCCGGTCTCGGCGACGAAGCGTCTGGCGAAGGTGCGCTGTGCCAGGTGCGCGTGCGCGGCGAGCCCGCGTACGGTCAGCGGTTCGTGCAGACGGGCCAGGGCCCAGGTCCGGGTGGCGGCGAGCGTGGTGCCGTCACCGGCCGCGGCCAGCGGGCGTCTGATGTACTGCGCCTGCCCGCCGTCCCGGTGCGGTGCGGCGACGAGCGTGCGGGCCACCTCGTTGGCCGTCGCCGCGCCCAGGTCGCGGCGGACCAGGTGGAGGCAGAGATCCATCCCGGCCGCGACACCGGCGGAGGTCAGCACCCGGCCCTCGTCGACGTACAGCACGCGCGGGTCCACCTCGATCCGTGGGTACCGGGCCGCCAGCTCGCCGGCGAACCGCCAGTGCGTGGTGGCGGTACGGCCGTCCAGCACACCGGCGGCGGCCAGCGCGAACGCGCCGGTGCAGATGGACACCAGCCGGCCGCCGCGTTCGTGGTGGCCGGCCAGCGCCCTCAGCACGGCCGGTGCCGGTTCGGCCAGGTGCGGGGCGTAGCCCGGGACGACCACGGTGTCCGCGTGCCGCAGGGCCTCCAGCCCGGCCGTCACGGCCAGGTCGAACCCCGCGGTGGTGGGCACCGGCCCGGGCTCGCGCCCGCAGAGCGTCATCGCGTACGGCGCACCCGGTACGGAGGTGAAGACCTGGGTCGGAATGCCCAGGTCCAGGGGCAGTACCCCGTCCAGCGCCAGCACCGCCACCCGGTGGGGCGGGCCGCCGCCGGCGTGGCCGTTTCCTCTCGCATGGAGGCAATGCTGCCACTGTCGTCGCAGCGTGCCGCCGTCGACCATGGATGCCATGGACGATGCGATGAACGAGCCGACGATCACCGGCGGGGTCCCGCCGCTCCCGGACACGCCGCTGGCCCGCCGTGCGCTGACGCTGGTACGCGCCACCGAGTCCGCCGCGACCGCCCACCACAGCATCCGCAGCACGCTGTTCGCCCGCCTGTGCGCCGACCACGGCGGCGCACAGGCGGGCCGGGACTACGATCCGGACCTGCTGTTCCTGGCCTGCCTGCTGCACGACCTCGGCCTGACCGAGGAGGGCGACCGCCGGCAGCGGTTCGAGGTGGACGGCGCTGACACGGCGGCGGAGTTCCTCACCGCCGAGGGGCTGCCCGCGGCCGATGTCGACGCCGTGTGGGAGGCCATCGCCCTGCACACCTCGTCGGGCATCGCGGAGCGGCGCGGCACGCTGTGCGCCCTGACGCGGCAGGGGATCGGCGTGGACTTCGGCCTCGGCGCGGACTTCGTGTCCGACGCGGCGGGCGCGGCGATCCACGCCGCGTACCCGCGGCTGTCCATGACCACCACGCTCGTCGACGAGATCACCGCCCAGGCCCTGCGCCGTCCCGAGAAGGCGCCGGACTACTCGATCGCCGGCGACCTGCTGAGGGAACGGTCCACGCCGCCCCGTACGACCCTGCTGGAGACGTTGGCGAGCGCGGGCCGCTGGGGGAACTGAGCCCGCGCCCGCCCGCGCCGTCACCCGGCAGGGCCGGAGCCGTCCGCCTACTGGAGGATCTCGCAGGGGCAGTGCCGGAACTCCAGGCCCAGTTCGCTGTCCACGGCCTGGCTGGAACGTGTGGCGGCCGCGCTGACCATCTCCCAGGACCCGTACTTGAGGTACAGCTGGTCCGCGGTCGGGCCGAGCGGGTTGCCGTACTTCTTGATGTTGCGGGCCTCCAGCTCGGCGACCGCTTCCCGCGTCATGCCCGCGCGGACGATGTCCTTGGCGTCGTTGCGCATCTGGACCAGGGTCCGCGCGATGTCCTCCTCCGAGCGGCCGTCGGCACGCATGGCGCATTCGGTGCGTTCCATGTCCTCCAGCAGGTCGTGGTAGCGCATGCGCTGACCGCGGGCGACCTCGCGCTGCTGCGGTGTCTCGCTGCGGATCTGGCACACGACGGGTTCCGGGCTGGTGCAGGGGCCGTCGTCCGGCGGGTCCTGGGAGAGGGGGCCCACGATGACCGAGCCGCACTCGACGGCGGCCCGGCAGACATGGGCGGCCTGCGCGGCGAACACGGGTTGCGCGGGGACGAGTACGGCGTGGGCGGCCAGGACGACAGGGACGAGGCGTCGGGCCGCGGAACGCAGACGGGGAAGTGACATGCGCCCATGGTCGAGTCGATCACCGGGGCATCAGCGCAGTTCAGACGTCACATACCCCTTGCGGGTGCGGGAGTGCACCCGTCGGAGTGACACGGACGGGGGCGAGGGCCGGCCGCTGCCGCCGGCGCCTGACGGGGCCTCAGGCGTCGGCCGACTCGGCGTTCGCCCGGTCCGTGATCAAGGTCAGCACGCGGCCCGCGACCGCCAGGTCCTCGGTGGAGATGCCGGCGTACAGCCGGGCGGAGATCCCGGCCGTCTCGGCGGCGGCGCTTTCGTACAGCTCCCGTCCGGCGTCCGTGATCCGTATCCGCGAGGCCTCCGCCGGGTCTTGTTCCAGCAGCTCCGCGGCCGTCAGCTCCTCGATCACGCCGCGTACGGCCGAATCGCCGGCCTTGAGCGAGCCGTTGACGTCGGCGGCCAGCTGGTCGCGGTCGACGGTGCCGCCGGCGGTCACGACGAGCCGGAGCGTCACGTTCTGGTGGAACGTGGCTCCGCGGCGGGCCAGCACGCCCTCCAGGAGGGCACGCCCGGCGTAGTGCGCGAGGCCGATGACGCGGGCGTCGAGCAGGGGTGCGGTGGTGGTCATGACTGCTCCTTCTCGTGGGCGAGCGCAGGGCGGGGGCCTCCGCCGCGGCGCTCTCGGATGCCGAACCGATGGCCAATACAGTACATGGCTACTATGTCCATGGCTACTATTTTTCTGCGGATGCCCGCGGGCCGTGGTTCGATGGCGATCGTACGATGGGGTGACCGCGTCACTGTCGCCACCGTGCTGAGGATCCCGAGGAGTCACCGTGCCACGCCCCCGTGCCGTCGCCCGAACCGTGGAGCACCCCGAGCTGTCGGAGGTCTCGCTCCAGCAGGTCCTGGAGGCGCTGGTGGACCCGGTGCGCCGGATGCTGGTGTCCCAGCTGGTCCGGGCGGGTGCGGACCTGAGCTGCGGCACGTTCGACGTGTCGGTGTCCACGTCGACGCGCACCCACCACTTCAACGTGCTGCGCGAAGCGGGTCTGATCCGCCAGTACTACGTGGGGACGACCAAGATGAACACGCTGCGCGAGGCGGAGATGGAGGTCCGCTTTCCGGGCCTGCTGTCGGCGGTGACGGCCGCGGCGGCGGCCGAGCAGGAGGCGCAGGCGAGGTCCTGACCCACGCCCGTTCCTCCGGCAGGGGGCAGGCCTGGGCGGGCCTCGGCCGAGCGCGGTCGCCGGACCTCACGCACCGCCGCATCGGCAAGGCGGTCGACGGCGGTGGGCCGGCCCCGGACCGCGTCCCCGCTCGACGCGGAACCCGCCGGCTCCTCCGTTGAACTGCTCGGCCGGCCCCCGCGTACCTGTTGCTGTGGGTGGCACCGTGCCGCCCAGAGCGAGGGTTGAACGATTTCAGTGGATTCGGGCCGTCCGGGAAGCAGCGCACGAGGCACGGCCGCCCCGGCGGGGCGGCAGGAGAAGACGGGCGGAGCACCCGTCCAGCGGCAGGTGCTGGGGCTGGACGGACTGCGCGGCCTTGCGGCCCTGTACGTGGTCCTGTTCCACTGCTGGCTGTACGCCTTCCCGGGGTATCCCGACAGTTCGGCGCCCGGCTGGCTGGACGGGCTGATGTTCGGGCGCCTCGCGGTCGTCTTCTTCCTGGTGCTGTCCGGTTTCTCCCTGGCGATCGCGCCGGCGCGGCACGGCTGGCGGTCGGACGGCACCCGGCGGTTCCTGCGCCGACGCGCCTGGCGCATCCTGCCCCCGTACTGGGCGGCACTGGCCATGAGCCTCGCCGTTTCCTGGTTCGTGGTGCCGGCCTCCCACGTCGGACCGCCCACCGGCACGTCGCTTCTGGTGTACGGCCTCGTCGCGCAGGACGTGTTCACCGCTCCGACGCCGAACGGCGCGTTCTGGTCGATCGGTGTGGAGGCCGAGCTGTATCTCCTCTTCCCCCTTCTCCTCTTCGTGCGCCGGCGATGGGGTGCGGCGGTCCTGCTCGCGTGCGTGGCACTTCCGGTGATCGCCCGGGGTCTGGCGGCGCCGGGCGCGGTCCCTGTGGAGGGCGACAACTGGCTCGCACCCCATCTGGCACCCGTGTTCGTCGCAGGCGCGATCGGAGCGGGGGTCGTCGTCGCGCCGGACAGGGTCCGGCGCCTGCCGTGGGGGTGGCTCGCCGTGCTGGCCGCCGCGCCCGTCATGGCACTCGGCGTCATCCATGGCTCGGTCTGGACCGTGCGTCACTACTTCTGGATAGACCTCGCCATCGCTCCCGCCATGACGATGCTCCTTGCCTCGGTTGCCACCGGCAGACCCGCGATCCTCGTAAAACTCCTGACCGCGCGCCCCGTTCGAGGGCTCGGCGACTTCTCCTACAGCCTCTACCTGATCCACCTGCCGATCGTCCTGGCCGTGATGCGCCGGGCAGCCCCGCATGTCGTACCGGCCGGCCTGCCCACGTTCTGGTTCACCCTCGCCCTGGCCCTGCCGGTCTCGGTGCTCGGCGCCTGGCTGTTCTCCCGCATCTTCGAAATGCCCTTCAAGCGCGACAGGTCCTGGAATTCCATGCGCGCGCCGGGCCGTGCCCGGCAGGGCCAATGGCCGGGGGGAAGAGTCGTGGTGGAAGCGTCTGACGGCTGAGGCGCGGGCGGACGGGCTGATGCGTGCGGGCGGCATGCGCCCGGGCCGGTCGCCGACCGGCCCGGGATGCCTGGGAGGTCCGTGCCGTCGAGCCGGTACGGACCGTGCGGGCAGCCGGCCCGGTCAGCCGGGCTCGCCCGCGGGGTCCGCGGACACCGTGATCGCGCGCTTGAGGATCTTGCCGGTGGGTCCCTTGGGCAGATCGGCGATCCGGACGAGCCGCGGGTACTTGTACGGGGCGACCCTGGCGCGGACGAACTCGCGCAGCTCGTCGGGTGTGCTGGTGGCGCCGTTCCGCAGGGTGACCACGGCGGCGATCTCCTCGCCGTGGGTGGGGTGCGGGACTCCGACGACCGCGGCTTCGGCCACCGCGGGGTGCTGGTAGAGGACCTCCTCGATCTCGCGGGGGTAGACGTTGAAGCCGCCGCGGATGATCAGGTCCTTCTTCCGGTCGACGATCCGGAAGAGACCGTCCGGGTCGCGGACGCCGATGTCGCCGGTGCGCAGCCAGCCGTCCACGATCGTCTCGGCGGTGGCCTCGGGACGCCGCCAGTAGCCCTTCATGACGTTGTGTCCGGAGATCGCGATCTCGCCGGGCTCGCCGTCCGGAAGCGGGTGCCCCTCATCGTCCTGGACCCGCATCCGGACCCCCTCGATCGGGGTGCCGATGGTCCCGGGCCTGCGGGGGCCCTCCGGGTGGTTGAACGAGGCGACCGGTGAGCTCTCCGAGAGGCCGTACCCCTCCAGCACGGTGCAGCCGAAGGCCGTCTCGAAGCCGTGCAGGACCTCGACGGGCAGCGCGGCGCCGCCGGAGATGCACACGCGCAGCGAGGACATGTCGGCGGGGTCCGGTCCACCGCCGGTGCCGCTTCCGGCGTCGGCGAGGCGCGGTGCGGTGTGGGCGAGGAGTGCGGCGTACATGGTCGGCACGCCGAGGAAGACCGTCACACGCTCGCGCTCGATCAGCGCCGGCACCTTGGCGGGGTCGAACCGCGCCAGCAGTGCCAGACAGGCGCCCGCCGCGACGGCGCAGTTCAGCCCGACGACCTGGCCGAAGGAGTGGAACAGGGGCAGACCGCCGAAGACCACGTCGTCCTCGGTGAGCTGCAGCAGGGTGCGGGCGGAGACCTCGGTGTTGCGCCGGAGGTTGTCATGGGTGAGTTCGGCGCCCTTGGGCGTGCCGGTGGTGCCCGAGGTGTAGAGGATGACGGCGGTGTCGTCGGCGGCGCGGTGGGCAGCGTCGGCCACGGGTGCGTGCGCCGCGAGCAGCTCGCGCAGACTGCCGGGGCCCACCACCAGGTGCGGGGTGCCGCAGTCGTCCGCCGCCGCGCGTCCCTCGGCGGCGTGGTCCTCCCAGGCCAGCAGCAGCGCCGCGCCGGAGTCGGCGAGGTAGTGGCGGACCTCGGGTGCCTTCAGCAGCGGGTTCACGGGCACCACCACGGCACCGGCCCGCAGGATCCCGTAGTAGAGGACGGCGAAGGCCGGGACGTTCGGCAGCATCAGCCCCACCCGGTCGCCGGGGCCCACGCCGTGGGCCCGCAGGACGGCGGCCATCCGTGCCGTGCCGTCGGCCAGTTCGGCGTAGCTCAGGGACTCCGCCGCCAGCCGCACGGCGGGTCGCGCGGGGACGCGTAACGCGGTCGACGTCAGCAGGGTCGCCAGGTTGGCGGACGCGGCGGGTGCGGCGGGGCGGGTGTCGGGACGGCTCACGGCAGGGCTCCCCCAGGTATCGGTATCGCGGTCGGCATCCGGACGGGCGGCACAGGTTCTCGACCGTTCGGCTGGTGGTGACGGGTTCGTCGCGAGCCACCATCGGGCTTCTGGGATACGGTGTCAACCAATCGATTGGTTGGAAGTCCCCCCCGATCCTTCAGGAGCAGCCGTGGAACGTCCCGCCCGGGAGCCCCGCCGGGTCGTCGCGAGGGAGGCGGTCCTCCCCGAGGGCGTCACCCCGCCGGGTACCCGCGGCAAGATCCTCCGGGCGGGCCTTGAACTGTTCGCCGAGTCCGGCTTCGCGGGCGCCTCGATCCGCCGGATCGCCGGCATGGTCGGCATCAACTCGGCGACCCTGTACGCACATTACCCGTCCAAAGGCCATGTCCTCGCCGAGCTGGTGCGCATCGGGCACGAGGAGATGTGGACCCGGCTTGCCGAGGCCGCCGCCGTCACCCGCGACGAGAGCGCCGCCCGGCAGCTGGCCGCCCTGGTCCGCGCCCATGTCCTGCTCCACACCGACTATCCGCTGCTGGCCGTGGTCACCAACGGCGAGCTCCACGCCCTGCCGCCCGAACTGGCGGCGCCCTCGCTGCGGTTGCGCGAGGACTGCCGCCGACTGCTCGCCGACGTACTCGAACGCGGCGCCGGGAACGGCGAGTTCGAGCTTGACGACACCCTGCTGGCGGTCACCGCGATCGGCGGCCTCGGCGTGCAGGTCGCGCAGTGGTTCGGCCCCTCCCTCGACCGCACCCGGGAGCAGGTCGCCGACCAGTACGCGCGGTTCGCGCTGCGCATCGTCAACGCCCGCCGCTGAGCACACCGGTTCAGCGGCCCCGCCCGGTACGGTTTCCCGCCCCGCTCGGTGCGAGCCCTTACCGGTCCCGCGGGAAGGCCCCTACCGGTCCCGCGGGAAGGCCCTTCCCGGTCCCGCGTCCGTGTCCCGCGCGCGCTCTGCGCTCTGCGCTCTGCGTGAAGGAGTGACCACGCGACCGGTCCCCGCGCGACGGTCTTCGGGCCCTGTGGGACGGCGTGCGCTGACGACCCCGAGGGTTGCGTGCGCCGACGACCCCGAAGGTCACGTCGCGTCGCGCCCCGGGGGGGGGGGGCTCAGCCGAACCACCGGGCGAGGGCGGCTTCCAGGGGCGTGCCGTCGGCACTGGACCAGGCGACATAGCCGTCGGGCCGGACCAGCAGGGCCTCGGCCCCCTCGGCGCCCTCGACTTCCCCGTCCGTCTCGGCCACCACGTGGTCGATCCGGTCGGACCGGTCGCCCGCGGACCGCCGCTTGCCGTCGAGGGAGAGCAGCAGCCCCTTGCCGGAGTGCATCAGCCCGCTCACCCGGGCCGGACCGGCCTCGGTGGTCAGATCGAGGTCGGTCATGCGGGGGCCGACGCCGGGGTACTGGATGTCGAGCCCGGACATCATGCCTGAGATGTACCGGTTGGTCTCGGGCAGGCGCAGCAGCTCGGTCGTGAGGTCGCGGAGCGCGGCGACCTCCTCGTCCCGGCCGGGGTTCATCAGCACGGTCTGGGCGCGGGTGTGCCGCAGCACCCGTGCCGCGACCGGGTGACGTTCGTCGTGGTAGGTGTCCAGCAGGCCCGCGGGTGCCCAGCCGTTCACCTCGGCGGCGAGTTTCCAGCCCAGGTTGACCGCGTCCTGGACGCCCAGATTCACGCCCTGGCCGCCGATGGGCGCGTGGATGTGCGCGGCGTCCCCGGCGAAGAACACCCGGCCCTCGCGGTACCGCTCGACCTGCCGCACGGCGTCGCTGAACCGGGATGCCGCGCGCAGCTCGCCCAGTTCCGTCTCCGGCCCGTACACGGCCCGCAGCGCCTCGCGGACCTCGTCGACGGTGACGGGTGCCTCGCGGCCGGGAGCGTCCCCGGAGGCCTTGCCGAAGATCAGCCGGTAGAGACCGCCGTCGAGCGGGTGCAGGATGCTGAAGAAGCCGTTGGCGAACCTGGGGTACTGGCTGAAGTGGCCCCGGGTGGTGGGGACCTCGTCGGACCGGGACGCGAGGGTGAGGTCGGCGGCCACGGCGGGCATCTGCCCCGCCCTGCCGGGGAACGGGGTGCCCAGCGCCGCGCGGACCGCGCTGTGCGCGCCGTCGCACGCGACGAGGTGGCTGCCGCGGATCGTCCCGACGGAGACGCCGTCCGCGTCCTGTGCGACCGCCGACACCTCGTGTCCGCGCAGCACGGGCACACCCCGGTCGGTCAGGCGCTGTTCGAGGCAGGCCTCGAGCCGGGCCTGCGGGAGGGGCACGGGGTACGGGTGGCGGGTGCGCCAGGGCCGGCAGTCCAGCTCGACGGGCAGCATGGCGAAGTGCCCGCCGGTCGCGCGTTCGGACGGGTTGTCCGCGAGCAGCGGCTCCAGCAGTCCGCGCAGGTCGAGCACCTCCGCGGTACGCGGCTGCAGTCCGCCGGCCCGGGACTGGGGGTTGCGCGTGCGCTGCTTCTCCAGCACCACGACCGGCACCCCGGCCAGCGTCAGTTCATGGGCCAGCATCAGCCCGGTCGGACCGGCCCCGACCACGATCACCTCAGTGCGCACGATGTCCTCCTGGATTGCACTCGATGCAAAACTGCACTCAGTCTACCAGGAGGTAGACTGAGTGCATGAATCAGCGGATGGGCCTGCGGGAACGCAAGAAGGAACGCACCCGGGAGGCGATCGCGAACACGGCGATCCGCCTGTTCCTGGACAAGGGCTTCGACCAGGTCTCGATCACCGAGATCGCGGAGGCGGCGGAGATCTCCCGGCGGACCCTCTTCGCGTACTTCCCGGCGAAGGAAGACCTCGTACTGCACCGGTTCGCCGACCACGAGAGCGAGGCGGCCCGGACCGTGCGTGCCCGGCCGGCCGGTCAGCCGCCGCTGGAGGCGCTGCGGGAAGGGCTGCTGGACGCCTTGGCGCGGCGGGATCCGATCACCGGCCTGAGCGACGACCCGGAGGTCATGGCCTTCCTCCGGATGATCGTCGGCGCGGAGAGTCTGGCGGCGCGGCTGACCCGGTACACGTCCCGCGGGATCGAGGCGCTGGCCGAGGCGTTCGCCGAGGCCGGCACCGACCCGCTGGTAGCCCGTCTGGTCGCCGCCCAGGTGATCGTGGTCCAGCGGCAGCTGTCCGAGATGAACTACGAGAGCCTGGCGCACGGCGCGACCGCCGACGAACGCTACCCGGATGCCGTGCGGGCCGCGCAGCGGGCGTTCGACCTGCTGCGCGACGGCCTCGGCGCCCACGGCTAGACGGCACGTCCGCGCCGGCGCCGATCCGGGCCGCCCGTGTGGCGAACACCCCCTGTCACCTCACCTCGCCGGGCACGCGATCCGCCGACCCCAGGTCTGCGCGGCCGGACGGCTGTGCGGTCGGCAGGCGGGCCCCGGGCGCCTCAGTCCGTGACTTCCGCCGGCAGCACCGCGCGGACCTCGTAACCGCCGTCGTCGGTCGGGCCCGAGGCCAGGGTGCCGCCGAGGAGTTCGGCGCGCTGGCGAAGACCGATCAGACCGTGGTGCGCGCCCGGCAGCGGGAGGGCCGGCTGGGTCGGCGCGGTGTTGGTGACCTTGACGTGCACGGCACCGTTGACGTGCAGCAGGTCGATGCGCGCGGTGGCGCCGGGGGCGTGTTTGCGTGTGTTGGTCAGCGCCTCCTGGACCGTTCGGTACACAGCGCGCTGGACGGTGGGCGGAAGCCCGCCCGGCAGATCCATCTTCAGCTCGGTCCGCAGACCGCAGTTGTCGGCCAGCCGCTGGATGTCGGTGAGCACCGGCTGCGGAGTCAGTTCCGTGGGGCGGCCACCGGAGGCACGGAGGACGCCGACCATATGGCGCAGCTCGTCGAGGGTCTGCACACTCAGCCGCCGGATCGTCGCAGCGGCCTCCTTGGTGTCCGGGTCGGCCGTGCCGACCTGCAGCGCTCCGGCGTGCACGGCGATCAGGCTGACCTGGTGGGAGACGACGTCGTGCATCTCCCGCGCCAGCTGGGCGCGCTCCTTGGCCAGGGCGGCCTGGGCGGTCAGCAGCTCTTGGTGGTCGTGTGCCTCGGAGATCTCGGTCAGCCTCAGCGACAGGGCGCGGCGGGTCTGCACCAGCTGCCCGAGGAAGACGGCGGCGGCCGCCGTGGCGGCGCTGTAGCCGAGGGAGATCACCGTCGATGTCCTGGTCAGATCGAGCGCCCCCGAGGGCAGGGACGTCGTATCGGCGAACGTGAAGGCCAGGGCGCCGAGGACCAGCAGCGTCCGGGGGCGGCTGAACGAGGCCAGCGTGTACAGCGCGGCCAGGCAGGCGAAGACCGCGTCGGACAGCAGCACGGCCGGGAGGGTGAGGAGGAAGGTGAGCAGGGGCTGTCGCCGGCGCAGCAGCAGGGCGACGGCTGCGGCCAGGCCGAAGGCCATCCGCAGCGGCTCGGTGATGTCCCAGTGGGCCCACACGTCGAGGAGGGCCATGGCCATCGCCGCGGCGTCCAGGAGCAACGGGGGCGGTCGGCGGGCCATCACGGCTCCTTCGCGAGGAGTCCGGCGCGCTGGGCGAAGAGGGCGGCCTGGACTCGGCCGCTGACCTGCAGTTTGGTGAGGATCGCGCTGACGTGGTCCTTGACCGTGCCGGTGCTCAGGTGCATCCGGGTGGCGATGTCGGCGTTCGACAGACCCTCGGCGATGAGGACGAGCACCTCACGCTCCCGGTCGGTGAGCCGTTCGACCCCGGACGGGCGCCCCTGCGGGCCCGCGCTCAGGAATCCGTCCACCACCGTGCGGGTGACCTTGGGCGACAGCACCGTGCCGCCGCTGGCCAGGCTCTGCACCGCCAACGGCAGTGACTCGGGATCGGTGTCCTTGAGCAGGAATCCGGCGGCGCCCGAGCGCAGCGCCGTCTCCACGTACTCGTCCATGTCGAACGTGGTCAGCATGGCCACCACCGGCGGCTGCGGCAGCGCACGGATGTCACCCAGGATGGTCAGGCCGTCCACGTCCGGCATGCGGATGTCCAGCAGCACGACGTCGGGGCGCGTCTCACGCACCATGCGGAGGGCCTGACCGCCGGACACCGCGCCAACGACCTCGATGCCGTCGGCGGCATCGAGGATGCGCTGGAAGCCCGTGCGGATCAGGGCCTCGTCGTCGACCACCAGTACCCGGATCACGTGTGCTCCACCTTCTAGCGGGCCACTATCCGATTGTTACCACGCCGGGCCCGGCTCCGCCGCCGGGCGGTGTGCGGCGGACGGCGGGGGGTGGAGCGGCCGTCTTGCGGTGGTCAGGCGGTCTTGCGGTGGTGGTGAGGTGGAGGGGCCGTGGTGCGGCGGCGCGAGCGGGCGGCTCGGGTCACGGCCGGCCGGTGAGGCATACGGTTCCCCGGCCGGTGCGCGGGGGCAGCACCGCGATGGACACGGAGCCGTAGGGCAGCTGTCGCTGCTGCGGGACGATCAGGTGGCCGAGTCGGGCGTTCCACCGGCCGTCGCGCAGCGTCAGCGTGATCGCGGCCAGGGGCGGCACGTCCAGGTGCCAGAAGGCGCGAGCGGGCGCGGACAGGACGTGCACCAGCGCGGCCCGGACGACGGAGGGCTCGGCGATCACGAGTACGTGCCCCGTGTCGGCGGGCAGATCACTCAGCCAGGCCGCCGTCCGACGGCACAGCCGCCTGACCGACTCGCCTCCGTGCGGCGCGGCATCGGGATCCGTCAGCCAGGCCGAGAAACCGAAGGGGTCCTCGGCCGCGACGTCCTTGAACGTGCGGCCTTCCCACACGCCGCAGTCCAGGTCGCGCAGGCCGTCCTCGGGCACCGCCTCGACCCCGAGCGCCTCGGCGGTCTGCGCACAGCGGACCGAGGGCGTCCGCAGAGCCTGTGTGCAGGGCGGAAGGGGGGTGCGGGTGGCCGTGATCTCGCTCCGGCCGTGTGCACTCAGGGCACCGTCCCCGAAGGTCCGGACATGGCTGCCTTCTCCGGCGCTTGCGCACAACATGGTCAGTCGCACGGTCACCATCATCGGACCTCCATCTGCGAGCGGGACGGTGCGTCACCGGCTCCGCGTGGGAGCGAGGCGGGCACGTCCAGCGGCGTAGAACGGGTACCCAGGCGGACTCGGGACCACAAGGGCCTCGGCACCTGCGACAGGATTCAGTCCCCGCTCCGGCTCCGTCGTGAACGGTGTGCCGGCACAGAGCGGAATCCCCTCCATCACCACACTTCAGGACGGGTGCCGCCGCGACCATCCGGCATGTGGCCGGACTACCCCCGCCAGCTGGCGGGGCTTCGCCTCCGTGGGCGGCCGGGCTGCCGGCCTGCGGTGGCGGCCGGATCCCCGCCGGACGGCGCCGGGATCCACCCGCGCGGACGGCCCCGGGATCCGCCCCCGCGGACGGCGTCGGGACGCACCCCCGCGGACGGCCTGCGGGAGCCGGGTCCGGCCGGGGGAGTGGAGGCACGGTCCGCCCGGGGGAGCCCCGCCCCCCGTTACTGGGCGGGGTCACGGCGTGGTGGGCCCGTGCGCGAGCGTGAGGCGCGGAGACGGCGGCAGCGGCGCGGGCGCCGCCGTCTCCCCGGTGGCGCTGAACGCCTCGTCATGTGGGCGGCGAAGCGGCGCGAGGCCGCGAGCCGGGCGGTGGGCGGTGGGCGGCGCGTCCTGGACGCTCCGTTGGGCCATGAGCAGCATGACCAGGTCGTCGACGGCGAAGCCGCGCCGCAGCCGGCCGGTCTCCTGGGCACGGCGGGCCAGTTCGGCGATCGCGCGCGGCGTCTGCTCCCGGTCGGCCGCGAAGTCCATCGTCTTGGGACAGGCCATATGACGGGGCACATCCCCCGCCCCGCTCGCACGGCCGGTCGGCGGCTTCCAGGACGGCACTACTTCGGTGTCCGGCAAGAGGTTTCGCGGTTCACCACGGCCGCGGTGTACGACCGCGGCGGTACGGGTCACAGCGACCCCCTCCCGCTGCCGCGCACCGCCGCCGCCACCGAACCGCGCGAGCTGCTCCTCGCCCAGCGCACCTCGCCCCGTGCCTTCTCGTGCCCCATTTCCTCAACCGGCGCGCGACCGGCGCGGGCGAGCAGGATTCCGCTGGCGGCACGGCGAGACACCGTGCTGAGATGGAGGCCATGCGCTTTTCCGTCTCCATCCCGCAGCACGCCGACGAGTCGTTCACCCTGACCGGACTGCGCGCGTTCCTGCGCAGAGCCGAAGAACTGGGTTTCGAGAGCGCCTGGACCCAGGAGAGCGTGCTGGGCGCCTGGCCCCTGCTCTCCCCGATCGAGATCATGACGTACGCGGCGGCCTGCACCGAACGGATGCGGCTGGGCTGCGCCGTGTTCGTCACCCCTCTGCACAACCCGGTGCAGCTGGCCAAGAGCCTGGCCACGCTGGACCACCTCAGCGCGGGCCGCCTGGAGGTGGGCGTCGCCACCGGTGGGCAGGGCCGCCCGTTCGCCGCGTTCGGTATCGACGGCGAGGGCCTGGTGTCCCGGTTCCTGGAACACCTGACCGTCATGAAGGCGCTCTGGACCGAGCCCCGCGTCACCCTGGACGGACGGTTCTGGCAGCTGGACGACGCGGCGATGGAACCGAAGCCGGTGCAGCGGCCCCATCCGCCGGTCTGGTTCGGCGCGGCGGTGCCGAACGCCCTGCGCCGGGCGGTACGGCACGGCGACGGGTTCTTCGGCGCCGGGTCGCAGACCACGGCCCGGTTCGCCGAGCAGGTGAAGGTGGTACGCGAGGCCCTCGCCGAACAGGGCCGGGCCCCGGCGACGTTCCCGATCGCCAAACGGGTCTACATCGCGGTCGGGCCGCACGACGAGACGCTCCGCGAGCGAGCCCGGGACGTGCTCTCCGCGATGTACGGCCGCCCCGACGACCTGAGCGGGGTCGCGGTGTACGGCACGCCGGAGCAGTGCGTGGCGGGGCTGCGGGAGGTGGCCGCGGCCGGTGCCGAACGGATCCTGCTCACCCCGCTGTTCGACGAGGCGGAGCAGCTGGAACTGCTGGCCGGCGAGGTCCTGCCGGCCTACCGCCGGACCGAGAACGCGGCAACCTGAGAGACCGCCGCCCCGCGTGATCGCCTGCGCGGCGGGCGCCGGTGGCCTGCCGGGCGCGGACGCGGTCGCCTCCTGGGCCGACATGAGCGGGCGGCAGGATGCCGTGCCCGCGTGGGAACCCGGTCGGCGCCGCGTCAGACCTCGGCGCCGGGCCCGCCGGTGGTCACACGACGGCCGCGGCCACCTCGCCCGTCCCGGTACGGCCGGGCCGTACGACGCCGCCCGACTCCGCGGCGAACGTGACCAGGCCGGCCCGCCCTGACTCGTCGCGCCCCGCTCGCCCGCGCTCGTACAACGTCGGCCGGCCGCTCGGGGCCGCGCGGCACCGGCTCTCCGTCCACGGAGGTGTACGGCCCCGCGGCCCTGGCAGCCGCCGCGCGGCAGGTGCACCCCGGGCCGGTGGTTACGGCCCCCGGCGCCCAGCACCGCGATCCGCCCGGACAACGCCCGGCGAACGACCCGCGACCGGAACGGAGTTGAGGTTCACTGGCACCAGGGGGCGCGGGGGCGCCCCGGGACGGAGCCCGGGGATGACGGACGGCACTGCCGAGCAGGAACACCTGGACGGAGACCTCGCCGGCGTGTCCGACGAGGAGCTGCAGGAGTGGATCGACGAGGCCCGCGCCGAACTGGCCCGGCAGGCGCCGGGCGATGATCCCGAGGTGTCCGCGACACGGGTCGCCATGGGTCTGTGGCTCGCCGAGCTCGCCGAACGCCAGGGCGACGGCCGCCATCTCGAAGCCGCGCTCACCGCCGTCGCACAGGCGGTCGCCGACGACCCCGGCCACGACGACGCCCAGGTGTGGCAGGGCATCCTCGGCCAGCTGCACTGGGCCCGGTACGAGGCCGCCTTCGAACCCGGCATGCCCCCGGACCGGCTCCTCGCCCTCCTGGCGGAGCCCGTCCGGCACCTGGAGGCCGCCGCGGACCTCCTCGCGCCCGGCGAGGAGCTGAGCCGCCAGGTCGGGGCCCGGCTGGGCCTCGCCTACGGGTTCCGCTTCCTCGGCACCAGCGACCCGGCCGACCTCGAAGCGGGCCTCACCCGGCTCGGCGAGGCACTCGACGGCGTACCCGAACCCATGGGCCAGCCGTCCTACTTCCGCTTCCACTACGGGCAGCAGTACGCCCGCCGCTTCGATCTGACCGGCAACGAGGCCGACCTCGACCGGGCCTGCGCCGAGATCCGGCGGGCCGTCGAGGACGGCGAGAGCTCCACCGAGCGCGAAGGAGGCTGGTTCCCGGCCGCCCGCGCCCAGCTGGCCCGGATCCTGCTCCTGCGCGTGCCGGCGGTCCGCGAGCACCGCAACCCGCACGACGTCGCCCTGGCCCTGGCGCAACTGGACCATCTGCCGCTCGACAGCCCCCTCCTGGCCGAGTTCCCGGCGCCGGTGCTGAGGCAGTACGGCCGCCTGCTGCGCGAGCGGGGCGTCGAGCAGACACGCCCCGCGGACTCACGACGGGCCCTCGCCGTACTGCGGCAGACGGCCGAGCGGTGGCCGGCGGACGCCCCCGACCGCTGGAGCGTCCTGATGGACCTGGCCGCGGGGTGGCAGGTGGTCGCACTCGACACGCTCGACGCCGAGGCGCTGCGCTGCGCGGAGGACGCCTACGCCGAGGCCCTGTCCGACCCCACGTGTCCGCCGGGCCTGCGCAACTTCCTGGAAGCCACCCGCGGATACCTCAGGGGAGTCCGGGTCCGGGCCGGGCAGCTGCCGGACGATCCCGGCGACCCCGTCATCGCGGCGGGACGGCGGGCGGCGAGCGCGCTCCAGCAGGGCATGGCCGCGCCGGACGCGGACGGCCCACCGGACGGCGGGGACGCGGCGCACGACCTCCAGTGGCGTGGCCTGACGAGCACCGGACCCATGGGCGACGACCTGCAGCGGGTGATCGAGCGCTGCCAGGACGCCGACGCGGCCGTCGTTCTGCGCCGTCTGCCCATGATGCTCATGGCCTTCTTCGCGCCCTTCCTCAGCGGTCTCGGCATCAGCCCCGCCGCCGGGGAGATCATGGAGGCGGTCCGGGCGGCCATGGCGGCCCTCCCGCAGGAGGATCCCCTGCGGACGAGCCTGCACATGGTGGCCGGCCAGACCGCCATGACCGTCGGCGGGCAGTCCTACGACGTCGGTCAACTCCAGATCGCGCTGGAACAGTTCGACATCGCCCTCGCCCGGCCGGACGCGGCGGCGGAGGACGACGCGCTGCGCGGCGCCCGGGAGGTCTGGCGGGTCGCCGCGCTCTCCTTCCGCTCGCAGGTGCGGGGGACGCAGGACGCCCTCGCCCAGGCCGCCGCCGAGTTGGGCCGCCTGCGTACCGATCCGTCCGTGACGGCCTACACGCGCGTGTACGCGTCGGTGCAGCACGCCGTGATCAGATTCCGTCAGGCGTTCGCCTTGAGCGATGCCACCGCGTTGGCCGCGGCGGAGGAAGAACTGCGTGCCGCTCGGGACCGCCTCCCGGCGGACGACGCCGTACGTTCCAAAGTGGTCGCGCTGCTCGACGTGATGGCCTCCGCCCGGCAGTTCGCCGCCGCCGGCGCCCCCGACCGCGCCGCACCGCGCGTCGAGCACGCCGACCCCGACGCCATCGCCCCCGACCGGGTGCGACGGGAGTCGGCGGCGCTGCCCCGACGGGACCGTGCCGAGGCCCTGGGCATGGCCGGGATGGCACTCGGCCTGCGGCTCATGCGGGACCCGGACGCCGGCCGGCTCGACGAGGCCATCGCACTGCTGCGGGACGCCCTCGTGCTGGACCCCGCCGACGACGGCGGGAACGGGGTCCGGTACGCCCACACCCTGGCAACGTTCCAGCTGCACAAATACCACGCGGGCCGGGACGAGGCCGACCTGGACCAGGCCGTCCGCTGGTCCGAGGAGGCGGTGCGGCTCGCGGCACACCCCGGGCACTTCGGATGGGCGACGGCGGCCATGCAGCTCGCCGACGCGTACCGCGCGGCCGGCCGGGCCGGTCGGACCGAACAGCTGGCGCGCAGCCGCGAGGTGGGGCTGCGCGCCCTGAGCGGCCACGCCTGGCAGGTCCTGCTGCAGTCCCGCGCACAGGACACGGCCGAGCCCATCGCCGTCGCCGCCGCACAGGCGCTGAGGGTGGCGCGCTGGTGCATCGCCGACGGCTGCCTGGAGGAGGCGGCGCATGCGCTGGACGCCGGGCGCGGGCTCGTCCTGCACGCGGCATCGGCCGCCGGCACGGTGCCGGAGCGGCTCGCGGCCGCCGACCGCCCCGACCTCGCCGCCGAGTGGCGTGCGGCGGCCGCCGCGCACGGCTCCGGACCGGCCGAGAACATCCCCGGTGACCTCCGCTACCGGGTGCTCCAGGCCCTGGCGGGCACCGCCGACCCCGTGGCCGCGGCGCCATCGGCCGACCCCGCCGGCACGACGGCGCCACGCGACCGCCTCGGTCACCTCCTCACCCCGCCGCCCGTCCCCGACATCGCCACCGCGCTGCGCCGCACCGGTGCGGACGCCCTGGTGTACCTGGTGCCCCGCGAGGGCACGGGAACCGGGCAGGGCGGCTGCGCCCTCGCCGTCCACACCGACGGCCGGACGAGCGTCGTCCATCTGCCGGGCCTGACCGCTGACGCCCCCGCGCTCGCCGCCTACCTCAGCCCGCGGACGGGGTCCGGAAACCGCGACATGGGGCCGGTCGCGGGTGCGCCGTCCGCGTCCCCCGACGGCCGGGCCGCCGAACGCCGCACCCTGGAAGCCGTCTGCGACTGGGCGTCGGGAGCCGTGACGGAGCCGCTGCTCGCCCACCTCCGCGCCCGGGGCGCCACCCGGCCCGCGAAGGTGGTGCTGGTCCCCATGGGGCAACTCGCCGCCGTACCGTGGCACGCGGCCCGCCGGGCCACGCCGGACGGCCGCCACCGGTACGCCCTCCAGGACGCCGTCGTCTCGTACGCCGCGTCGGCCCGGCTGTTCTGCGAGGTCATGGCCCGCGAGCCGGTTCCGTACGACGCGCCGGGCCTGGTCGTCGGGAACCCGACCGGCGACCTGCCCCACGCCGGCCGGGAGGCCGGCGCCCTGCACACGGCCTTCTACCGCAGCGCCCCGTACCTGGGACGGCACGCGAGCGGCGCGGCCACCGGCGAGGGCACTCCGGGGGAAGTCCTCGGCTGGCTGCGGCTGCGCGGCCTGTCCCCGGCCGGAGTGCTCCATCTGGCCTGCCACGCCGAGGTGCTCCAGGGCTCGGCCGCCCGTACCTCGCACCTGCGTCTGGCGGGCGGCACGCTCGCCGCCGAGCAGCTCACCGAGCACGCCCAGCGCCGCGACCGGCCCGGCCGACTGGGCCTGGTGTCGCTCGCCGCCTGCACCACCCATGTCTCCGGACGCGGCCACGACGAGGCGTTCACCCTGTCCACGGCGTTCCTCGTGGACGGCGCGCGGTCGGTGCTCGGATCGCTGTGGCCGGTGCCGGACGAAGCGACCTCGTACCTGATGTTCATGGTCCACCACTACCTGCACGCCGAGCGTGCGCGCCCCGCCACGGCACTGCGCCTCGCCCAGCTGTGGATGCTCGACCCCGACCGGCGCACCCCCGCGACCATGCCGCCCGAACTCGCCGCCCAGGCCGGCTCCGTGGACCCGGACGACCTGCGGGGCTGGGCCGGGTTCACCCATCTCGGCCAGTGACCGCGCCGGCCGGAACTCGCCCCGCGGCCAGCCCGGTTGCGCCCGGGAGCGCGGGCCGCGGCCTGCGAGACTTCCTCCATGGGGACTGTGTACGCGCTGTTCGCGGGAATCGACGACTACCCGATCGAGCTGCGGCGGCTGAGGGGCGCCGTCAACGACGTGGAAGCGGCCGCGCGTCTGCTCGCCGACCTGGGCGACGGAGCCTTCGAGCCGCTCCTGCTGCGGAACGACGAGGCCACGACCGAGGCCGTCGTCACCGCCGTCCGCGACCACCTCGGCGCCGCCGGGCCCGGCGACACGGCCCTCTTCTGGTTCTCCGGGCACGGCACCGACTACGAGGCCGTCCTGCCCCTGCACCGGCGGACCGAGGCCACCGGCCGCTACCAGGCCCTGGTCTGCGCCGACAGCACGCGCGAGGGCGGGCGCCCGCTCGTCGACAAGGAGCTGGGCGCGCTGCTCGACTCGGTCGCCGCGCGGGGCGCACACGTCGCCGCCGTCCTCGACTGCTGCTTCTCGGGCGGAGCCACCCGCAGGCCCGCCCCGCCGGACCACACCGCCCGCTACGCCCCGCCCGCCGCTTGGTGGGGCGAGCCCCGCGGGGAGCAGCGGGCGGCCGGGGCCACCGGGGCACCGGCCGGCCGCCATGTCCTCCTCGCCGCCGGCCGGCTCAACCAGTTGTCCTACGAGCGGGACTTCGACGGAGTGCCGTACGGCGTGTTCACCCATGCCCTGCTGGAGGCGCTGCGGGCGGCGGGACCCGGTGCCACCTACCGCGATCTGCTGGCCGCCGCGCACTGCCGGGTCCAGACCGAGCGCGCCGATCAGCACCCGGTCCTCTTCCCGCCGGAGCCCGGAGGCATCGCCGACCAGCCCTTCCTCGGCGGCGCCGTCACCCGGACCCGCGGCCCGCACCTGCTGCGGAACGGACCGTACGGCTGGGAGGTCGACTGCGGCCGGGTGCACGGGCTGCGCGATGACGGCCCGGGAGCCGCCGAGTTCACCGTCACCGCGCCCGGTGCCGCGCCCCGCGTCGTACGGGCCAGGGCCGTCCACGCCGACCGTACCGAGGTCGCCCCCGCGGGCTGGGAGCCGGATCGCCGGCAGGTCTATCCGGTCGCGCTGTCGGCGCTCGCGCTGCCGCCCACCCGGGTCCGCGTCGAGACGCCGGACGCGTCCTCCGCCGCGCGCCGAGCCGCCGGCCTGGTACGGGAGGCCCTCGGCTCGGCGGGCCCCGACGGCGCACCGACACCGCTGCTACGGCTGGTCGACGACCCGGGCCCGGCCCCCGGCCACCTGCTGCGCGTCGTCGTGTCCCCAACACCGGGCACCGGCCTCGGGGCCGCGGTCCTGCGGCGCGACGGCTCGGCCGCCGTACCGCCGCTGCGACTCGGCGGCCCGGAGGACGCCCGGCAGGTCGCCGACTGCCTGCACCACCTGGCCCGCTGGCACCAGCTGCTCACCCTGGACAACCCGGCCTCACCGCTGACGGACCTGGTCCGCGTGGAGATCCTCCCCTGGACCTACGACGGACCCTGGAGCTCCGACGGCCCGAGCCCCATCCTCCCGGACGGCAGCGGCGAGATCGTCTGCCGCTACGGCGCCTCGCCCTCCGGCCGCCCGCGGGAGCCCTGGCTGTCCATCCGGCTCCACAACCGCTCGCCGACCCGGACCCTGTGGTGCGTGCTGCTCAACCTCACCGACAGCTACGCCGCCCACACCGGCCTCTACCCGGGCCACTTCATCGGGCCCGGCCGCACCGGATTCGCCCTGGACGACCGCCCGGTGGCGCTGACCGTCCCGGCACGGCGGGCCCGCCCCGGCGCGGAGGTGCGGGACTGGCTGAAACTCATCGTGGCCGAGGGCGAAGTGAACACCGTCCCCTTCCATCTGCCGCCCTGGGACCCGCACGGCTCCGACGACCGCGGCACCCGACGGGCCGCGCCGGACGGACTGCTGCGTCTCGCACCACCCGGCCACGGCGACCGCGACATGGGGGAGACCCGTGCGCAGGGTCCGGGCCAGTGGACGACCCGGACGATCCCGCTGCGCACGGTCATCCCGGCACAGGACCCGGCCCACGGCTGACCGGCGCGGGGCGGGCCGCCGCCGTACGCCGCTCAGGGCGCCACACGCGCGTGGTACGGCGCGAGCACGGAGTTCAGCCATGCCTCGCCCTCCGGCGTGCCGAAGTCGACGGCCGGCACCTCGGACTCGGCCACCACGTCCCGCCCGCACCGGTCGCCGAACAGGATCACCGCCCGGTCGGCGGGCTCCCGCTTGGACGGCCAGACGAAACCCTGAGCCCACGGCTCGGTACGGTCGCGTATCCAGTGCCCCCAGTTCCGGGTCCACGGATACTCGGCGGCTTCGGCCTGCACCAGCCAGGTGTCCTGCCCCACCGCCGCGAGATCGGCACCGGACATCAGCGACACCACCGTGACGTCCGCCGCGAGGCGCAGGAACGTGAAGCGTCTGCCGGTCACGCCCGCGCGCGGCAGCAGCCGGGTGCCGCCGTCCGGAGCGAACGGCACCGAGCGCAGCAGCGTCTCGCAGACCGCGGCCGCCGGCTCCAGCCCCGCGTACAGGTAGGAGTAGCCCCGGCTCCGCGTCGCGTCGAAGCGCCCGCCCCCGTAGAGCCCGTCGGCCGGGACGGGGTTGAACGCGGTCCCGTCGAGCGAGGAGCCGTGCACCCGGAACAGCGCGGTGCCCTCGGTGAGCGTCACCTTCGTAGGAGTGCCCGGCAGTGCTGCCGGCGGAGGTACGTTCGGCACCGTCACTCCCCGTCCAGCAGTGACCGTGCCGCACCGGCCAGCTCCTCGTCCCGGGCCGCACCCAGCAGTGACGCGGGCGCGCTGCCGAGCCAGGCGTTGTCCGACAGCCACCAGTCGGCCACCCCCCAGGGGTCCCGGTCCGCGTCGAGGATCGTGTTCACCTCCAGCACCACCCGCCACGGCAGCGCGCCACGGCTGAACTGGAAGTCCGGCAGCAGCGTGCGCCCCTGGGGGCCGGGGAGCCGGATCAGGGCCGGGTCCAGCGGATCGCCGCCCTGGTCGCGGACGTACGTGTCGTCCAGCGCGGGTTCCGCGAGAAGGCGCCTGCGGACGGGGCCGAGGACGGGACCCACCATCGGGCTGCGGTCGATGAGGAGCACGGCGAGATCGGCGGCGCGGAAGCCCTGGACGGTGATGTTCCGTTCGGTGTCGCTGTAGCGGCCGTCGTCCCCGGCGATCAGCCGACGGGTCTCGTGCGGCGGGAGGGAGTCGAGAACCAGCCGCGCGGCGGCCTCGGCGTGGGCGGGATCCTCCGCCGCGCCGTCCGGTCCGCGCATCGCCTCGAGGGCCGAGGCCAGCCGCCGCCCGGCCTCTCCCGGAAGATCGGTGAGATACGGCTCCAGCCGCTCCCAGTCGGCCGCCGCCGAGGCCAGCACCTGCAACGGATTCACCGGCTCCCCCTTCCCCGGCTTCCCGGGCTCCACGGGCGCGCTCACGGGCGTGCGGCACACCGGGCTCGACCGTACCGCCGACCCAGCCGGTGCAGCGGCCAACACCGGCGGAACACAGGGGAGTTGTCCGGAACGGGTATCCCGGAGCCTTGCCCGCCCCCCCCGGGCGCCGGTCGGGCGGCGACGAGGGAGGCGGGCGAGACCGGTCACGCATCCGGCACCACGCGCCGTCGTCGCCGACGGACACGGAAGCCGGCACGGCCGCTAGGGCCGTTCGGTGGTCACCGGGTGGTCACTCGGTCGGGACGAGGTGGAAGAGGCCCTCCGGAAGCCCGAGGGGACCCATCTGGAGCAGGCCCCCGATCGGATTCGGTTCGACGCGCGACCCCTTGGCCGCCACGGCGTTCATGGGCGCCTCCGCCTGGGCGGGGGACGCGGACAACAACATGCTGGCTGCGACGGCGACAAGCGCCGTCGGGATCATCTTGTGCATGGCTTGATCAACGACACTCGGCGCGATTGGTTCGGCGGGCGCAGCAGGAGTCCAGCCGACCAGCCGTATGGGAGAGCGCGGCACGATTGCCTAGACAAGAGTTGCCGCGACAACTAGACTGGCCGTGTGAAGAGGACAAGTGGGCTCCACGATCACCTCGGCTACTGGCTGCGTCGCCTGTCGGACGAGGTCCACGGCCGGTTCGAGGCCGAACTCGGCCGGTACGACGTCACGGTCTCCCAGTGGGGAGTGATGGCCGGCGTGTTCCACGGCCACGACACCACCAAGGCCGTGGCCGCGCACATGGACATCGATCCGGGAGCCGTCTCCCGCCTGGTCGACCGTCTTACGGCCAAGGGCCTCGTCCGGCGCGAACCCGACCCCGCCTCCCGGCGCACGGTCCGGCTGGTCCTGACCGAGCGGGGGCAGGCCCTGGTGCCGGTGCTGGCCGAGCTGGCCGATCGCAACGACGCCCACTACTTCGGGTCGCTCGACCCGGGCCAACGCCACCGGCTGGAGGAATGGATCCGACGGCTGGTGGGCGAGGCCCATCCCGCCGCACCCCCGACAACCAGTGAAGGAAGCGCACCATGAGCGTCAGGATCTCCGTCACCAAGACCGTCGCGATCGACCGCCCGTACGAGGAGGTGCACGCCTTCCTCGCCGACCCTGCGAACTGGCCCCGGTGGGCCGTGGTCAACATCCAGTCCATCGAGCCGACCGACGACCCCGACTGGTGGCGCATGTCGACGCCGCAGGGTCCGGCCAAGCTGCGTCTGCGTGCCCGGGCCGAGTCCGGCGTCCTCGACCACGACTACGTCGACGACACCGCTTCATGGCGCGTACCGGCCCGGGTGGTGCCCAACGGCGACGGCGCCGATTTCATGATCACCTTCCATCAGCCGCCGTCGCTCACCGAGTCCGCCTTCAGAGAGCAGGCCGATTTGGTCGACATCGAACTCGCCACGCTCAAGAAGATCCTCGAGACGGATAGGGCGGGTCGGGCGGATCGAGACGGGGGCACGGGCTGACCTGCGCCGGCTAGCCGGGCAGGCACCCGCTCGCGAACAGGGAGTCGCCGTTGACCGTCACGGTGGAGCACACCACCGACAGGTTGTTGACGACGTAGGTGTGCGGACCTGTCGGTGTCTGGGCGTTCGACGTCGCCGTGCCGACCGTGAAGTGGTAGGGCGTGCCTCCGTCGGCGAAGCCGCACGCCGACGCCGAGGCGAAGAGGTTCGGGAAGAGGTATCCGGAGCCGGCGGGCAGAAGCGCGATGGACGTCGACGTCGGGCAGTGAGCGGAGGTCGACGCGTGCGCGGCCTGGGCCGGAGCGCAGACGGCGACGGCACCCGCGAACGCCGCGACCGCGCCCGCCGTCGCGCCCCGGCGGAGGAGCTGTCTCATGGGATTTCTCCGAGAGGTCGATGGGTGGTGCGTTGCGACCACTCAGCCTCGCCGTGCCGCGAGGCCCGGACCAGGCGCATACCGGCCAGGCCGCCGGTGGGGCGTGCGGGGCCTGCCGTTCAGCCGTTGAGGAGGGTGCCGCTGCTGGTGTCCAGGGGCAGGGCGCCCGACGGCCGGGTCACACGGACCGGCTTGCCGAGGTGGCTGAGATCCAGCGTGAGGGTGGCCAGGGACGTCGACGCGTCCTTCAGCGCGAGGCGGGCCCGGACGAGGCGTCCGCGCCCGTCCACCCACGCCTCGGCGGTGGCCGGCAGATCACCGCCGTACCCCGCGCGGAAGTCGGCCATCTTCTTCCGCGTCTGCGCGGCCATGCGCATCGTGAGCGTGCTGTGGTCGAGGACGCCGCTGTAGCGGGTGGCCTTGACGCCCTTCACGGTCTCGGCGCCCAGGGAACGGACGTCCCGCATCCGCGCGACCTGCGCAAGAGTGTGTTCGGGGTCGTTGAACGGGGCCCGGAAGAGGTAGTGCGCCTCGGCGGTGCGGCGAGCGGCCACCGCCCACGTCCGGTCGACGCCCTGCGGCCCGGTGTTGCGTACGTACACCTCGTCCCCGAGGAACCGCTCCTCGGCGCGGCTGCTGCCCTCCACGAGCCGCACGTCGAGGCTGCCCGTGTCGGCGGCCATGTCGACACTGCCCTTCGTCCGGATGTGATACGTCTCGCCGGCGCCCGCGGTGAGTTCCAGTGTGGTGCCGACGCCGGCGCTGGTGTGCCTGGTCGCGGCCACGGCCGCGCGTACGGCCTCGGCGGGTGCGGGGGAGTCGGCGGCACGGGACGCCTCGGTCCGGCCGCACGCCGAGCAGAGCACGGCGAGGGCAGCGGTCAGCACGACGGCGGGGCGGCGCATGGCGGGTTCTCCACTCTCAGGAAAGGCGCTGTCACATTCCGGGCCGCCTCGCCTGCGCGTCCTGCCTGCCTCGGGCAGCGGCGTCTCGCCGGGGACCGGCGGCCGCCACCGCCGGTGACTTTGTCCGTGCTTGACCATAACAGAGCACGTGTCGGACCGATCAGGCGCGGGACCTGCGAAGACGCTGCGGCGACGACCGCACCCGGCGGGCCCGAGGGTGACCCGCGCGCCCGAGCGGCGGGGCCCCCGGCTTCGGAGGAGCCCGGGCTGGTACAACGGACCGGGCCGGGATCATGAACACGACGCGGGGAGGACGACATAGCCAGGGCGCGCGGAGACGACGACATAGCGAGGACGTGGATGAGGCGATCCCGAGGCGACACGGAGGCGCGGCTGCTCGCGCGCTTCGCGGTGCTGGCCGCGATCGGCGCCGCTGCCGTGCTGATCCGGGCGCTGGACCGAGGCGGACTGCTGATCATCGGAGCCGGGCTCCTCGGGCTGATCGTCTGCGCCGCCGGCGTCTGGTGGTTCCTGGCGCACCGCGGCGTGGTGCGGCTGTTCGGTGCGCTGATCGCGCTCGCCGCGCCCATCGGCGCCCTGGTGGTCTTCACGCAGAGCGGCGTGTGGCAGACGGCCCTGCTCTCCAGCCTGTGCTGGGGCGCGACGCTGGTCTGCGCCCGGTCGGCGCTGCGCCGGTCGCGTCCGCAGCGGGTCATGCGGGCGAGCCCCGCGCCCCGGCCGCGACGGCCGGTGCTCATCATGAATCCGAAGTCCGGCGGCGGGAAGGTCGGCCGCTTCGGCCTCGTCGAGCGGGCCGAGCGGCTCGGCGCGCGGGTGATCCTGCTCGATCCCGACGTCGAGACGGATGTCGCGGCGCTGGCCCGCGAGGCCGTGGCCGAGGGCGCGGACCTGCTCGGCGTGGCCGGCGGCGACGGCACCCAGGCGCTGGTCGCCGCGGTCGCCGCCGAGCACGGCCTGCCCTTCCTCGTGATCTCCGCCGGTACCCGCAACCACTTCGCCATGGACCTCGGCCTCGACCGCGCCGACCCCGCCCGCTGCCTCGACGCGCTCACGAACGGCGAGGTGCTCAGGGTCGACCTCGGCGACGTCGCCGGCCGCGCCTTCGTCAACACGGTGTCGTTCGGGGTGTACGCGGATGTCGTGCAGCACCCCGAGTACCGCGACGACAAGGCGGGCACCGCCCTCAGCCTCATGCCGGACCTGCTGCTCGGCGAGGACGTCAGCGGTCTGGACGCCCGCGTCGACGGCACCGCGCTCACCGCCCAGCAGGCGCTGCTGGTCAGCAACAACCCCTACATCTCCCCGGACGAGTTCAGCGGCGGCGGCCGCCGGCCCCGGCTGGACAGCGGCGAACTGGGCGTGCTCGGGATCCGGGTGGAGAGCGCGGCACAGGCCGCGGACCTGGCGGTACGGGGCTCGCAGTCCGCGGGGCTGACCGTCCTGACCGCGCAGCGGGTCGAGGTGACCTCCGACGCGGACGAGATTCCCGTCGCGGTGGACGGCGAGGCCCTGCGGATGCCAGTCCCGGTCGTGTGCGCGCTGCGCCCCGGCGCCCTGCGGGTCCTGGTGCCGCGCGACCGTCCGGGCAACGTGGTCCCCGCGCCGCCCGTGAACTGGCGGCAACTCCTCGACCTCGCGTTCGGCCGCCCCGAGCGAACACCTGAAGGAGAGCCCCGTGTCTGACCGGAACACCGTCCGGCCCACCGCGTCGGTCCGGCGTACCGCCGCCGCCGGCCGGAGCGCCGCGGCCTCCGTGCTCCGCGACCTCCACGCCATCGACGGCGCCCTGTACGCGGCCGTGGCCGCCACCCCCACACCCACACTGGACCACGCGCTGCGCCGGCTGTCGCACGCGGCCGACCACTCGAAGATCTCGCTGAGCGTGGCCGCGGGCCTCGCTCTCGTGCCGGGACGCCCCCGCCGTGCGGCCCTGGCCGGGGTCTGCTCGGTCGCGTTGGCGTCGGCGGCGGCGAACCTGTTCGGCAAGCGGATGGTCCGCCGGCGCCGGCCCGACCGGGAAGAGGCCCGCGTGGTGGTGGACCGGCACGTACCCATGCCGGAGTCGGCGTCCTTCCCGTCCGGCCACACGGCCTCGGCGACCGCCTTCGCCACCGCCGTGGGTGTCGTACTGCCCCCGGCCGCCGTGCCGCTCGGCGCGCTTGCGGTCGCCGTGGGCTACTCCCGCGTCCACACCGGTGTGCACTACCCCGGCGATGTCGCGGCCGGCGCGGTCCTCGGCTTCGCCGCCGCGGCGACGTCCTTGGCCCTCACGCACGTCCCGCTGTACCGCTCCACGCCATGAGCTGCGGACGGGATGCCGGCCGAGACGGCCGCGGTCGCCGGGCTGCCCGGAACCCGCGCCGCCGGTCGAGGCGATCGTATGGAGATGTCCCGGACCCTCGCCGTGCGAACTGGTCCTGGCGCACTTCGCCGGGAGAACCTGGCCCGGAGGACGTGCACGCGCGAGGACCGGGGGCCGGTGGCGGCCCGCTGTCCGGACGGCGTTCCCACGACCGTGTCCGCCAGTTGATCGTCGACCGAGGAGTTCAGATGCGTCTCAGCAAGCGCGCGGTTGCCGCCGTGTTCGTGGCCGCCGCCGCCTTCGCCACTGCGGCACCGCAGGCCGTGGCCGCACCGATGCCCTGGGAGACCAGCGAGGTGCCCACGACCACCACCCACGTCACCGACTCCGCGAAGGCCGGGGGGAGCGGCACGGTCACCGTGCTGTGCGGAAATCCTTGCTACCAGTAGGCGGCCGGTCCCGGCTCCCGGCCGCCTCCGCGTCCGGCCGAGGGTCTCAGTCGCCCCCGCGGGCGGACTGAGACCCTCGGTGACGCTTAGGTCAGGACTGCCGCTTCTCGATGGTCACGGACTCGATCGCGATGTCCGAGACGGGACGGTCATTGCGCCCCGTCGGGGCCTTGGCGATGGCGTCCACGACCTCCTGCCCCTGGACCACCTCACCGAAGATGGTGTGCCGGTTGTTCAGGTGGGGCGTCGGCCCGACCGTGATGAAGAACTGGGAACCGTTGGTCCCCGGGCCGGCGTTGGCCATGGCCAGCAGGTAGGGCCGGTTGAACTTCAGCTCCGGGTGGAACTCGTCCCGGAACTCGTAGCCCGGACCTCCGGTGCCGTCGCCCAGCGGGTCGCCGCCCTGGATCATGAAGCCTTCGATCACCCGGTGGAAGACCGTCCCGTTGTAGAGGGGCCCCTCGCCCGGCGCCCCGGTCTCCGGGTTCTCCCACTGCTTGCTCCCGTCCGCGAGGCCGACGAAGTTGGCGACCGTCACGGGCGCGTGGTTGGGGAACAGCCTCACGACGATCTTCCCGAGGGTGGTGTTCAGCGTTGCAATCAGTTCTTCGGCCATGCGCTTCCGTCCTGTCCTTCGCGCCCTGAACAGGGCTCTCTCTTCATCACATCGAACCAGCGACGCCGCCGGGACGCCCGCAGGACACACCATGCGGCGGCATCACGCCGGGCCGGGCCGACAGTTCATCACACGCCGTGTGTACGGAGCCGACGGGGGCCGGTGGGCGCTGGTGCCGGGTGGGTCGCGGGCCGGGGCCGGCCGTAAATCGCTTGACCCCGCCCTGGGGCGACGCCTGCACTGTGGCGGACACCATGAGCCGGGGTGCCGGTACCCCAGGGAGGCAGCGGAGCAATGGACATCCGTCCCACGACCGACCAGGACCTCGACGTCTTCGTCGACACACTCCATGCCGCGTTCGGACGCTTCCCGGAAACCCCGACCGAGCGCGGCGGGGTCTGGTGGGCGGCGCTCGAAATGGACCGCAACCTGCTCGCCACGACGGCGGAAGGACGGCCCGTCGGCACCGCCGGGGCGTACTCCTTCGAGCTGACCCTGCCCGGTGAGATCCTCGTACCGGCCAGCGGGGTGACCGCCGTCGGCGTGCTGCCCTCGCACCGGCGCCGGGGCGTGCTCAGCGCGATGATGCGGCATCAGCTCACCGAGCTGCGGGCCCGCGGGGAGTTCCTGTCCGTACTGCTGGCCTCCGAGGCCCTGATCTACCGCAGGTTCGGCTACGGACCGGCGACGTACACACAGCGGCTCACGGTGCCTCGCCACCAGGGCGCCCTCGCTCTGCCGCGGGCGGGCAAAACCGCCGGCACCCCCGCGGCCGGCCCGGACACCGGCACGGTCGAGTTGCTGCGACGAGCCGAGTGCGGTGAGATCCTCGAAGAGGTCTACGACCGGTACCGCCGCGCGCAGCCCGGTGCGCTGTCCCGCCCGTCGCGCTGGTGGGAACGGGGCGCGGGGCAGCCCCCGATCTCCCCGGCGCCGCGCTATGTGGCCGTCCACCGGGACGCCGAGGGCGTCCCTGACGGGTACGCCAGCTATTCGCTCGCCGAACCGAACACCTTGACGGTCGACGAGACCGTCGCCGCCGACGACGCCGTCTTCGCGGCCCTGGCTCGATTCGTACTCGGACACGACCTGGTCGCCCAGGTCGTCTTCAAGCACTTCCCGCCCGCGCACCCGCTGCGCTGGCAGTTCGCCGACTTCCGGGCCGGCGAGGTGAGCGGCGACACCGACTGGCTCTGGGTACGGCTGCTGGACGTCCCGCGTGCGCTGACCGCGCGCGGCTGGTTCACGGACGGCGAACTGGTCCTCGACGTCGACGACCCCTTCCTCGGCGAACACGGCCGCTACCTGCTGACCGTCCGGGACGGCGAGGCCGACTGCGTCCCGACGGACCGGGAACCCGACCTGTCCCTGGACGTGAGCGACCTGGGCTCGGTCTACCTCGGCGGCACCGCCCCGAGCACGCTCGTGCGCGCCGGACACATCAGGGCCCACCATCCGGGCGCGGCCACCCTCGCCGACGCCCTCTTCCGCGCCGAGCGTCCCCCGCACTGCCTGCACTGGTTCTGACCACGCGGATACGGTCCCGGGAGGACGGACCTCCCGGGACCGCTCGGTCCCGGTGCGCGGGGGAGGTCAGCCGAAGTTGTACACGGTGACGGTCACCGATCCGCCTTCGGCGCTGATGGTGTACGCGCCGGGGCCCGTGTAGGCCACGCAGCCGTCGGCGAGGACGTCGTCCTCGTTGATACCGGTGTCGTCCTCGCCCACGAAGGCGCACACCTCGGTGACGGGGTGCGGCACGAACCTGTGCTCGGCACCGCCGAACAGCGGATAGCGGGGCTGCGTGGGCGTGTTGATGTCCCGGTCCGGGTGTTCCCACAGCGCGGTCTGCTGGCCCCACGGCGCCCTCACGACGACTTCGCCGTAGGGCTCGGGCAGGTTGTTGTCGTCGCTCTCGCGGGGGTTGGAGAAGTCGATCGAGTACGTGATGGGTCCGCCGGGCACCTGAGCCTGGGCCGCTCCGGCGCTCACCCCGCCGGCCAGCAACAGGGCTGTCGAGGCCAGAACCGCGAATCGGACCGCAGATGTGGAGCGCACTGCCATCTCCCTTCACTTGAAGTAGTCGAGCGACTACCCCCGGTAGACTAGGAGGGGGTGTGTCGCGCTCCGCCGGACTCATCGGGTAAACCCCCCGGAGGGATGGGGGCGAAGCGCGGCGGGGTCATGGTCCGGGTGCGCGCGAGTTCGAGCGCCGCAGTCCGGGGTCCGCGCTGTTCGCCGGGCGCGCGGGCGGCCGGTGTTCCCCGTGTGGACCACTCGGCGTCCGGGCCGCAGAACGGCGCCTGCACAGGCCCCCTCCCCGCTCCGCCCCCCCCGCGCCACCGGTTCACCAGTTCGAGTGGACCTCGCCGAAACGGCACCTGCGGCGCCCCGGCAGTGACGCACTCTGGCATGCCGGAATGCCCAACTCACCGTCGAGAGGACCGACTTGAGTACAGGAAGTGATCCCGGAAAACCCTCCGAAGAACTGCGCTTCACGTCGCCACGTCTGACCGTGCTCCAGCGCCGACCCGTCACCACCTGGTCCATGGCCCGGCGCCTTCCCCACCTCGTACGCCGCGCCCTCTCGCTCGCCTGGAAGATCGACCGCCGCGCCGTCGTCTCCCTCCTCGCCTGCCAGGCCCTCTCCGCCGCGCTGGAGGCCTTCGGACTGGTCGCCACCACCAGCACCATCACCGCGCTGATCTCCTCCGGCCACATCCAGGACCGCCTCACCGACGCCGTCCCCGCGCTGTCCGTCCTCGCCGCGGCCGCCGGCGCACGCGCCCTCCTGGCCATCGCGATCGTCAACGTCTCCAGCCGGCTCTCCCCGCGCATCTCCCGTGAGGCCGAACTGGAGATGCTGAACGCCGCCGTGGCGGCCGAGCTGACCGCCTACGACCAGCCCGGCTTCAACGACATGTGGGACAACGCCGACCGGGGCGCGGAACTCGCCCAGGATCTGATCACCCAGTCCCAGCAGCTGATGGCCTGCCTCGCCTCGATCATCGCCGCCGCCGGTGTCCTCACCGCCCTGCACCCCGTGCTCCTCCCGCTCCTCCTGCTCGCGGTCCTCCCGCAGGGACTCGCCAGCATGAAGAGCGCCCAGGTCACCTACGAGGCAAGCCGGGCCATGGCCTCCGAGCGCCGCATCCTCGCGCTGCTGCGCTGGTACATCGTGGACAAGGCAACCGCCGACCAGGTCCGCTCCGGCACCATGGCCGGCTTCCTCCTCGGCCTGTACCGGAAGATCGGTGCCCGCGTGGACGCCGCAACCGACCGAGCCGTCAACCGGGGCGGCCGGTACGCGCTGATCGGGGCCCTCGCCGGAGGCGTCGGAGCCGTCGTCGTCTGGGCCGCGCTCGGGCTGCTGCTCGCGACCGGGCACATGTCCGTCGCCTCCGCCGGCACCGCGGTGTTCGCGCTGCGCACCGTCGGTTCGTCGCTGCGCGGCCTGGTCGGCTACGGAGCCCAGCTCTTCCGCACCGGCCTGTACTTCGATGACTGGGTCGACTTCATCGGAGAAGCCGGCGGGCACCGTATGCGGCGCGGCACCGCCGTCGCCCCGCCGCCCGAGGCCGTGCGAGCGGAGAACCTCACCTACACCTACCCCGGCGCCGACCGGCCCGCGCTGGACGGCGTGACCCTCGAAGTACGCCGTGGCGAAGTCCTCGCCCTGGTCGGCGAGAACGGGTCGGGCAAGACCACCCTGTCCAAGCTCCTGTCGGGCCTGTACCTCCCCACCCACGGCCGCGTCACCTGGGACGGACAGGACATCGGCAGCTTCGACCCCGACGCTCTGTGGGCGCAGACAGCCGTCGTCCCCCAGGACTTCGCCCACTGGCCCCTCTCGGCCCGGGAGAACATCACCCTCGGCCAGCCCCACGGCGGTGACGACGTCGTCCGCCTGGCCGCCGAACGCTCCGGCGCCCACGAAGTGGTCGACGGACTGCGCAGCGGCCTCGACACCCTCCTGGCGCGTGAATGGTTCGGCGGCGTCGAGCTGTCCGGCGGCCAGTGGCAGCGCATCGCCATCGCCCGCGCCTTCCACCGCCCCGCCGGTCTCCTCGTCATGGACGAACCCACGTCGGCCCTGGACGCCCGCGCCGAGCACCGCATCTTCACGGGCCTGCGCGAAGTCGCCGAGGACCGCGCCGTCGTCCTCGTGACCCACCGGCTCGCCAACGTCGCCGTCGCCGACCGCATCGTGGTCCTCGACCACGGCCGCGTCATCCAGACCGGCACCTTCGAAGAACTCACCGCCGTGCCGGGCCTCTTCCGCGAGCTGTGGCTCCTCCAGAACGACCGCACCGTCCCCTCCCCGCGCCCCGGAACACCGAAGGAGCAGACCGCATGACCGGCCGGAAGGGGGCCGGGCCGGTGGCTGACTGGATCCCCCGGGAAGAATGGATCCGCACGCTCCCTCAGGTGGTCGTGGCCGCGTGCGTGACGGCCCTCGACCCCGACGGCCGGATCCTACTGCTGCGCTACGGCCCCGGACGGCCCGGCGGCGGAGTCTGGTGGCTGCCCGGCGGCATGCTCGACCACGACGAACACCCCATGGAGGCGGGCAGCCGGGAGCTGCGCGAAGAGATCGGCATCGGCCTGGCGGGCGCGCTCCCGCTCATCGGAGTCGACTACCGCAACGACGTCGAAGGCACCGGCCCCGTGATCGACTACTTCTTCGGCGGCGGCACCCTCGCCCGGGACCGGCCCGTCGAGCTCAGCCCCGAGCACGACCGGCACGCCTTCGTGCACCCGACGGAACTGGACGGCTTCCCTCTCGCGGCCCGCGCACAGACGCTGATCGCCCTGCGCCGTGCGCTGATGTCCGGTACCGCGGTCTACCTCCGCGACGGGCTGCCCCTGTGAACCGTCCCGCCGCCCCGGCACGCGCACCCGCCCCGAGTGACGGGAGGGCCGCGCCGAACAACCGATGTCCGGATCTGCAAGCAGGACGCCATTGCTGACGCGTCAGCAGCCCACGTAGCGTTCACATCGGGTCACCACGTGATGACCCGGACCTTTACCGATGCATCTTCTTGGGGGTTACAGGCATGCCCACGACCACTCTGCGTGAGCTGAACGCGTTCGACGACAGCCCGGCCGTCCTCGCCGACTCGACGGTCATCCTGATCGACTACCAGAACACCTACACCCAGGGCGTCATGGAGCTGGACGGCTGGAAGGACGCCCTCGCCGCCGGCGCCACCCTGCTGGCCAAGGCCCGCGAGGCCGGGGCGACGGTCATCCATGTCGTCAACGACGGCGGCGAGGGAACCCCGTACGACATCCGCGCCGAGATCGGCCGCATCCACCCCGCGGTCGCCCCGGTCGACGGTGAAGTGACCGTGGTGAAGACCAAGCCGAACGCGTTCCTCGACACCGACCTCGGGGACCTGGTCGACGCCGCCGGGAAGAACGACGTCGTCATCGCCGGGTTCATGACCCACATGTGCGTCGCCTTCACCGCCCAGGGCGCGTTCCTGCGCGGGAACCGGCCCACCGTGGTGGCCGACGCCTCCGCGACCCGTCCGCTGCGGACCCAGGTCGCGGAGGTCTCCGCCGAGTCCCTGCACCACGGCGCGCTCGCGACCATCGGTGACCTGTACGGCGTGGTCGTCCCGTCGGCGGCACAGCTCGGCTAGCAGTTCCCCGACTCCGTTGCGGGTCAGACGCGGTCCGTTCCCCGGCGCGTCTGGCCCGCTTCGGTCATCTGTGCGCAATGTTCTGTTTGCCCGAAACGAAACCGGAAGCTCCGTTTCGTGGTCAATGTCACATGATCGTACAGTCCATGGCTGAAAACAGCGTGTGATCCGCTAATGGTCCTCGCAACACCCCCACAAATACGGTCACTTGGTGGCGGGCGCCGACTGGTCGGCGCCCCCTTCGAACAGAAGGAACACACCTCACGTGACTACGCGAAGAACCGTCCTCGCCGGCGCCACCGCTGTCAGCGCGGCCACCCTCCTCGGCACGGCCGCCCCGGCCTCGGCCGACGGCGGCACCGGCACTCCGACGACGTCCACCGCGGCCCAGAAGGACGCCCGCGACGCGATCCGCCAGGTCAACGCCGACATGCGCGGCAACTACGCCGCACTCAAGGCGGACCTCTCCCAGCGCCTGTCCCCGATGATCGTGGTGACGAACACCGCGACGGGCGGTCAGTTCACCCTGCTCCACAACGGCACGACCGAGACGGTCCAGCCGGTCCCCGAGTACTTCGAACTGGCCAAGTCCATCGCGCACGTCCCGCTGGGCATCTACTCCGTCCTCGCCCAGTACCTGAGCGACCAGGTCCCCAACGTCCCCAACCGGGACCGCATCGACGCCCACGACCTGGACATGGTCGCCGCCAAGGGCCAGGGCGACCACGGCTGGGTCACCCCGCTCACCGGCTTCAGGACCACGCTGACCACGGCCCGCGACAAGCTGACCGCCGCGAACCTCCCCAAGGACCTGCACGACAGCTGCAAGTTCATCCTGGACGAGGCGATCCACTACATCGACGGCGTCCTGCACGACCAGGTCTTCGACATCCCGGGCTACGACGTCTTCTCGAACAAGGTCTACCCGAAGATCCGCACCAACATGGTCTTCTCCGCCAAGGCGCAGATCGACGGCATCGAGGGCCAGATGAAGAAGTGGCGCACCAAGCTCGGTGAAACCGCCTGGTCCGAGCTGTACGTCGTCGTCTTCTCCATATGGACCACGTCCGTGCTGAACCAGGCGTCCATCATCATCAAGCGGTGCATGGACCAGTCCAAGGCCGACGCGCACCTGATCGACGTCCCCACCGCCGAGACCCTCAGCAACCCCATCGCCGTCGCCCGCGACAACCTCGCACGCATCGTGCAGGACAACATCGCCGCCGAGATGGTCTTCGCCGCTGACGCTGAGATCGCCACCGCCCTCAAGGGCCGTCAGGACCTCCTCTCCGAAGAGATCCTCAACCAGCTCGGCACGGGCGGCACCGCCGACCCCGCCGCCTACAAGGGCTCGGCCGCCACGGCCGCCGCGAGCGCCGCCCTCGCGGCCGGCAAGGACGCCTGCCCCTGGCACCAGGCCCAGAAGGCCGCCGCCGGCATCTGACCCGACAGCGCCACCCTCTGAACGGCTCCCTCCGGAACACCGACGCGGGAACACCCGCACCGGCCCCCGGAGGGAGCCGTTCCCTGTGCCCCGACCGATCAGAGCAGCACCGAACACCCAGGGAACCATCCGTGCCGTCCACCAGGACCAGACACACCCGCACCACCCCGCCACCCGCCGCCCGCCGCACACACCGGGCCCTCACGCTCGCCGCCCTGCTCCTCCTCGCCGCGAACCTCCGCGCGGCCATCACCGGCGTCCCGCCCGTCCTCGACACCCTCCAGACGGCCTTCCACCTCACCGGCACCCAGGTCAGCGTCCTCACCACGCTCCCCGTGCTCTGCCTCGGCGCCTTCGCCCCCGCCGCCCCGGCCCTCGCCCGCCGCACCAGCACCGAAACCGTCCTCGCCGCCGCCTGCACCCTCACCCTCGCGGGCATCCTCACCCGCACCTTCCCCACCCCCGCGGCCCTGTTCACCGGCACCCTGCTCGCCGGCGCCGGAATCGCCCTCGGCAACGTCCTGATGCCCGCGGTCGTCAAACGCCACTTCCCCGACCGCGTCGGCACCATGACCGGCCTCACGATGACCCTCATGGCCGCCACCGGCGCCCTCGCCGCCGGCCTCGCCGTCCCCCTCACCACGTACGCCGGGTGGCGCGAAGCCCTCACCCTGTGGGCCGTGCCCGCCACGGCCGCCGGCGCGGTCTGGACCCTGCTCGCCACCCGCCGGACCCGGCAGCGCCCCGAGACGACCGGGACGGCCGGCACGGCGACGGCGCGGCCGTCCGTACTGCGATCCCCGCTGGCTTGGGCCGTCGCCGCCTTACTCGGCATCGTCAGCCTCTGCTTCTACGTCCTGGTGGCGTGGACACCCGACATCATGCGGGACCAGGGATACCCGGCAGCCGAAGCCGGCGCGATGACCTCCCTCATGCTCACCGTCGGCATCCCCCTCGGCCTGGCCGTCCCCGTCGCCGCCACCCGCGTCACCGACCAGCGCCCGCTCGTCGCCGCCGTGATCGCCCTCAAGGCCGCGGGGCTTTCCGGGATTCTCCTCGCCCCCCAGCACGCATGGGTATGGACGGGCGTACTCGGCATCGCCATCGGCGCGGCCTTCCCCCTCGCCATGACCCTCCTCAGCCTGCGCTCACCGGACCCCGCCACGGCCGCGCGCCTGTCCGCCATGGCACAGACCGGCGGCTACCTCCTCGCCGGATGCGGTCCCGCGGCCATCGGCATCCTCCACACCTTCACGGGCAGCTGGCACACCCCCCTGCTGCTCCTGATCACGCTCACCGTCCCCGAACTCGCGGTCGGGCTCGTGGCCGCGCGACCCGGGTTCGTCGGCGCCCGCTGACCCCGGCCGCCCGCACCCGCCGAACTGCCGCGGGACGAGCGGTACACGAAGACGGCGCCCCGGCCCCACCGGCCGGGGCGCCGCGGTGCCGGGGCCGCACGCGGGCGGGCAGTCCGGGTGCGCGCGCCGGGTCATGGAGCGATCCCGACCCCTTCGATCCGGCTCCACGCCCGCTCCTGCCGTGCGGTCATGGCGGGCCAGCGCAGGCCGCCCGGCCGCGCCTGGACCCGCGACGCGTACGAGGACGGCCGGAAGCCGGGCCGGTAGAAGCAGCCCGTGCCGTAGGTGCGGTCGAACGAGGCGCAGGAGCCGGCGATCGAGCGTGCCGTCGGCTTCCTGCCGGTGCGGACCCATGCGTCCAGCGCGGCGAGGGAGCCGGCGTACTCGGCGTCGCTCAGTTCGCTGTGCTCGGTCTCCGAGGTGAACGTCTGCACCAGGTACTTGTCCCGATGGAAGCCGCGCAGGGCGGCCCGGTAGGCGGCCTCGTGCTCGACGAACGCCGTCGGGTCGCCGATGGCGTGGAGCGTGAGCACGGGGATCGACACCCTGCCCGTGAGATCGCTGTCGTAGGACAGGTCGCGCCGGGCGGTGGGGTCCGCCGAGAAGCGTTCGACGCCCGTGTTGAGTGCCGTGTCGTCGTGCGATCCGGTGTACCGCACGCCTTCGTCGGAGAACGGGTTGCGGTCCCCGAGGCGCTCGTGCACGATGTCGCGGAACGTGAAGACCGAGAAGCGCAGGTGCGATTCGAGGGTGCGTTCCGGGATCCCGGTGACGGCCAGGATGTCGTCGAGGTTGCGCTGCTGCAGCGCGGTCCGGTCCCGCGGCGCGGAGGCGTAACCGGTGCACTCCTGCAAGCGGGCCCGCAGACCCGCGGTCGTCAGCGTGGAGCCGGGGCGCAGTCCCTGCCACAGCGGATACTGCGGTTCGGTCGGGCGCGGGAGGTTGCGGCAGTAGTACTGGTAGACCACGCGCAGGTCCACCCGGTAGTCGTAGCCGCGTGATCCGCCGGCCAGTACCCCGCTGGTGAGCAGGGCCCCGTCGTAGGGTCCGCGCGGTGCGGCGTAGGTCTCCACGACCTTCGCGGCCACGTCGCCGCCCCACGACTGGCCGTGCACGTAGGTCTTCCTCGGACGGCCGAACGCCGAGACGAAGAGCCGCCGGACGTTCTCGGTGTCGGCGGCGGCCATGCGCGTTCCGTAGCCGCCGCGGCGGTAGGACGACCCCGCCCAGGCGTAGCCCTCCTCGACCATCACCGACCACCGCGCCAGATCGTCCGTGCTGCGTGCCGGGTCCGAGGCGTCGCCGAGGTCGGGCCCGCCGTGGGCGTGTACGACGAGTGAGCCGTTCCATCGCTCCGGGAGCGCGATCGCGTAGGGGGCCCCGTTGGCGTCCTGCCCGGTGTAGCAGGCGGCCCGGGCCGTCAGACCGGCCGGGCAGGCCGCGGGTACCGGGCCGCTGTCCGCGGCCTGCGCGGGCGGCACGCCGGTCAGGACGCCCGCCGCGAGCCCCGACAGGGCCAGCGCGCTCCACCTGCGGGACACACCACCCTGACGTGGTGTCACAGCCCTTCTCCATCTGGCCACAGCGCTCTCTCCTGTCTGCCCGGGTACGGCGTCGTGCCGAGCGCTGTGATGCTAGGAAGGCACGGGCCCCGGAGCCATGGATCACGTCGTTCTGTTCATACTGTGCACACGGCGGGCGGGACTCCGCCCGGAGGTCACGACCCCGGGGCCGCCCTTCGCTGAGCCTGGTCGAACTCGGTCAGCGGGTCGCCGCCGGCCTGCCAGGGCCACGCGGTCACCGTGCCGCCCAGCATCTCGAAGATCGGGCGGGCCTCGCGACGCCGGTCGGCGGCCATCAGCGCGTAGGCGAGGAGGTTGAGGTCGGCGCGCGCCTTGGCGTGGCGGAGGAAGCCCGGCTGCACCCAGGTCGTGGCCACGCGGTCCAGGGCCTGGGCGGCCATCGCGTGGGACCAGTGGTTGCGGGCCACCAGTGCCTCGAAGCCGCCGCGTTCGAGGACGGACTGGTACTGGAGGACCTGGGCGGTGAGTTCGGTCCCCGCGCAGGGCGCGTTGGCGGGCATACGCGCGCGCATGCCGTCCACGAACTCGAGGACCTGGAGGCGCGAGCCCGCTTCCTCCGGGGTGAGGTAGCCCAGCATGCTCAGATAGGCGTCGCGGTTCCAGCGGTCGCGGGCGATCACCTCGTTCCATACGCCGAACACCTGGGGCTGCTCCCAGCGTTGGAGGCGGGCCAGTCGCAGGAGGACCACCCAGGGAGTGGGGTCCTGCGGGGAGAGTTCGGCGGCCCGCAGACAGCAGTCCAGCGCGTCGCCCGTGTCCTGCGGCCGCTCCTGCGAACGGGCCCGGGACGTCTGCGTCCAGGCGCGCAGCACGAGCGCGTGCGCGTTGCCGGGCTCGCGCGCGGCCCAGGACTGCGGCACATGGGACTCGGTCAGGAAGTCCGCCAGCACCCCGAGCCGGTGCGTCCTGCGGTCCCAGTCGTCCGGCTCCTGCGCCAGGAGACGGGAGATCTGCGCGACGCACAGGTCCGTCGTCGCGATCGTTCCCGTCCGCGTCGTCGCCACCAGGGACTTGAGCAGCCTGCCCAGTTCCTGGTCGTCGAGTTCCGGGGCAAGACGTGTCTTATTGCGCCGACTTGAAAGAAATGCCATGCCGGGAGGCTAGAAGCGATCACATGTTATGCAAGGTGTACACAAAGATCGTTATGGTTTGGACCTATTACCCGGAGTTAGGTGCGCTGTACACGGTTAGGCGCGGCTGAGGGGCCGGGCGACGGCCCGGCCCCTCGGTACGTCCGCGTCCTCAGCGCCGCGCGCGGCCGTCGGCCGTCGGCGAGTGAGGCGTCACGGCCGGGGTTCGATGAGGTGGGTGACGGCGCGGCGGAGGCGTTCGCCGTCCACGGTGATGTCGACCGCCTCGTTGTAGAAGGCGAGCAGCCCCTTGACGGCGGTGACGGCGGGGAGCGGGTCCGGGTAGCTCCACACGATGTCGGGCGGAACGTCGCCCTCGCCGTGCCAGGACCAGTACTCGGCGGTTCCCTTGTAGGGGCAGCCGGTGTGCTGCTCGGTGCGGGTGAAGAGGTCGAGACGGACGTCCTCGCGGGGGATGTAGTAGCGGGTGGGCAGCCCGGTCTCGAAAAGGAGCACCGGGCGGCGGGTGTCCGCGACGATCGTGCCGCCGATCTCGACCTGCACGTGCCGGCTGCTGGGGAGGGCGTCGACGCGCTTGTGCGGGTCGCGCGGGTGGACGAAGATCTCCTCCTCTTCCTCGTACCAGTGGTCGAGCCCCCTCCCGGTGCGCTGGAACCACTCGAAGGCGATGTGGCCGGCCAGGTCGTCACCGGGGTAGACCCAGGCGGCGTTCTCCAGCGGCTCGCCGTCCAGGTCCAGGTCGTAGAAGGTCCGCGAGCCGGCGTGCGTACCGGTCGGCGGGTTCTTCGCCGGCCGCAGCAGGTCCTCCCGGACCTCGCCGCGCGGGAACGCGTACAACGGCACGGGCGCGTCGGGCTCCCACACGAGCACGGGGTGGCGGCTGTCGACGACGGTGACATCGCCCTTGCGGCCGCGGACCCAGCGTTCGCTGGGCTCCCACAGGAGGCCGTCAGGAGTGGTGCGCAAGGAACGGGCGGTGGTGAGCGCGGTCATGACGGGATCTCCTCGTCTCGGTCATGAGGCGGCTTCGGTGACGTACGGGCATTCCTCACCCCAGTCTGCGGCCTGCCGCGGGCCGGCGCGGGGCGCCGCGGGCGATCAGGCGCTGACGGTGCGCAGGAAGTGGTCGGCGTCCTCGGGTTCGGCCAGCCGGCCCACCTCCAGCCAGGAGCCGTCGGTGAAGCGGAGCCGGAACGTGGCGAATCCGCGCGGCTGGCCCGCCTCTCCCTCGACGCGTACCTGATCGAGGGAGAACTCCGCGAAGGTCCGGAAGTCGTCGGCCCTGGTCGGCGACAGCCGGCGGCGCGGGGAGGTGGCGACGCAGACGCGGTCGCGGCCCAGCACGACGAGACGCTTGGGGTTGGGGGAGTGCCCGTACCAGCGCAGCAGGAGCTGACCCGCGGTCTTGGCCCAGTCCCCGTCGAAGACGCCGTCGGCCGGGCGCGGGCCGCGGTCGCGGGTCTGGCCGGGGTCGGCAGCGGAACGCCGGGCCTCGGGTGGCGTCCGAGGCTGTCCTGCCCGCGGTCCGTCGGTCCGTCGCGGCCGGGACGGCCGCTGGATCCGGTCGCCCAGTCTGTCGATCAGCATCATCGGGACCACGACGAAGAAGAAGAGCACGGCACCGACGTACAGCAGCCAGTGGTGCCCCGGTTTCAGCCGCCCCTTGCCCGCCGCGCGGTGCACGTCCTTGGGCGGCGTGGGTATGGGCTTGTGGACTTCGCACCAGACCAGTGCCAGGGGCTCTTCACCGAGGATCGTCCGGGCCCGCCGATGTACCGCGCGTTTCGCCATGCCGAGGATCCTAGGCCGGGCCTCCGCGGCACCGGCGACGCGCCTTCCGGCACCCCGGTCCCGCCGGTCCCGCGCCACGCGACGCGACGGACGCACACGTCGGACACGTGCCGGACAAGGGGGCGGACCCGGCGCCGGACAGGGGTCGGACAGGGGTCGGCCCGGCCCGTGCCGCGCGTCGTGCGCGAAGCAGCTGAAGTGGCCGCCCCCTTGCGCCACCTGCGACAATCGGCTTGTCCTGCGATCGAGGAGGAAGCCCGTGTGCCGCCTGTTCGGACTCAGCAGCGCCCCGCACCGCACCCGCGCCACCTTCTGGCTCCTCGACGCACCCGACAGCCTCAGCCGGCAGAGCCATCACGACCCCGACGGCACCGGCCTCGGCTACTTCGCCGCCGACGGCACCCCCCACGTCGACAAGGCACCCATCGCGGCCTACCGGGACCGCGCCTTCGCCGAGGACGCCCGGACGGTGGAGTCCGTCACCTTCCTCGCCCATGTGCGCTACGCCTCCACGGGCAGTCTGGACGCCCGTAACACCCATCCCTTCCAGCAGGAGGGACGGCTGTTCGCGCACAACGGGGTCATCGAGGACCTGGACCGGCTCGACGGCCATCTGGGTGATGACCGGTCACTGGTCAAGGGCGACACGGACTCCGAGCGGTTCTTCGCCCTGATCACCCGGGAGACACGCAGGCACGGCGGCGACGTCACCGCCGGCATCGAGCATGCCGCCCGCTGGATCGCCCGGAACCTGCCCGTCTACGCCCTCAACCTGATCCTCGTCACCCCGGACCAGCTCTGGGCGCTGCGCTACCCGGAGACCCACGAGCTGTACGTCCTGGAGCGCGCGGCCGGCGGCCAGCACGGAGGCCGCCATCTGGACCACAGCGGCACCCACGGCCGCATGCGCGTCCACTCCGCCGGCCTGGCCGACCAGCCCTCCGTCATCGTCGCCAGCGAACTCATGGACGAAAACCCCCACTGGCGCCCGATGGAGCCCGGGGAACTCCTGTACGTCGGCCCCGGCCTGCAGACCCACCGCCGAGCGGTCCTGCCCGAGCCCCCCGCGCACCGGCTCACCCTCGACGACCTGCGCCCTGACGCCGCCGCGTCCCAGAAGGCCGCGTAGCGGCGAGCCCCGGCCCGCCCTCGGCCATGAGGATCCGGGCAGGATGCCGGCCCTCCCGGCCGAGAAGTATCCGGCCTGATGCTGATGATGTATCAACCATTTGATTACACTTCTGCCCGTGGCGGATTCGGTGAAGTGGCTGACGGCGGAGGAAGAGGACGCGTGGCGGGGCTTCCTCCGGTTGCGCGACCGGCTGGAGGCGCGGCTGTCGCGCCTCCTGCAGGCCGAGTCGGGTCTGTCCGGCCCGGACTACGCGGTGCTGGTCGGTCTGACGGACGTGCCGGAGGGGCGGCGGCGCTACCAGGATCTGACGCGTGAACTGGAGTGGGAGAAGAGCCGGATGTCCCACCACATCGCCCGCATGGCCAAGCGGGGCCTCGTGGTGCGGGAGGAGTGCGCCGAGGACGCCCGGGGGGCTTTCGTGGTGATCACGGAGGCCGGCCGGGCGGCGATCGAGGCCGCAGCTCCGCTGCATGTGGAGGCGGTGCGGTCGATGTTCCTCGACCATGTCACGCCGGCCGAGCTGCGCGTGCTGGCGCAGCTCTCGGAGCGGGTCATCGCCGCACTGGACGAGGACGCCTCCTGAGCGGATGAGTCCGGTGGGGGCGGCCGGTCGGGAGGTGGGCGCGGAAGCGTACGACGGAATTCCACGGCGCGCGCTCGCGTCCCCGCGCCCCCGCGCCCGCGTGTCCGTGATCATGGCCGAATGACGAGCAGGCAAGTTGACGCATCAACTGTGTGCTGAATAGCTTCGTTGACGTATCAACCAGGTGCTCCTCCCAGGACAAGGACGGCTGCCATGAGTGAGAAGATCATCGCCGTGACCGGCGCGACGGGCTCGCAGGGCGGCGGTGTCGCCCGGACGATCCTCGCCGACCGCGACTCGGGATTCGCGGTGCGGGCGGTCACCCGGAACCCCGCTTCGCCCGCCGCCAGGGAACTCGCGGCGCTCGGTGCCGAGGTGGTGCAGGCGGACTTCCATGACGAGCCGACCGTGCACGCGGCGTTCGAGGGCGCTCACGGTGCCTTCCTCGTCACCAACTTCTGGGCCCACGGCTCGGCGGAGAAGGAGACCGAGGAGATCGGTGTCCTCGTCCGGGCGGCCAAGTCGGCGGGCCTGCGGCACGCGGTCTGGTCGACGCTGGAGGACACCCGCGAGCTGCTGCCGCTGGACGACGACCGGATGCCGGTCCTCCAGGGCAAGTACAACGTGCCGCACTTCGACGCCAAGGGCGAGGGCAACCGGCTCTTCACGGAAGCCGGAGTACCGACGACCTTCCTCAACACCACCTACTTCTACCAGGGCTTCCTGGACGCCTTCCTGCCCAGGCGCGGCGACGACGGCGTCCTGACGGTGACCATGCCGTTCGAGGACGGCAAGCTCCTGGCCGGCGTGGACGTCGCGGACATCGGCCGGACGGCATACGCCCTGTTCCAGGGCGGCGAGCGGTTCATCGGCCAGACCGTCAGCCTGGCCGGCGACCATCTGACGGGTGCCCAGTACGCGGAGAGGCTCAGCGCCGCGCTCGGCGAGCCGGTCCGCTTCCAGTCCGTGCCCTACGACGTCTTCCGCGCCCTGGACATTCCGGCGGCCGAGGAGATCGCCAACATGTTCCAGTACTACGGGGACTTCGACCGGGAGTTCACCGGCGTCCGTGACCTGGACCGGCTGCGCGAGATCAACCCGGCGCTCAAGAGCTTCGACGCCTGGCTGGCCGAGAACGCTTCGAAGATCGAGGTGGCCTGAGTGAGCGCCGCTGCCACCGCGGTCCGGGAGGGGCAACGGACATGAGCGGCGGATCGCTCGACGGCAAGACCGCCCTGGTCACCGGTGCGAGCCGGGGTATCGGCGCGGCCATCGCGCGCCGCTTGGCCCGAGAGGGCGCCGCGGTGGCCCTCACCTACAACTCCTCGGCGGGCCACGCCGAGAAGGTCGTCGAGGACATCGTCTCCGAGGGCGGCAGGGCCGTGGCGCTGAAGGCCGACGCCGCGGACGCGGAGGCCGTCCGCGCGGCGGTCACCGGCACGGTGGAGGCGTTCGGCGGCCTGGACATCCTGGTGAACAACGCAGGCGGCGGCACGATGAAGCCCATCGGGGATCTGACCCTCGACGACTTCGACCGGGAAGTCGCGGTGAACATCCGGGCGGTGTGGGTGGCCACCCAGGAGGCCCTCCGGCACATGGGCGACGGCGGCAGGATCATCTCGATCGGAAGCGTCTTCGCCGACCGGATCCCCATGGCCAACGGTACGACGTACACGCTCACCAAGGCCGCCGTCGCGGGCTTCACCCGGGCGCTGGCCCGGGAACTGGGGCCGAGGGCGATCACGGTGAACACGGTCCAGCCCGGCCCGGTCGCGACCGACGCGAACCCGGCGGACGGCGAGTTCGCCGAGCTGATGACACGGCTCACCCCGGTCGGCCGGTATGCCGCGCCGGAGGAGCTCACCGGGCTGATCGTCTACCTCGCGGGCCCCGAGTCGGCCTATGTCACGGGAGCGACCCTCAACATCGACGGCGGCTACGCCGTCTGACATCGGCGGCCGCGCCCGCGGGGGTGTCCCTGCCGTGCGACGCCGCAGCGCGCACCGCCCGACCGCCGGGCGGTGCGCGCTCAAGTCATCGGCCGGTAGGCACTGATGACATAGAGGGCCTCGTCGTCGATCGTGTTCTTGTCGTAGTCCAGTGAGATCCGTACGGGGTGCCCGTCGCTCGCGTACGTCGCCTGCGCGGTCTCCGCGTCGTCCCCGCGGGCCTGCTCCAGCTTCTTCAACAGGCCGCCGATCGTGGGTACGTCGAGGTGCCGCTCGCGTGCCTGTCGCCTGCTGTCCTCGTCGAGTCCGACGACCTTGGCGACGGTGCCCTCGCGCACGTCGACCCGGAAGGTTCCCGCCAGGACCGATGTGGTGGACGTCAGTGTGTAGCTGTACGAGGCGGGCTCCTGCCACGCCACCGTGCCCGCCGTGCCGGTGCCTCGGGTACCCCGCCCTCCGGTGTTCGCGGGGGATGCCGTGTCCGCGGCGCCGCATGCGGCGGTGAGGCAGAGCAGGGTGCCGGTCAGCGCGGCTGCGGGCAGAAAGCGCGCACGGGGACGTCCGGGCCTCATGGTGGCCCTCCTTCGAGTCGGTTACGACTCTGACGCCGGCGCGTCCGAAAACGTTCAAACGGTCCTGTGGCGCGGCGTCGGTGGAGAGTGGGCCGACGTCTGGTCCGGCCGTCGAGGTGTGCCTGGCCCGTCCGTCGAGGTGCCTGCGGGCCCGGGCGGGATCGTAAACCGCGGTGGGCCGGTGGGCCGGTGGGCCGTTGGGCTATGCGCTCGCGGCCGGTGTCGTCGGGCTCGGATCACGGCCGGCCTCCTGGGCGGCGAGTACGGTCGCGCGGAAGGTGGCGACGACAGGGCGCAGGTCGGTGTGGTGCCATGCGGCCCACAGGCGTACCGACGCGTCGAGCCAGGGCAGTTCGTGGACGGTGACGGCGGGCTGGGAGGCGTGGGTCATGCTCCGCTGGATCAGGGCGCAGCCCAGGCCGGAGGCGACCAGGCCGAGTGCGGTGAGGGGTTCGGGGGCTTCGAGGCGGATGTCGGGGGAGAAGCCGGCCGCGGCGCAGGTGGCGACGAAGGCGTCGCGCCAGCCGGGGGCCCGGCTGTCCTCGACGGCGATCCATGGCTGCCCGTCCAGGTCGCCCGGCCGGATCCCGGGCCGCTCGGCCAGCGGGTGCCCGGTCGGCAGGGCCAGCAGCAGCGGGTCTTCCAGCAGGAGTGCGCCGCGCAGATCGGGGTCGTCCTGCGGGGGTGCCTGGGGGGTGAGGGCGATGTCGAGGCTGCGCTGGCGCAGGCCCTCGAACTGCTGAGCCGCGGGCATGTCGTAGAGGGCGACGTGGATGCCGGGCCGCTCGTCGTGCAGGGTGCGCAGGGCGCGGGGGAGCACCCCGGTGTGCATGGCGTCGCCGACGTACCCGATGCACAGGCCGCCCTCCTCGCCGCGACCGAGGCGCCGGCCGAGGTTCTCCAGGCGGGCGGCGTGGCGCAGCAGGGCCCGGGCCTCGCTGAGGAAGATCCTGCCGTCGGAGGTGAGACGGATGCGCTGCTGGGTGCGTTCGAAGAGGGTGAGGCCGAGGTTCTTCTCCAGCTGAGCGATCTGGCGGCTCAGCGGAGATTGGGAGATGTGCAGGCGCTCGGCGGCGCGGCCGACGTGTTCCTCCTCGGCCACGGCCACGAAATAGCGCAGTTGTCGCAGGTCAAGCACGTAAGACTCTCCAGGACTCAAATGTGTCCAAGTAAGTCTTGGACAGTCTGATATCTCGATCCTAGCCTCGGTGGAGCAAGAGGCGCGGAGGAGAGCAAACCCGCTCGAACTTCGCGTCAGACCTGATTTCCACGTGAACTATTGCAGAAGGATCTCTCCCCATGGCCATCAAGTCCCTGCTGCCGGCTCCTCTCGGCTTCGGTACCGCCCCGCTGGGCAACATGTTCCGCGCCATCCCCGACGAGGAGGCCGCCGCCACCGTCGAAGCCGCCTGGGACGCGGGCGTCCGCTACTTCGACACCGCTCCCTTCTACGGCGCGGGTCTGTCCGAGATCCGGCTCGGCGAGGTCCTGGCCGGCCGCCCGCGTGACGCGTACGTGCTGAGCACCAAGGTGGGCCGCGTCATCCTCGACGAGGAGGAGGACCCCGCCGCGCGAGACCTGGGCGAGAAGGGCGGCCTGTTCGAGCACGGCCGTCCCCACAAGATGATCGACGTGTACACCGCCGACGCGACACTGCGCTCCATCGAGGACAGCCTGCGGCGCCTGCGGACCGACCGTCTGGACATCGTGTGGGTGCACGACGTCGCCCAGGACTTCCACGGCGACCAGTGGCTCTCCGTCTACGAGAGCGCCCGCACGGGCGCCTTCCGGGTCCTGCAGCGGCTGCGGGACGAGGGCGTGATCAAGGCCTGGGGGCTGGGCGTCAACCGGGTGGAGCCGATCGAGCTGACCCTGGATCTGGACGAGCCGCGGCCCGACGCGTTCCTCCTGGCCGGCCGCTACACGCTCCTCGACCACGAGCGGGCCCTGCAGCGGCTGCTGCCGGCGGCCACCGCGAACGGGGTCGAGATGGTCGTCGGCGGCCCCTACAGCTCGGGCGTGCTCGCCGGCGGCCGGCACTTCGAGTACCAGCAGGCTCCCGCCGGGATCATCGCCAAGGTCGAACGGATCAAGGCCCTCGCCGCCGACCACGGTGTGAGCGTCAAGGCGGCCGCCCTGCAGTTCGCCCTGGCCCACCCCGCCACGGCGGCCGTCGTACCCGGCGCGACCCGGCCAAGCCGCATAGCCGAGGACGTCGCCGCGCTCGGTGAGCAGGTACCGGCAGCCTTCTGGAGCGCCCTGCGCGAGGAGCACCTCATCGCCGCCGAGGCCCCCACCCCCACCGTCTGACCTGGCCCATCCCTTCCCCATCCCCTTCAGCGAACCCTTCGCACGGAACCAGAGGAACAGCGCCATGGCTTCCACCACCGCCTCCGTCGACCTGCCCGTCTCCCCCGACGCCGTCTGGAAACTGATCGGCGGCTTCGGCTCGCTGCCCGACTGGCTCGCCTACATCCCGGAGAGCGAACTCGGCGAGGGCGGTCGTACCCGCCGGCTGACCAACCAGGACGGGGGCGTCATCGTCGAACGCCTGCTGGCCTTCGACCACGCCGCCCGCAGCTACACCTACGCCATCGAGCAGGCCCCGTTCCCGGTCACCGCCTACCGGTCCACCCTCAGCGTGCACGAGGTGTCCGGCATCCCCGACGCCTCGCGGGTGGAGTGGTCCGGGACGTTCACGCCGGCCGGGGTCAGCGAGCGTGAGGCCGAGGAACTCTTCCACACCATCTACGCCGACGGGCTCGCCGAGCTGGAGCGCACCGTACGGTCGTGAGCCCGCGGTCGGCAGGGCATGCCGTTCGGCCGCGCGGGCCTCACCGCCCGGCGGTCCGCATCTCCTCCGCGCCCGGCACCTCTGCCGGGGCCGAGGGGCGGGGCGGCCGGACGACGCCGGCCGCGACGGCGGCTGTGACGCAGCACAGTACGGGGAGGAAGAAGGTGAGGTTGAGGGGGATCAGGCGGGTGAGCGGTCCGATGACGGCGGGTCCGGCGAGCATGCCGACATAGCCGAGACCGGAGACGCGGGAGACGTTGGCACCGGCGGCGCTCTGGTCGTAGCGGCCGGCGGCGCTGAAGAGCTGCGGTACGCATCCGGAGAGCCCGGCGCCGAACACGGCCCAGCCGATCAGGGCCAGGGGGATCCACGGGGAGAGGGCCGCGGTGGTCAGGCCGAGTGCGGCGACGCAGGCGCCGCGGCGGAGGATGGCCGCCGGGCCGACGCGTGCCGCCACGCGGTCGGCGAGCAGGCGGCCGACGGTCATGGCGGTGGCGAAGGCGCCGTACGCGAGGGCGGCGGTGGCGGCCGGCGCGTCGAGCACCGTGCTCAGATGCAGGGAGCTCCAGTCGTTTGCCACGCCTTCGCACAGCATGATCATCAGTGCCAGGCAGGCCAGCACCCAGATGGTCCTGGGGGTCTTGCGGCGGCCGTTCGGGGCGGCGGCGCCCTCGCCGCCCTCTCGGGGACCGGCCGCCGAGGGCCGCAGGAGTGCGCGGGCCGCGGCCAGGTCGACGACCAGGCCGGCGACCGCCACCGCCCCGAGCGTCGTCACCGGGCTCCAGTTCCAGCTGAGCGTACGGGCGCCGACCAGCGAGGCGAGGACGCCGCCGATGGAGAAGGCCGCGTGGAAGGCCGACATGACGGGCCGGCCGTACCGGTGCTCGACCAGCACGGCATGGGCGTTCATGCTCACGTCCAGGCACCCGTTGCAGAGGCCGAACACGATCAGCGCCGCCCCGAGCGCCCATGCCGTCCCGGCGAGGCCGGGCAGCACGACAGCGGCGCTGCACAGCGCCGCGCTGAGCGGAACGACGGTACGGGCCCCGAGGCGGTCGGCGAGGGGGCCGGCGATCTGCATGCCCGCGAACGCTCCCGCGCCGAGCAGCAGCAGGAGCCATCCGAGCAGGGCGTGATCGATCCCGGTGCGGTGCTCGATGGCCGGGATATGGACGATCCACATCCCCATGACGAAGCCGTTGAGGGCGAAGTACGTGAAGGTGGCCAGTCGGCCGACGCGCAGGTCTCTCTCCATGCTTCGAACATAACGAACACTATCGCTGTTCGGAAAGTTGCCTGACGAACACGCTTGATGTTCACTTGTCGCATGTCCAGCGCACAGCGACTCAGGCAGATCACCGAGGCCGTACGGGAGGCGGGCCGTCTCGGCGTCGCGGAACTGGCCGCGCTCACCGGCTCCTCGGAGATGACCGTCCGCCGCGACCTGGAAGTCCTCGCGGACCAGGGCGTGGTGGAGCGCTACCGCGGAGGGGCCAGGAGCCTGCTGCTGCGCGGCGAGGAGCCTCCCTTCGCGCTGCGGGCCCAAGAGGGCGCGGACGCCAAGCGGCGCATCGCCGCCGAGGTCGCGAACCTGATCGCCGACGGGGAGTCCGTGGTCCTCGACAGCGGCACCACCTGCCTGGAGGTGGCACGCGCGTTGCGGGACCGCCGGGTGACCGTCGCACCCCTGTCGCTGCACGCGGTGAACGAACTCACCGCGGCCCCGAACGTGACTCTCCTGGTCCCCGGCGGCCGCCCGCGCCCGGGAGAACTGGCCCTGACCGGCCCGCTGACCCAGGCGTCACTGGCCGCACTGCGCTTCGACACGGCGGTCATCGGCTGCTGCGGCCTGACCGCGGCCGACGGCCTGACCGCCTACGACCTGGACGACGCGGCCGTCAAGCGCACCGCGATCGCCTCCGCCCGCCGCGTCATCGCCGTCACCGAGTCGGCGAAGCTGTCACGCACCTCGCTGGCCTTCGTCGCACCGCCCTCCGCGCTGCACGCCCTGGTGACCGACGAGGCGGCGCCAAAGGACGAGACCGCGGCGATCGCCGCCGCCGGCGTCACGGTACGACGCGTGTGACCCGCGTCGTCGCCGTGCGAGCCGGAGCACGGCCCACTGGGCCCCGCGCGCCCTCCCGCGATGCGCTGCCGCTCCGGCTAGGTCGCCGACCGGCCGGGCGTCTCGCCTCGCGGCGGCAGCAACGGCTCCAGCCAGGACCACTGTGTATCCGTCAGATCTCCACGTGCCACAAGACGTGATCATCACCGATCAAGATCCACTTTTGCAACACGCCCTGGCAGGCACCCGCCGGCCGGTGCGGAGGCGCGGTCAGGCGGGCTGCCACAGCTCGACCCGATTGCCCTCGGGATCGGTGACCCAGCCGAATCGGCCGACGCCCTCCATGTCCTGCGTCTCTTCGGCGACGTCCGCGCCCTTGGCGCGCAACTGCGCGAGCATCGCGTCCAGGTCCCGGACCCGGAAATTGAGCATGGCTTGCTGGGTGCGCGACCCGAAGTAGTCGGTCTGCGACTCGAACGTCGCGAACACCGTCGGCCCCGGTTCCTGTCGCCACAGGCCGTTCTCGTCGGCGTCCAGGCCCAGGCAGTCGCGGTACCACGTGTTCAGGGCCACCGGGTCGGCGGCCCGCATGAAGTGTCCACCGATACCAAGCACACGTTCCATGCCGCTATCTTGCCAGGTCATGGGGGAGCACCGCGGGGGAGACGCCGGTCAGTCCGCAGCTGATGTCCCACAGCCGCGCGGCGACCGCGGCGTCGGCGAGGTGACCCCAAACCGCTTCCTGTCGAGGAGCGCCCCGCAGACCGAAGAGGCGGGGGCCCCACAGCTCTCCTCCGCGCGCGGCCGGATCGAGCACCGCCCGGACCGCGGGCCATGCTCCGGCGTGCTTGCCCTGGACGAGCAGAGCGGCGGGTGCCCCGCGCAGCCGCGCGCCCGCGGTCCGCACATGGACCGGCGCCCGCGACGGGGTGAGGGAGTCCAGAGCACCGCCGGGATGGACCACCAGGCTCTGCACGGAGCTGCCGAGCGCGCGCAGGCGGCGGTCGAGTTCGAGCCCGAAGTACATCTGTGCCAGCTTGGACCGCCCGTAGCTCTGCTTGGGCCGGTAGGTCCGCCGGGACTGGAGGTCGTCCAGGTCCAGCCGTTCCGACTTCGCCGCGAAACTGCCGACGGTCACGACGCGTGCCGCCGGTGCGGCCGACAGCAGCGGCATCAGCCCTGCGGTCAGCGCGAAGTGCCCGAGGTGATTCGTTCCGAACATGAGTTCATGACCGTCCGCGGTCTCGCGGCGAGGCGGGACGTCGAGTGCGACGCCGGCGTTGTGGACCACCGCGTCGAGACGGTCCACCCGCAGCGAGTCGACCGTGGTGGTGAGAGTCGACAGGTCGGCGAGGTCCAGCCGCACGACACGTACCTGCGCGCCGGCCACGCGTGAGCGGATGGAGGCCGCGGCGGCTTCGGCCTTCGCCGGGTCGCGGCTGCCCAGTACGACGGTGGCTCCGGTGGTGCACAGCTGTTCAGCGGTGAAGTACCCGATGCCCGCGTTGCCGCCGGTCACCAGGAAAATCCTTCTCTCGGCACGCGGTAGCCGGTGAACGCTCCAGGACGGGGTTGAGGACGTGGACGACATGGCGGCAGGCTCCTTCGATCGGAGAGGACGAGACGGGCACGGCCCGCTCCTCCAGGGGGCTTGTCGCTCACGGTTCCAGCGGGCACCGACATATCGCCTACGGATCGCCGTCGGCCGCGTCGGGAGACCGACATTTCGCCGACGCGGAGCGCCGGTGCGGCGCCACGGAGGCGCGCGCCCGTCGGGTACCGAGGTCAGCCGGAGGGCGGCGTACACCGACACACTGTCGGCGCACGCCGCCCGTGGGTGCTCTCCGGCCCTCGTGCCGTGGCCGCTACCGTCGTCCTACGCGTCCGACTCCGTCCGTGACCCGGCGGGCAGTCTTCAGAGGCTTCCGACGACCCGGGCGGGGGTGACGCGGACGACTACCCTCTCCGCGTCCTCCTTCGACGCCGGATTGAAGTCGGCGTAGTCCTTGCCGGTGTACTTGCGCGACAGCTCATCGATCAACTCCTGGCCGCCCTCAGTAGTCATGACGGCCGTGCCGCGGATCTCCGCGTAGGTGTAGGGCGCGTTCGGAGGGTTGATCATGAGGTTCACGCGCGGGTCGCGACGCAGGTTCTTCTCCTTGCGGCGACCGACGGTCGTGGAGAACAGCAGATCGTCACCATCACGCTTGAGCCAGACGACGGACTGCTGGGAGCTGCCGTCGGGCTGGATGGTGGCGACGGTCACGAAGACCGGATTCTCATCGATGTATTTCTTCAGGTCTCCTGAAAGCACAGCGCGGCCCCTTCCCTTGAGGACGACATCCGAAGTGACCTGCCCACACTAGGTGATCCCCCTGTGCCCGGCCGAGGTTCTCGCCCGGCGCCCGTCACCCAGCTGCCACGACCTCCCCGGCCGTGACCTGAGGAGGATGAGGGAGGAGCGAGGCGAGGTTGTCCCGTACGAAGTCCGCGGCCCTCGCGATCGACTCTTCGGCCCCGGTCCGGTCCTCGAAGACGCTGGTGGAGAGCATCACTCCGTCCCCGGCATCAACCCAGTAGTAGGCCACGAAGCCGGGGACCTGACGGAGCAGCGACACGAACCCCTGGTTCACCCGACGGCCCGCCTCAGCCGGATCCGTCACCCCTTCATAGCGCCGAACCACTGCGTACACGGCTGATCTCCTCACGGATTCCGAGGTCACCTGGCGCGAAGGGACATACCCCCCGTCATGAGTCCCTCGCTCGCGGGAAGTCCGGAAGGCACTCGGATAGACGCATCGGCGCTTCGATCCGGGGGTGCTTGTCCGTGGGGAGGGCGGGTGCGGGACGGCCGGCCCGTGCGCCTGCGCATGCCTGACGTCCTAGCCGTCGATGTCGAGCGCCGTCCCGTACAGGCGGTCCACCTTCAACCGGATGACCACCCGGCGCTCCGCGACCAGCTCCTCCAGGAACGCCCGTTCATCGTCGGGCTCCGCGCCCGGCGGGATCATGTCCAGCAGTTCCCGGCCCACCGCGTCGCCCGCGACCGTCGTGGTCTCGGACACCTCGGCCTCGCCCTCGGCGACGGCGAAGGACCACACGTCACCGCCCTGCACATGCAGCGCCGCACGTGGGTCGTGCCGCAGGTGCTCGACCTTGACGCGATCGGCCGTCGTCGAGAAGCGCGCCACGCGGGCATCGGCGTCCCAGCTGTACAGCATCGTGGTCAGGTGGGGGTGGCCGCTGCGCTTGACGGTGGCGAGCGTGCCGAACCGCTGCTTGCCGAGCAGTTCGGAGAGGGCCGCGTCGGTGAGGGGGCGAGGTGCCGGTCGTTGAGTCATGACGTGATCAACACACTGAGCCGTGTGGGTATTTCACGGCCGTCGAGTGCCGCCCTCACCATGGCCGACGCCCTGGTCCGTCCGTGTGATCTCTGATCACGTGCCGCCCGGGCGGCGGGCCGTCCTCGGATCGGTCGGCGCCGGTCGGCTTCGGCGGGCTCGTTCGCCGTGCGGGCGGTGCGGGACGTTCGACGGCCGTCCCCTCCGTGCCCCGCGGCGCGGGCGTCCTGAAGCTGGTCGGGGGAGTGCACGACTGTCCCCGACTCGCGGGCGTCGCATCCCGTGCTGACGATGGAGGAGCAGGACCATCGAATCTCTCCTGGGAAGGCACGAGACCGTGACCCGACTCAGCGGCTCAGGAAGGGCCCGCCGCCGGATCCTCGTGGCAAGCACGCTCGGCAGTCTTCTGCTTGCCGGCGGGGTGGCGGCCTGTGCCGACGGAGGCGGCCAGAGCCCGGCTGCCTCGCCCCCGGCCGGCACCCCCGGCACGCCGAATGCCTCGTCGTTCTCCGGCTCCCCGCCGTCGGCCATGGCGTCCGCGGCCTCGTCGGCGATCAGGTCGGCCCGGGCCTCCGCCTCGGCCGCCGCGTCGTCCGCCTCCGCGCGGGCCTCCGAGTTCGAGGCGTCGGTGGACGCCGAGACCCAGCGCAGGAGCGCGGCGGCGCAGAAGGCGCTCAAGGACGTCAAAGGACGCGGAAACGCCCTGTCCGAGGTCGGCATGACCGGGATTCCGCGAGCGCAGAGCGGCGGTGTGCTCGCTGTCCTGGTCACCATCACGAACAAGACCGACCGTGAGGCCTCGTATGCCGTCCAGGTCGACTTCAAGGACTCCGCCGGCAAGGTGGTCGAGACGCGGTATGTCGGCGCGGAGAAGCTCAAGCCCGGGAAGAAGGAACAACCGATCGCCTTCAGCCATCAGCCGCCCGAGCCGAACCTGACGCCGTTCCTCGCCAAGGCACAGCGCTACTGAGGCAGAGCGCTACTGAGGCAGAGCGCTACCGAGCGGAGCGCTACTGAAGACCCGGCACCGGGGATTCAGGCCGATCCAGTGGACATCGCCGGTGCCGGCCATGAGAATTGACGCGATTCACAGCCACCACCCCCACACCGAGACTTCTGCCCGGTGACGGAGTCGGCGCGGAGGGCGTGCCCCCGCTCCGCGCCAGCACTGGACGGCTCCAGGCGGCGACCACGGGTCGGTACGTTCGGGCACCGACGACCAGGTGTGTGCCGTCCCGCCGGGCAGCGCGAAGGATTCGCCGTGCCATCGGCGGACTACCGCTCTCTGCTGCGTACCCCGGGCACCGCGGCATTCTTCCTGTCCGCATCACTGGGACGGGTCGGCCTCGCGATGACCAGCCTCGGCATCGTCTGGCTCGTGCACGACCAGACCGGCACCTTCGCCGCGGCCGGCCAGGTCAGCGGCGGGTTCGCGGTGACCGACGCGCTCGTGGCGCCGCAACTGGCCCGGCTCGTCGACCGGTTCGGGCAGACCCGCGTCCTGCCGCCCACCCTGCTGGCCCACGCCCTTGCCGTGGCCGTCCTCGTGTCCCTGGCCGCCGCCGATGCCTCCCACGCCCTCCTGGCCCTGGGCGGTGCACTGGTCGGGGCCACCGTTCCCCAGCTAGCGGCGATGTCCGCGGCGCGCTGGGCGGCACTGCTGCGCACCGATCGAGCGGCCGAACTGCCCACCGCCTTCGCGCTGGAGTCCGTCGGCAACACCGTGGCCTTCCTCGTGGGCCCGGCGGTGGTCAGCGCACTCGCCGCGGCCGGACGTCCCATGACCGGCATGGTGCTGGCCGCGTCCTTGTCGGTGGTCGGCGGCCTGGTCCTCGCGGCGCAGCGCGGCAGCGCGCCCCCGACGGCGGCCGACAGCGGCACGCACGCCCGTGCGGACCGCTCGTTGCTGCGCAGCGAAGTCCTCGTACTGATGGGCCTCAATCTCGCCCTCGGGGTCTTCTTCGGCGCCATGCAGGTGTCGGTGACCGCCTTCGTGGTGGAGCGGGGCGCACCGGGCGCCGCGGCCCCGATCCTCGCCGTCTCCAGCTGCAGCGGCCTGCTGGCCGGATGGCTGTACGGGCTGCGCCGGTGGCGTGCCGCGCCCCCGGTGCAACTACTGGCGGCGACGGGTGCGTTGACACTCGGCACCTCGCTGCTGCTCACGGTCGGCTCGCCGCTCGGGCTCGGCTCGGTCGTGGCCCTGACCGGTGCCACGATCCCGGTCCTGCTGGTGCTCTTCTCCGTGCTCACCGAGGCCACCGTCCACCGGTCCGTCCTCACCCAGGCGTTCTCCTGGCTTGGCTCCGCCAGTGCGGGCGGCTCGGCCGCCGCCGCGGCCGTCGCCGGCTGGGCGATCGACGCGCTGGGTGCACGCGGTGGCTTCACGGTCACCGCCGCGGCCGCCGCCGCGATGACACTTCTGAGCCTCGTCGGCCTGCGCCTGCTGCGCCCGCCGACGGTGCGGCCGGGACACGCCGCGTCGACGAGGACGTGAGGCCCGGGGGCGGCGGTGGTTGGCCCACCGCCGCCCCCGGGCCTCGTACGCGAACGCCGGCTCCTGCTGCGGGACGGGTCAGGGCTTGTACCAGCAGACCGTCACACCGCTTCGCGCCCCGCAGCCGATCTTGGTGAACCGGCTCTGGATCATGTTCCAGTAGTGACCCCACTGCGTCTTGTAGTTCTCGCTGTTGGGGTCCTTGTTGGGGTCGGCGTCGTACTTGCTCTTCTCGGCGGCCCACTGACCGGTGGCCGCGGCCGGCCCCGCGGTCGACATGTTCTCGGCACCGTTGAACGAGGGGGAGTGCTTCAACGAGCCGGGCCCGTTCGGGGTGGAGTCAGGGTTGTCGGCCCATGCCTGTGCGTCCTTGGCGACGGCGGCGTCCCAGGTCAACGGGGGTGCGCCGGCCTCCTTGCGCAGGGTGTTGGTCTCGTTGACGATGGTCTGCTGATCGCCTCCGCTGACGTCGGAGACAGTCGCGGAGGCACTCGTCGCGAACATCGTGCCTCCCGCCATCAGCCCCGCCGCGATGGCGGCCACGGCCTGATGACGTACCCACGTAGGCTTGTTCATGGCGACCCCCTGGTCGCAGATAGAGCGGCAGATACCGCCGGCGAGCATCACCCGTCCCGGAGGCGGGCCTTGTGGCCAGGCTCGCGATGGCCGAGCCGTGGGGCCTGCCGTGGCGGTGGCCGGGAGAGCAACCGCCGGCAAAGTGGCCTGGTCGGGGGGCCGTACGGCCACCCCTTTCGCCTGAACCAGCCTAAGCCGGAGGTGTCCGCGCGTCGACCGGGGGCCCAGGACGCCGGTGAACGAGCAGTGCGGACGTCGCGCGACGCGCACAACTCAGTGACGCCGTGGGCGGGTTCCCGCCGACGTGCGGGAACCCGCCCACGGCGCCGGACGAGGAACCGGTGCTGAGAGGCAGGCGTGCAGGGTGCCGGCCCTCGGCAGGCAGCTCGCGCGCGGAGGGCCGCCCCCTACTCGGAGGCCACCCGGCAGGCGCTCGTCGCGGTGCTGTCCGTGACGCCGGCCTTGGCCAGATCGGACACGCACTGCTCGTGATTGCCGGTCAGGCCGACATAGCAGGCCATCCTGACGGAGTCCGGCGCCTCACCGCCCTGCAGTTCCCGTTCGACCTGGTTGACGCAGCTCGTGATGTCCGCGTGGGCGGCGGGCGCCGCGAGAGCGGCGCCCCCGAGCGCGAGGGAGAGTCCGGTGAGGACACCGGCGATACGGGCCGACGTGCGCATGAGACGCACCTGCTTTCGGGGATCGTCGAGCGAACCCGGCCCAGGCGGTGCCGAATCCGCGTGGGTGGCGCGCCGAGCGACGCCCGGCGGCATCGGTCTCCTTGCCCTTCTCGCAGCGGCGTGCTGCTACCGCGACTTGACGGCGAACAGTTCGACGGCGAACTGGCCCTTCGTGCCGATCCCGGTCTCCTTGAACTCACAGTTCAAGATGGCGGCCCGGTGGCCCCGACTGCTGGCCAGCCAGCCGTCGACATGGGCCTTCGAGGAGTCGAAGCCCGGTCCCGAGACGTTCTCGGAGGACGGTCCCGCCGGCGAGTAGCCGGCCTTCTCCATCCGGGACAGCGCGCTGGACCCGTCCGATCCGTCGTGCCCGGTGATGTTGTTCGCCGCCATGTCGTCGGCGTGGGCCTGTGCGGCCTGCATCAGCCGCGGATCCTCCTTCAGCGGCTCGCAACCGGCCTTGGCCCGCTCGGCGTTGACCAGGGAGAGGATCTCGCCCGGCGATGAGTCCTGCACAGCGCGGGCGACCGAGGCCGGCGCCGCGGCGGCCGCCGTCGCCGAGGCGCCCGCGGTGACGGCGCCGCCCACCACGAGCAGCGGTGCGGTACAGGCCGCGGCACACGCGCGGCGGATGCGGCGGTTCCTGACAGGCATGTGAATTCCCCTTCGTTCACGAGGTCATGGGGAACCACCCACCGCACCTGGCCCCCGGGGCGACCGCTCGGGAGCGGCGCGCGGGACGGTGAGCGGCCTGGGGCGAGACGCACACCCCCGCAGGGCATGCGGGGCACGTCTCCTGCTCCTTCCACCGTACGACCGGGGGCGCCTCCCCACGAGCCGGCGAGGTCCCCGCCCGCCTGCCCACCCTGTGTGCGCGGCCGGACACGCCGTCGCTGCTTCTCGCCCTGCTCCGCTCAGGGCGTCGCGCGCACGATCACGAGGGACCCTTCGTACGTCGGCTGTGTGCGCAGGTGACCGAACTCCTCGTCCCAGGTGCCGGATGCCAGGTCATGGCGCAGGGTCCGGTCGAAGTGCTCGCGAGTGTGGTCGTCGGCGAAGCTCCAGGCGGAGCAGGCCTGGCGGGCGGCGGGGTCGAGCAGCATCTCGGGGCGGCCGTAGTACGCCTCGTTGAAGCCGTCGGTGCAGTCCAGGGGGACGGGTACGGTGTGGACGGTGCTGGTGCCGCCCAGGGCGGCGGCGAGTTCCTCGACGGGCGGGTACCGGCGGGCCTCGATGTCCAGCACCTCCGGTGCGTACCGGTACAGCCAGAAGTCCCGGACCTGAGCGGGGTCACAGGTCAGGACGACGACGGGCCCGTCGGTCACGCGTCGCATCTCGCGCAGCCCGGCCCTGGCGTCGGACCACTGGTGCACGCTGAACAGCGTCATGGCGGCGTCGAACTCGCCGTCGGCGAAAGGGAGGTCCTCGGCCACGGCGTCGATCGCGCGGGCAAGGCGCGTCGGCCGCTGGGCGCGCATGGACTCGGAGGGCTCGACCGCCGTCACCGTACGTGCCGCGCTCTCGTACGAGCCCGCGCCCGCGCCCACGTTGAGCACCCTCCGGGCGTCGCCCAGGGCCTCGGCGATGAGCCGGGCGACCCGTTCGTCGGGCCGACGGTAGGAGGAGCAGCCGGAGCCGATCGCTCCGTAGTCGACGTCACCGGCGCCGCCGTCCTGGGTGCGGGTGGTCATGGGGGTTACCTCGCCTCGTGAGCAGGATCGTGAGCGGGAACGGGGAAGGTCGATCTCCATCCTGCATGTGCGATGAATATTCGACAATCACCTGGCAAATGCTCGGCTGAATCCACAAAAGGCATTGCGGATGAGCTTGGAATGTTGGAGGTAGTGACAACGCGCCACGCCGCCGGGGCCCGGCCACCGCGGATCGCGTTGCCGAAGACGATCACGGTGGCTACGGTCGGCCCATGGCTGATGACGAATCGACGCGCGCGACGCGCCTGCTCGATGCCCAGGCGAAGGCCGTGCGGCTCTTCGCGGAGATCGAGGAGCGCGGGCTCGTGGCGCCGGGCGAGGGGGAGCGCGCGGTCAGCGACCGGATCCGGGACCTGGCGAACGAGCTGTTCGGGACGGTGCGGCACTGGCACAAGCGGATCGTGCGGTCCGGACCGAACACCCTCCTGCCGTACAAGGAGAACCCGCCGGACCGGGTGATGGGCGCGGACGACATCGTGTTCGCCGACTTCGGCCCGATCTTCGAGGAGTACGAGGCCGACTTCGGCCGTACCTTCGTCCTCGGCGACGACCCGGTCAAGCACCGGCTGCGGGACGACCTGCCGGAGGTCTTCGCCGCGGGCAAGCGGTTCTTCGAGGGCGATCCGGAGATCACGGGCGCCGCCCTGCACGCCGAGGCCGCCCGGCTCGCCGCCGGGGCGGGCTGGGAGCTGGGCGGCTGGCACGCCGGGCACCTGGTCGGCGAGTTCCCGCACGAGAAGATCGACGGAGCGGACGTCGAGTCGTACATCACCCCCGCCAACGACACCCCGCTGCGGCGCACCGACCAGGCCGGGCGCCGCTGCCACTGGATCCTGGAGATCCATCTCGTGGACCGCGAGCGGGGCTTCGGCGGGTTCTACGAGGAACTGCTCACGCTCTGACCGGTCACGCCCGCTTCGTGCAGCGCCCGCCACACCCGGTCGCGGGTGAAGGGCAGTTCGGTGAACCGGATGCCCGTCGCGTCGCGCAGCGCGTTGGCGAAGGCGGGCGCGACCGGGTTGAACGGACTCTCGCTCATCGATTTCGCGCCCAGGGGACCGATGGCGTCCGCGGTCTCCATGAAGTGGACCTCGGTGCGCGGGACGTCGGCGTACTGGGGGAGCCGGTACTGGCGGAAGGCGAACGTCTCCACCTTGCCGTGTGCGTCGATGCGGACGTTCTCGAAGAGGGTGGAGCCCAGGGCCTGCGCGACCCCGCCCTCGACCTGCCCGCGGCACTGCATCGGGTTCATGACCTTGCCCGCGTCGGCGGCGTGCACGCTGCGCAGGATGCGGATCTCGCCGGTGCCCGGATCGACGGCCAGTCTGAACCACTGGGCGTTGAAGGCGACCGAGCGCGGAGTGCCGCCGAAATTGCCGTCGGCGGCCAGCTCGACTCCGACGGCGCGGGCGGCCGCGTACAGCTCCTTCAGCGGCAGGCGTCCGCCGGGGTGCAGCACGGCCTCCTCCGAGAGCCGGCACTCCGCGCGCGCCAGGCGCAGGTGGGCGGCGGCGAAGTCGAGGAGCATGTCGGCGAGGGCGCGGGCGGCGCGCAGCGTGGCCTTGCCGGCGACGACGGTGCCGGTGGAGGCGAACGCGCCGGTGTCGTGGCGTACGACGTCCGTGTCGGACTGGCGGATGGTGATCCGGTCGACGGTGGTGGTGAGTTCGCCGGCCGCGATCTGCCGGTGCACGGTGGTCGTGCCGTTGCCGAACTCGGCCGTGCCGACGGCCAGGTCGAAGGTGCCGTCGGGCAGCAGCGTCGCCCTCGCGTCGGCGATGTGGCCGCCGGGCGGCCCGGTCGCGATCATCGCGAGGGCCGCGCCCTCGCCCACCAGCCAGCCCTCCGGGGCGGGACGGCCGGCCCCCGTTTCCGCCTGGGCCCGGCGCACGATGCCGATGCACTGGTCGAGGCCGTAGCTGGCGATGTGCAGGTCCTCCTCATGGCCGCCGGGCGTGACCATCGGCTCGTCGGCGCCGATGACGTTGCGGGCCTTGAACTCCAAGGGGTCGAGACCGAGCCGCCGGGCCAGTTCGTCGAAGGCGGACTCGACGGCGAACATCACCTGTCCGAGGCCGTAGCCGCGGAAGGCGCCCGCCGGAACGGTGTGCGTGTAGACGGAGAAGGCGTCGACCTTCTTGTTCAGGGCCCGGTAGATCGCCATGGACTCGCCGACGCTGTGGAACATCACCGCCGGGCCGTGATTGCCGTACGCGCCGGTGTTCGCGACCACACGGAGCTGGAGCGCGGTGAGGACGCCGTCACGGCGGGCGCCCGCCTTCACCTGGATCGTGAAGGGGTGGCGGGTGGTGGCGCCGTAGAACTGCTCGGCACGCGTGTACTCCAGCTTCACCGGGCGGCGCAGTCTCAGTACGGCGAGGGCCACGATGTCCTCGACCAGCATCTCCTGCTTGCCGCCGAAACCGCCGCCGACCCGGCCCGCCATCACCCGGACCCCTTCGAGCGGCAGGTCGTACAGGGCGCACAGGGCGCGTCGGGTCAGGAACGGGGTCTGCGAGCTGGTGCGCACGGTGAGGCGGCCGTCCTCGTCGAACCAGGCGACGGCTCCGTGCGTCTCCAGGCTGGCGTGCTGCCCGCGCTGGGTGCGGTAGGTGCCCTCGTACACGGCGTCGGCCTCGGCGAACCCGGCCTCGACGTCCCCTGTCTCGCCGTGCGCCTCGCCCACCACGTTGTTCTCGGGCCGGGAGATGCGGTGCGTCCTCGCGTCCTTGTCGTGGACGACGGGTGCCCCCGGGCGCATGGCCTCCTCGGGGTCGAGGACGGCGGGCAGCACCTCGTACGTGACCTCGATGCGGCGGCAGCCCTCCTCGGCGGCGCCCTCGCTGTCGGCGACGACGGCGGCGACGCGCTGGCCGATGTAGCGGACCGTGTCGTCCAGGACGCGGGTGTCGTCGGGGTCCTCCTCGGGGTGCTCGTGGCGGGCGGTGGAGAAGTGCCGCTCGGGCGCGTCCTCGTGGGTGAACACGGCGTGCACCCCGGGTACGTGCAGGGCCGCCGAGGTGTCGATCGCGACGATGCGGGCGTGCGCGTGCGGGGAGCGCAGCAGCTTCATGTGCAGCAGGCCGGGCACGTCCACGTCGAAGGTGTAGCGCGCGGTGCCCGTGACGACCTGCGGCCCGGCCGGGGCCGGCAGGCTGCGCCCGACCGACTCGCCGGGCGCCGGTTCCTCGGTGTTCTTCACCCCGCGCACGGCGTCCTCGATGGCCCGGTAGCCGGTGCACCGGCACAGGTTGCCCTTGAACGCCCTGGGCAGATCGGCCAGTTCCTCCTCGTCGAGGGCTGCCGTGGTCATCAGGAAACCGGCCGTGCAGAAGCCGCACTGGAAGCCCTGGGCGTCCAGGAACCTCTGCTGCACGGGGTGGAGGTCGCCCTCGGGGGAGGCCAGCCCCTCCACCGTGGTGACCCGGTGGCCGTCGGCGCGGAAGGCGGGGTACAGGCAGCTGTGCACGGGCCTGCCGTCGACGTGGACCGTGCAGGCGCCGCAGTCGCCCTGGTCGCAGCCCTTCTTCACCCCGAACCAGCCGCGTTCGCGCAGGTACGTGCGCAGACACTGGCCGGGGCGCGGCTCTTCCTCGTGCGACCGTCCGTTGACCTCGACCTTCATCGTGCCGCCTCCTGGGCCAGCTCCCGGCGGATCTCCTCCGCGTACCGGAACGTCATGTGGCGCCGCCACTCGGGCAGCCCGTGGATGTCGTCGAACCACTCGTCGTCGGCGACGGCCGAAACGATCGCCGCCCGCAGTGCCCCGGCGGTCGGCGGCAGCGGGAACCACAGCCGGAACGGCCGGACCGTGGAAGCGGTGAGGGTGACGGCGAAGGAACCGTCCAGCGGGTCGAGCGTGCCGATGATCAGCACACCGGAGCGGCCGAGACCGTACAGCGACGCCTGCCGGAACGCCGTACGGCAGGCCAGGGCGCGGGCCGGCAGGGTGACCGACCGCAGCAGCTCGCCCTCGGCGAGGACCTTGCGGCCCGCGCCGGTGATGAAGTCGACCACCCGGACCCGGCGCCGGGCACCGTCCTGCGCGATCAGCAGGCACTCCCCGTCGAGTCCGGCCGTGAGAGAGATCATCGGGCCGGCCGGCAGTCCGTTGCCGAGGTTTCCCCCGACCGTGGCCATGTTCCAGATCTTGAACGAGGCGAGGAACGCCCGGCAGCACTGCTCGAACAGCGGCGCCGCCTCGGCGGCGAGCCCCCGCGCGAACCCGGACAGCTCGGCGATGGTGCAGGTGGCCGCTATCTCCAGGGAGCCGTCCCGGTGCCGCCGCACCGGGGTCCAGCCCAGCCGGCTCAGATCGATCAGGCGGCGCAGGTGCGGCTGTGGCTCCGAGAACAGATACGTGCCCCCACCGAGCCAGGCGTCGCCCGGCCGCCAGGGCGCGGGATGCCTCGCGTCCCGGATCTCCACCACCGTGTTCAGGTCCATGACGGCCAGTGAAGCAACGAGAACCGGCCAGAACGACTGTTTCACAGTACGGAAACGACGGCTTTCCCCGCTCGATACTTGGTGAATCAACCAAGAGGCATACCGCTGACCCTTTCTGGCACTTACGATGCCCTGACTCGCATGCACCTGGTGAATGTGAGATGCCGGGTGTCGGGCACTGCCACCCGGCAGTCGTATGAGGAGCCGGAACGCATGCACGTCGAACATCTCCTTCAGGACGAATCTCTCGGCCTGCGCCTGCTCTGGGCCGAGAACGCACTGCTGAAGCGCGAGATCAGCGGAGTCACCGTCACCGACCTGGAGGACCCGGCCCGCTTCGTCCGGCCGGACGAGGTCGTGCTCAGCGGACTCGTCTGGTGGAGCGCGGCCGGGGGCAGGGACAAGGCCGAACGCTTCGTGTCCGGGCTCAGGGACGCGGGCGCCGTCGCCCTCCTCGCCGGCGAGGAGACGCACGGCTCGGTCCCCGCAGACCTGGTCGAGGCGTGCGTACGCCATGGAGTGCCGGTCGCGGGCGTACCTGCCCATGTGATGTTCCGCGCCATCACGGACGCCGTGTACCTGAGGCAGTGGGGCGGTCTGAGCCGCCACCACGCGCTGCCCGAGCATGTGCGGGTACGGCTGGACCGGCTGGTCGCGCAGGACGCCGACCCGGCCCTGGTCCTGGCCACCGTCCTGGCGCACCTCGACGCGGGCCCGGCCTACGTCCTGACGCCGTCGGGGCGGACCGTCGCCGCGACACCGGGCGCCGCACCGCTTCCGGCGCGTGAGGCCGCCGTCCTCACCCGGAGCCACAGCGGCGCGGCGGTACCGGTGGAGGCCGACCCGGCCACCCCGTACGAACGCTGGTACCTCCATCTGCCGGACGGGGTCGCCGTCCCCCCGCGGCTGATGCAGGAGATCACCGCCGTCCTGGGCCGCTGCCAGGAGGCGTCGGCCCGCCGGCGGGCCGACGGACACCGGACGGCGGCGGAACTCGGCAGGCTGCTGACCGCTCCCGAGGCCGGTGACCCGGTCCCCGCGGTGCGTGCCTGCGGCCTGCCGGCGGAAGGGCCGTACCGCGTGGTCGTGGCCGACACCGGCGCACGGCACGACGGACTGGCGCGAGGCGCGCTGACGGAGGCGGTCGCGCAGGTGGCCCCGGCGTTCTCAGCGGTGGGGCACCTGCCCGACGGAACCGCCTTCGCGGTGGTGCCCGAGGACGCCGCCGCGGATCTGGCCGGGATCTGGCCACTGGTGGCCGCCTGTGAGCCGGACGCCCTGCTGCACGGCGGGCTCGCCTCCCCGGCCACCGATGCGGCCGGACTGCCCGGCGCCCTGGCCGAGGCCAGGTACGCCCTGACGTCCGCACGGTCGGCGGGGTCCGGCACACTGACCGACGCCACGACGCTGACCACGGTGGACGCGCTGCTCACGGGCATACCCACCGAGGTACGCGTCACCTACAGCCGCGGTGTCCTCGGCCCGCTGTTCGACACGGAGAGCGCCTCCGCCGCAGCGCTCCTGAACACCTTGGAGGTCTTCCTCGCCCACGACGGCTCCTGGGCCCGCACCGCCGAGGCGCTGCACCTGCACGTCAACACGGTGCACTACCGGATCCAGCGCATCGAGCACTTCACCGGCCGCGACCTGTCCCGCCTCCGGGACCGCCTCGACCTGTGGGCGGCCCTGCTGTGCCGCACGGACACGAGCGGCGCACCGGCCGCTACGGCCGTTCGACATGCAGGCTCGTCGACTTCACCCGCGCGACGACCGTGACCCCGACCGCAAGACCGAGCTCGTCCACGGCCTCCCGGGTCACCAGGGACACGACCCGGTGCGGACCGGCCTGGATCTCCACCCGGGCCACGACATCGTCCATCGTCATGGCCGTGACGATCCCGGTGAGCGCGTTGCGCACGGACGTGGGCGGACCGGGAGCCCCGGACCGCTCGTCCTCGGCCGCCTTCTCCCGCGCGAACCGCGCGAGACCCACGCCGTCGATCACCCGGTTCCCCGTGCCGTCCCGCCCCATCGGCAGCCGGCCCGCGTCCGACCACCGGCGGACAGTTTCCGGACTCACCCTCAACAGGCGCGCGGCCTGGCCAATGCTGTACGTCGGCACCCCAGAACCCTAGCCGTCCCCTCTCGCCCGGAGGCCGCGCATGCTGCTGCGCCAGCTGGAGTACCTCGTCGCACTCGCCAGGGAACGCCACTTCGCCCGTGCGGCAGCCGCCTGCTACGTGTCGCAACCCTCGCTGTCGGCGGCGATCCGCAGGCTCGAACACGAGCTGGACGTCCCGATCGTGCGGCGAGGCCGGCGGTACGAGGGGCTGACACCCGAGGGGCAGATGGTGCTGGAGTGGGCCCACCGGATGCTCGCCGAGCAGGAGGCGCTGCGCCAGCGGCTGTCAGCGCTGCGCGGCGGCCTGACCGGCACGCTCCGGCTGGCGGTCGTACCGACGGCCGTGCCCGTGGTGTCCCTGCTGACCACGCCCTTCTGCGACCGTCACCCGCGAGCGGGGGTGACCCTGGAGTCGCTGTCGTCCGCGGAGATCAGGCGCGGCCTTGCGGAGTTCGGACTGGACGCGGCCATGACCTACCTGGACGACGGCGCACTGCGCCATGTGCGCCGCTTCCCGCTGTACGAGGAGCGCTACGTCCTCCTCACACCGGTCGACGGCCCGCTCGGCGACCGCGACGCCGCCCGGTGGTCGCAGGCCGCGGTCCTCCCGCTGTGCCTGCTGTCGCCGAGGATGCGCAACCGCCGGATCATCGACGGATGTTTCGCGGCCGACGGGGCCACCGCCGCCCCGGCGATCGAGTCGGACAGCGTCGCCGGGCTCTACGCCCATCTGCCCGGCGGGCGCTGGTCCAGCGTGATCTCGCATGCCTGGCTGCACATGTTCGGGGTGCCGGACGGGATGCGCGTGGTGCCGCTGGAGGGACCCGCGCACGGCCCCCGGGTGGGACTGGTCGTCGCCCGCAGCGAGCCGCAGTCCGTCCTGGCCGAGGCACTGCTGACAGTGGCACGCGAAGCGGGACTGCGGGACGCGCTGGACGAACTGCTGCGGACGTATCTGCACCCTGATAGCCGCTGACTATGCCCGCATAGCAAGGATCGCTTTGACCGGGGAGAATGACGGCGAGCATCGTGAACCACATCTTCCACAACACAGTTGAGGAGCCGCGACATGGCCAAGGTTCTCTGTGTTCTGTACGACGACCCGGCCGAGGGATACCCGACCGAGTACGCCCGCGACGACCTCCCCGCGATCGATCACTACCCCGGCGGCCAGACCACCCCGACCCCCGAGGCCATCGACTTCACCCCCGGCCGCCTCCTCGGCAGCGTCTCCGGCGAACTGGGCCTGCGCGGCTACCTGGAGAAGGCCGGCCACACCCTCGTCGTCACCTCCGACAAGGACGGCGACGGGTCGGTCTTCGACCGCGAGCTGCCCGACGCCGACATCGTCATCTCGCAGCCGTTCTGGCCGGCGTACCTCACCGCCGAGCGGATCGCCGCCGCGAAGAACCTCAAGCTGGCGATCACCGCGGGCATCGGCTCGGACCACGTCGACCTCGACGCCGCGATCGCGCACGGGGTGACGGTCGCCGAGGTGACGTACTGCAACAGCATCAGCGTCGCCGAGCACGTGGTGATGATGACGCTGTCCCTGGTGCGCAACTACCTGCCCTCGCACCAGGTCGTCCTCGACGGCGGCTGGAACATCGCCGACTGCGTGGCCCGCTCGTACGATCTCGAGGGAATGCACGTCGGCACGGTCGCCGCCGGGCGCATCGGCCTCGCGGTCCTGCGCAGGCTCGCGCCGTTCGACGTGAAGCTGCACTACACCGACCGGTACCGGCTGCCTCGGGAGGTCGAGGAGGAACTGGGGCTCACGTTCCACGAGACCACCGCCGACATGGTCCCGCACTGCGACGTCGTCACCATCAACGCACCGCTGCACCCGGAGACCGAGGGCCTCTTCGACGAGGAACTGCTGGCGACGATGAAGCGCGGCGCCTACCTGATCGACACCGCCCGGGCAAAGATCGTGGACCGGGACGCCGTGGTCCGCGCCCTGCGCAGCGGCAGGCTGGCCGGGTACGCGGGGGACGTCTGGTACCCCCAGCCGGCCCCCGCCGACCACCCCTGGCGCACCATGCCGCACCACGGGATGACCCCGCACATCTCGGGCTCGTCCCTGTCCGCGCAGGCGCGCTACGCGGCCGGCACCCGGGAGATCCTGGAGTCCTGGTTCGCGGGCCGTCCGATCCGCGACGAGTACCTCATCGCCGACGCCGGCGGCCTGGCCGGAACCGGCGCGCACTCCTACTCGGTCCACACATGACCTGACCGGCGGCGCCCACCGGTGGCTCGCGAGGAGGTCAGGCGGGGCGCGGAGCGCGCCGGCTCCTGCGCCGGGCCAGTTCCTCGTCGTCGACCAGGGTCAGCATGGGCTGACCCGGCGCACACATCATCGTCACGAGGAAGCGGCTCCAGGAATCCGTCCGGTTGTTCCCGTCCTGATAGTGGATGACGTCGCCGCCCGGCTCCCAGAACGTCTCGCCGGCCTTGATGACGCGCTCCGGCTCGCCTTCGAGCTCGAAGAGCATCTCGCCCTCCAGCATGTAACCGAACGCGGGACCGGAGTGCCGGTGCGGAGGGGTGCCGGGGTCGCCCGGAGGAAAGGCGACGATGACGGTCATCGCTTCGGCACCTTCGGGGACGGTCAGCGGTGTCGCCGTCTGCAACAGGGTCAGCGCCGTCTCCCACGCGTGGGAACGGGGCGCCTGGTCTGCGCCCGTCGGCTCGTCGTTCGACATGTATGCCTCCACGGGCCATGTCACGAAGGCGGCGGAGGCCGCCCCCGCCGAACCGCTGGGGCGGCCTCCGCCGGCGTGTACGGTCCAGTCTCGCACCGGCTCCGGGGTGCCGCCTCCGGTCGGCGGCGGCACCCCGGCCCCCGGCGGGCACTCCCCGACTTGACACGACGTCAGACATACCGGGCAGCTTCGGATGTTCCTCCGCCGTCATCGGGCATGATGAGCCAGCTGATTCATCTACGACCTCGGTGGAGCGCGCATGTCGAACACCCCGGCTGAGCTGCGGTACGCGGAATCACATGAGTGGGCCCGGCTGGAGCCGGACGGCACGGTGACGGTGGGGATCAGCGATCACGCCCAGAAGACACTCGGCGACATCGTCTTCGTGGAGCTGTCGGAGGTGGGCAGGGTCCTCGAGGCCGGCGACGCCGCCGGTGTCGTCGAGTCGGTCAAGGCCGCGTCGGACTACTACTCTCCGGTGGGTGGTGAGGTGATCGCCGTCAACGAGGAGGTGTCCGACAGTCCGGAGCTGATCAACGAAGACCCCTACGGCACGTGGATCGTCCGGCTCAAGCCGTCCGACAAGGCCGAACTCGACCGGCTCATGGACGCCGCCGGCTACCAGGCCGCCATCGGCGAGTGAGCCGTACCCCCGCGAAGACCTTCGAGGTCTGCGGCGCGTCGCCGTCGCCGTCGCCGTCGCCGCCGTCGGCCGCGCGCCGCCTGACGGCACGGCGGCAGCGGTGACCAGGCTGACGGGCGGCGCCCTGCGAGTGACGATCTTCATCGGCGAGAGCGACAGCTGGCACCACAAGCCGCTGTACAGCGAGATCGTGCACCGGGCACACAAGGCCGGCCTGGCCGGCGCGTCCGTGTTCCGCGGGGTGGAGGGGTTCGGCGCCTCGTCCCTCATCCACACCTCGCGGCTGCTGTCGCTGAGCGAGGACCTGCCGGTGGCCGTCGTCGTCGTGGACACCGAGGACCGGGTGCGGGCCTTCCTGCCGCAACTCGACGAGTTGGTCGAGTCGGGGTTGGTGATCCTCGACGCGTGCGAGGTCATCCGGTACGCGGGCAGGGAGAAGGAGGCGTGAGCCCCGGGTGGTGCGGAAGCGGAACGACTCCGCAGTCCCCGGGGCACGCTCACGGCCCTGTCCGCGGCCGGCCGGGCCTGCGGCTCTGATCAGTCGGCGGAGACCTTTCTCCGGCGCGATCCCGTGTCCGCGGTGAGCGCTTCCTCGACGAGCCGGTGCGCGTACGCCGCGTCGAGTCCCTCGGGGCGGAAGAGGATCCGGTACATCAGCGGCGCGACGACGTGGTCCACGACCGACTCGACGTCGGGGGTGCTCTCCCCGCGGTCGGTGGCGCGGGCGAGGACGAGATCGATCTGCTCGGCCGCGTAGGCGGAGCACTGGCCCGCGTTGCTGCCGTCGGGGTCGCCCAGCAGGGCGTCGCGCACATAGGCGCGGCCCGAGGGGGAGGACATCTCGTCGAGGAACTGCTCGGCCCAGGTCATCAGGTCGGCGGAGAGGGACCCGTGGTCCTCGGGTGCCGTGTCGGGGCGCAGCCGCTCGACGGCGACGTCCGACAGCAGTGCCTGGAGGTCGCTCCAGCGCCGGTAGATCGTCGACGGGGTGACTCCGGCCCGCTGGGCGACCAGGGGGACCGTCAGGGCGTCCCGGCCCAGCTCGGACTCCAGCTCGCGCACTGCCGTGTGCACCGATGCCTGGACCCGGGCGCTACGGCCGCCGGGGCGCACCATCTGTCGACTCATATCTTCACCTTAAAGCAATTTTCTTGCGTCTAGAGGGGAGGCGAGCGTGCGGGCGGGGCGGGTCGCCTCGTACGCGTGGCCGACCCGCAGGAGTCCGGCTTCGCCGAGGGGCCGGCCGAGGAGCTGCATGCCGATGGGCATGCCGGCGCTGTCGTGGCCGACGGGCAGGGTCAGGGAGGGCACTCCGGTGATGTTGGCCGGGGCGGAGAGGCGTACGTAGGCGTCGGGGACGGCCTCGGTGGTGCCGTCCGGCCAGGTGACGCTCTGTTGCCCGGCCTTGACCGCGGTCGTCGGGACGGTGGGCGCGGCGATGACGTCGACCTCGTCGAGCAGGTGGGCCCAGGCCCGCCGCATGAGGGTACGGGCGCGCTGGGCGCGCAGGTAGTCCCCGGCGGACATGAGGGCGCCGGCCTCCAGCAGGACGCGTACGTCCGCTTGGTACAGCTCGGGGGCCGTGCGCAGGCTGCCCTCGTGGTAGGCGGTGGCCTCGGGGACCATCAGGCCCCAGTGGGTGGCCTGGATGTAGCGGGCCATGGGGATCTCGACGTCGACCAGGCGTGCGCCGAGGGCCTGGAGCTCCCCGATGGCGTGCCGGACGGCGGCCTCCACGTCAGGGTCGACGCGCTCGAAGTAGTACGTGCCCGGTACGCCGACACGGAGTCCGGAGAGGTCCGGCAGGCCCGGCGCGTCCGCCCGCGCGCCCGGGCGGTAGTCCACGGCGGGCGTGTCGAGCGAGGCGGGATCGCGGGGGTCGTGTCCGGCCAGCACGGACAGCACCAGGGCGGCGTCCTCGACGGTGCGCGTGAGGGGGCCGACGTGGTCCAGCGACCAGGACAGGGAGGTGACACCGTGGCGGGGGACGAGGCCGTAGGTCGGCTTGAGGCCGACGACTCCGTTGAGCGCGGCCGGTACGCGGATCGAGCCGCCCGTGTCGGTGCCCAGGGCGAAGGTCGCGGTGCCCGCGGCGACGGCGACGGCCGAGCCTCCGCTGGACCCGCCGGCGATCCGGGTGGCGTCCCAGGCGTTGCGGGTCTGCGGGGTGGTGAGGCCGTAGGCGAACTCGTGGGTGTGGGTCTTGCCGAGCAGAATCGCCCCGGCCGAGGCCAGGCGGGCGGCGACAGTGCTGTCGGCAGCGGCCCGGTGGTCCGCCCGGACCCGGGAGCCGGCCGTGGTCGCCGTGCCGGCGACGTCGATCAGGTCCTTGAGGCCCATGGGGATTCCGTGCAGCGGGCCGCGCGGACGGCCGTTCGCGATCTCGTGCTCGGCCTGCCGCGCCGCCCGGCGTGCCCCCTCCGCGTCCACCGTCGCGTAGGCGCCCAGTCGCGGCTCGGTCGTTTCGATGCGCTCCAGGACATGGTCCACGAGTTCCACGGGGGACAGCGCGCGGTTCCGGATCGCGTCCGCGGCGGCGGCGAGGGACAGCTCAGACGGCCACATCGCGCCCCGCCTCCTTCGCGCCGGCGTCGAGCTCCGTCTTTTCCCCGCGTGCGCCGGGCTCCGCTGGTTCCGCGTGTGCGCGGCGCTCCGCCTCTTCCGTGCGCACGTCGTGCCGGACCTCCTCCGCGCGATAGGCGGTGGCGGGAGGGGTGTCGCCGAAGTCCAGCTCCCGCAGCAGCGCCACGACGGAGTGGATGTGCCGGGCGGTCGCCGCTACGGCGGCGTGCCGGGCGTCTTCCAGTGGCAGTCCGGCCCGCCCGGCCCAGCGGGCCGCCTCCAGCGGTGTCAGTTCGTCGGCGGACATGGGTGTTTCCTCCCTCATCGGCTCCCCTTCAGTTCCACCGGGCTTCTTCTGCGTCAGGGTGGAAGGGAGAGCGCCGAGTCGTTAAACGCTAATGCTTTGCGTTAACGCACTGTAGGCCCTAAGGTGCACTAAAGCAAACCGATTGCGTTAGTGGGAGTCTACGGATCATGACCACATCACCCGCCGGCGAGGCCGCCGCCCTTCCCTCCTGGACCGTCGGCGACGTCACCGTGCACCGCATAGACGAGGTGCCCCTGCCGCCCGCGACCGGGCCCTGGCTGCTGCCGGCCGCCACCCCGGCCGTGGTCGCCGGGCAGGACTGGCTGCGCCCGGACTTCGCCGACCGCGAAGGCGTCCTGCGCCTCGACAGCCACAGCTTCGCGTTCACCGCCGACGGGCTGCGCGTCCTGGTCGACACGGGAATCGGCAACGGCAAGACGCGGGCCAACCCGGCCTGGCACGACCTGAGCACCGACTACCTGGAGCGCCTCACCGCCGCCGGCTACCCCCCCGAAGCCGTCGACCTGGTCCTCCTCACCCATCTGCACACCGACCACGTGGGCTGGAACACCCGGCGGAGCGACGGCGACTGGGTCCCCACCTTCCCCAACGCCCGCTACGTCACCTCGCGCGTCGAGCACGAGTTCTGGAGCGGCTACGCCATGGACGAGCCGCGCCGGCAGATGTTCCTCGACTCGGTGGTCCCCGTCGAGGAAGCGGGTCTGCTCGACCTCGTCGACGTCCCGGCCGACGGGACCGACGTCGCCCCCGGCGTGCGGCTGATCCCCACCCCGGGGCACACCCCCGGCCATGTCGCCGTGCGACTGGGCAGCGGCGGCGAGACAGCGGTGATCACCGGCGACTGCATCCATCACCCCGTCCAGTTCGCCGATCCCGCGATCGGCTCCTGCGTCGACATCGACCCCGAGCGGTCCGAGGCCTCGCGCCGCGCACTGCTGGGCTCGCTCGCCGGCACGGACACCCTCGTGCTGGGCACCCACTTCCCGCCGCCCACCGCCGGGCGTGTGATCGGCCAGGGGGACGCCTACCGCCTCTCACCCGTGCCCGCCGCCCACTGACCAGGCGACGGTCCGGGGCCGGACCACGTTGTCAGTGGCGCCTGCGAGGCTGGACGCATGGATCGCGATGACGAGGAGTTGCTGCGCGGCCGGGTCTACGGCGCGGACCACGACCACCCGGGCCCGGAGCCCGGCCGGCGCTACGTCGAGCTGGTCGGCGGGCCGCTGGACGGGCTGCTGCTCGACGTCACCGGCTGGACGGCGGGGGAGATCGACACCGGTGCCGCGCTCCCGACCGAACTGGGCCGGTTCGGCGCCGGGGGCCGGGCGGTGTACACCCCGCGCCCTGGCGACCCGGGCCGCTTCGACTGGACCGGCGACACCCCATGACGTGCCGCCGGTTCCGCCCGCCGCGGCCGGTGCCCCGCGCCTCAGTACCGCGGCGGCGGGGCCACGTCGGCGCGGATGTGGTCGACCGCCCAGTACCAGTTGTTGCCGGCGTTGAAGACACACCAGGTCAGGGTCACCGCGCGGGCACCTGCCTTTGGCCGGTCGGACGGTTCGGAACCTCGATGACCTCGTTCGGCCGGAAGGTGCGGTTGCTCCCGCTCAGCGCAGTTGCTCGGCCAGTCCGACGATGATGCCCTCAGGGCCGCGCAGGTAGCAGAGCAGATAGCTGTCCTCGAACCGGGCCATCCCGCCGACGAGTTCGGCGCCGTGAGGGCGCAGACGGGCGACGGTGTCCTCGATGTCGTCGACGGCGAACATGACGCGGTGCGTGCCCAGGATGTTGTGCGGCCGGTTGCGCGGTCCGGCGCTGATCGCCGCCGGGCTGCGGTACTTCGCCAGTTCGAGCCGGCTGTGACCGTCCGGGGTCCGCAGCATCGCGATGTCGCAGTGGACGCCGTCGAGTCCGGTGCACTGGTCGGCGACGAGTCCTTCGACCTCCGCCCTGCCCTCCAGCTCCATACCGAGTTCCACGAAGAACGCGATGGCGGCATCCAAGTCGTCGACGACGATGCCGACGTTGTCCATCCGCTGAATCGCCATGCTGGTTTCTCCTTATTCCTCGTGCGGCCGGTGGCGGCCGCTGATGTCCCTGGGACGGAGACGGTGGCACGTTCTCGACATCCGCGGACCGCCGGACTCCGAAAAATGTGGATCGCGCCTCGGCGCCACTACAGCAGACCCGCGAGCCAGGCGCCGCCACCCGAAGCGGAGTCGTCCGTACCCCTCGGACGACGGCTGACGGTCTCCCCGTCCCGCGGCCGGCGGACCTCCCCTCGGACACCGTCCCGTTCGCACATGACGTGCTGACGGATACCAGCCGGTGACGGACACCCCTGTACGCGACGCCGCTCGGCCGGCCTCAGTCGAGCAGGGCGCCCGGATTGAGGATGTGGCGGGGGTCCAGCGCGTCCTTGGCGGCGCGAAGGGCGAGTGCGAAGGGTTCCGGGCGCTGGAGGTCGTAGCCGGGGCGGTGGTCGCGGCCGACGGCATGGTGGTGGGTGATGGATGCGTGGTGCCGGCGCAGTGCGTCGCTCGCGGCGGCCTTGATGTCGTCCCAGATCTCGACCTCGTCGCCGGGGCGGCCCGCGACGGCGACGGTGAAGTAGGGGGCGGCGCCGTCGGGGTAGACGTGGGTCAGGCGACAGGTGATGGTCGCCTGGTGTCCCGTGGCTTTCAGGGCGGCGGCGCCGACTTCGGTGCGGACGGTGTCGATGAGGGCGGGAATCCTCTCCCAGGTGGCGGCGGTCTCGAAGGTCTCGACCACGGCACCCATGCGGGCCAGGCCGTCGCGCAGATAGGGCATGCGCAGGAACGCCGAGCGCCAGGCGGTCACGGCGGCGTCGGCCGGGGTGTCACGGTCCGCCGCCGGAGCCTCGCCGCGGCCACCGTGGGCCCGGGCCAGGTCCAGGGCGGCCGCGAGGCGGCCGTCGACGCGGGTGGCGGCGGATTCGAAGCCCAGGACCAGGACGCTGGAACCGTCGTGCGAGGCGCCCGACAGAAGCGCTTCGCCGGGGTCGAGCAGACGGCAGTTGGCCGGGGCGAGATCGGACTGGGCGATCGCCCGCACCGCGTCAAGGGCGCGGTGGAAGTCGGTGAAGGACACGGAAGCCGAGGCCTTGTACCGAGGGCGTTCCTGCAAGCGCATCCATGCCTCGGTGATGACGCCCAGGGTGCCTTCGCTGCCGAGGAACATCCGGTCGGGCGACGGTCCGGCGCCGGACGCGGGAAGCCGCCAGGACGTGCCGGTTCCGGCGGGCGTGACCACGCGCAGCGACTGCACGAAGTCGTCGATGCGGGTGTGAACGGTGGCGTAGTGGCCGCCCGCCCGGGTGGCCAGCCAGCCGCCGAGGGTGGAGAACTCGAAACTCTGCGGGAAGTGGCGCAGGGTGAGGCCGTGCGGCCGCAACTGCTCTTCCAGCAAAGGACCGAGGGCCCCTGCCTGGATGAGGGCCGAGCGGCTGGCGGAGTCGATCTCGAGGACCCGGTTCATCGACGTCAAGTCGAGCGACAGCACGGCGTGGTGGGCGTCGCCGCGGTACTCCACACCGCCGACCACCGAGGAGCCGCCGCCGAACGGGATGACGGCCACGCCGTGCTCGCCGGCCCAGTCCAGCAGATCGGCCACCTCGTGATCGTCGGTCGGCCGGGCGACCAGGTCCGGGATGCGGCCCGGCCGGCCGCGCAGGGCCCGGATGACGTCGCGGTAGGCCTTGCCCATGGCATGCGCGGCGCGCGCCTCGGGATCGGCGGTGACCAGGTGTGCCAGCGCGCCCGGAGGCGTCACGCGGGAGCGGCCCACGCGCAGGTCGGCAACCCGGGGTACCGGCAGCGGGCGGCCCAGGGTGCCGGGCAACAGGGCGCCCATCGCGGCGCATTCGGCGTCGTCGGGGTGTGCGTCGGCGTAGCCCCAGCCCCACCAGGAGCGGGCGCGGGAGGTGCCGGGGACGGTCGCGGTGGCAGGCATGAGTGTGCTCCCAGCGGGATCCAAGTAACTTACCCAATGGTAAATTACCCTAGGGTAAGATCTAGGTCATGACAATGCTTCCCTCCAAGGCCGGCACCAAGGGCGTGCCGAGGGCCGTGCGCGAACGACAGGTTCTGACCACGGCAACCGAGGAGTTCGGCCGCCATGGCTACGAGGCCACGACCATGGCCGCCATCGCCGCGCGCGTGGGCGTCACCAAGCCGCTGCTGCACCAGTACTTCGGCAGCAAGCAAGACCTCTACCTCGCCTGCCTCGACCCGGTCGGCAGCCGGCTGCTGGACGCCGTCCGCGCCGCGATGGCCGGACCCGGCACCGGTGCGCCGCCCACCTCCCTGCGCGTACTGGACGCACTGTTCACCGCCCTGGACGGGCAGCGCGAGGCATGGTTCGTCCTCTACGACGCCACGCTGCCGGCCGGCAGCGACGCCGCCCACCGGGCGGCCCATTACCGCGACGCCATCGACGACCTCGCCGCGATCGGCACCGCCGACCTCCTGCATACGGCCGGATCCAGTGACCCGCTCGACGCCGACGCCCTCAAATTCGCCTGGCGCGGCCTGTGCACCGCCCTGGTCCGCTGGTGGATCAACCACCCCGACCAGTCACCCGAAGCCATGACGGCGCGCTGCGCACGGATCTTCGCCGCCGCCCGTTCCCTCGGAGCCGTCGGCGACGACGGCGTATAGGCCCGGGCGACGGCCCGCGCGAGGGAACGTCCCGCGCGTCACGCCACGGGTGCCGCGCCGGCGGCCTGTCTCCTGGCGGAGCCGCGCCGGCGCCCGCCACGGCGGCCGTACCCCCTGGTGTCCGGCCTTGGTGTGGATCGATGCTAGTGTGGCACTGCCGACGCGGGGTGGAGCAGCTCGGTAGCTCGCTGGGCTCATAACCCAGAGGTCGCAGGTTCAAATCCTGTCCCCGCTACAAGAAGAAGGGGCCCGCATATGCGGGCCCCTTCTGCATGAGGTGCAGACCGCCGCCAGGAACGAGCTCATGAGCAGCCGGGCGCCCACGGCAGCGCGGCCAGGTCCCCCCCCCCAACTCGCCGCGCGCGGGCCCGAGGAGCCGGGCGGGTCAGATGCCTCCCGGCAGGGGTGCCTCCGGGCTGACCAGCCGGGCCTCGCGCAGCCCGCGCCAGAACCGGGCCGGGACCTGCTCGTGGAGCGCCGCCAGATCCTCGGCGATACGGCTGGGCTTCGTCGCCCCGGGGATGACGGCCTCGCTCACCGGGTGCGCGAGGCTGAACTGCAGCGCGGCGGCCTTCATGGACACTCCGTTGTGGTCGGCGATCTCCCGGATGCGCCGCACCCGTTCGATGATCTCCGGAGGCGCGTCCGCGTACTCGAAGTGGGTTCCGCCGGCCAGGACTCCGGAGCTGTAAGGACCGCCCACCACCATGCTGACTCCCCGTTCCTCGGCCATGGGCAGCAGCCGCTCCAAGGCGTGCCGGTGGTCGAGGAGGGTGTACCGCCCGGCCAGAAGGAAGCCGTCGGGCCGCGGTTCGTCGAGTGCCAGGGTCAGCTCGATGGGCTCGGTACGGTTCACCCCCAGCCCCCACGCCTTGATGACGCCCTCGTCCCGCAGCCTGGTCAGCACGCGGAACGCCCCGGTCCTGGCCTCCTCCAACTTGCCGAGCCACTCGTCGCCGTGGAAGTCCTGGGCCACGTCGTGCACCCAGACGATGTCCAGCCTGTCCACGCCGAGGCGTTCCAGGCTGCCTTCGAGTGAGCGCTCGGTCGCGTCGGCGGTCCACTCATGGACGATGGTGTTCGGCCGCCCCGCAGAGAACAGGCCCCCCTTCTCGCCCAGCGCGCGGCTGCCGGTGTCGACCTCGTCGAGAACGACCCGGCCCACCTTGGTGGCCAGTACGAACCGGTCCCGCGGCTTGTCGGACAGCAGCTCGCCGAGGCGTATCTCGGCGAGACCGGCGCCGTACAGGGGAGCGGAGTCATAGAAGCGGATGCCCTGGTCCCAGGCCGCCTTGAGGGTCGCGGACGCTTCCTCGTCGGGGACGGCGCGGAACATGTTGCCCAGGGGGGCCGTGCCGAAGCCGATGCGGTCGGGAAGGATCCTGTCCAGGCTCATGATGGTTCCCTTCCAGGCGAACTTCCGACGACGGGCAGGCCCGAAAACCCGAGCAGCAGCGGGCGACGGTTCATGCGGGCCGCGGCCAGGGTGCTCAGGGGTGCGCCGACGGCCATGCCGGCTGCCGCACATGCCTTCGCGCACATGAGCGGCCATCCGCTTCCCCGGTCTCGCGGGCTTCCGTCCGTCCCCTTGCGCCGACGCCGGCATTTCGATTATGCACCTGGAACAGCTTCAGTCATTTCCGGATCGTCAGCGGCGGAAGGAAGCGCGTGAGGCTGTCGCCTACATGACCGTTGCCGTTCGACGCCGCGTCTCGTAGGTCTCGCTCTCCTCGTCCTCGTCCTGGTCGACGCACTTCGCCAGGCACCGGGTCCGGGAGAGCGTGAAGACGCCGTACGAGAGCAGGACGACCCCGAGGAGGGCCGGCACGAGCCACACGCCGTGGCGTGGCGACTCGGCGTAGAGGGTCACCCCGAGGCAGAAGCTGACCACGGCATCCCCCAGGGTGAGCGCCGGCTGGGAGGCGATGAGGGGGCCTCCTCGCATGGCGTAGCCCAGCACGACGACGGAGGACGAGCCGGCGAGCGCGAATCCGTAGGTCTGCCGCGCGAGGAAGAACGCGGCGGCTGCGTCCCGGGACAGGATGTCCATCGCGGATTTCACGAGGGCCGCCGTGAGGGCGTTGCCGAAGGCCGCCGCTGCGTCCAGGCATGCCGCGCGGGCCGGACCGTGCGGGCGGCGCAGCCCGACGAGGACGAGCCCGGCCTCGATCGCGCCGATGACGGCGATCGTCGGAATCCGCCACACGCCGGGGACCTGGGCGCGTCCGCCGGAGGGCGCGGCCGAGAAGAGGCTGACCGCGAGCCCCACGAAGAATGGCAGGACACACCACCACGCCTTACGGGACACCTGGACCCGGAACACCATGCTGCCGAAGACGAGCGATAGGGGCAGTTCCAGGATGAAGACCGGCTGGACGGCGGCCATGCTGCCGAAATCGAGTGCGAGTGCCTGGAAGAGCGCCGAGCCGACGACTCCGAGAATTCCGCCGAGCCAGAGGGGATTGCGCAGCAGGGCCCCGAGGAGGGCGAGAGGGGAAGGTGATTCGGGTGTGGTCGTGGCGGCACGTCGCCGCCGGACCGTGCCCCATGCGTTGCTGCCGGCGGCAAGCACGGCGAATGCCATCGCGAGAATCATGTCGATCGCATCGCTTCGGGATTCCCGGCCGCGGCGGGGGATACGAGCCGGGCGGGCCGGCGCCGCGGCCCGCGCCGGGGCGTCAGGCCCGGTGGTACTGGATGGGTGCGCTGACGGTGCCGCCGAGCTGGTGGGCGGCGTGGCGGGCCCAGTAGGGGTCGCGCAGCAGCTCCCGGGCCAACAGGACGGCATCGGCACGGCCGGAGGCGATGACATCCTCGGCCTGCGCGGGCTCGGTGATCATGCCTACGGCGGCGACGGGCATCCCCGTTTCGTTGCGGACGCGGTCGGCGAAGGGGACCTGGTAACCCGGGCCGCTGGTGATCGTCGCGTCCGGCACGATGCCGCCGGTGGAGACATCCAGCAGGTCGACGCCGTGTGCCATCAGCTCCTTGGCGAGGCGGACGGTGTCGTCGGCGGTCCAGCCGTCACGGGCGTCCTCGGGGTTCTCCGAGAGCCAGTCGGTGGCGGAGACGCGGAAGAACACCGGCAGGTCCTCGGGCCATACGGCGCGCACCGCGTCGACGACCTCCAGGGCGAAGCGGATCCGGCCCTCGAAGGACCCGCCGTACTCGTCGGTGCGGTGGTTGCTCTGCGGGGAGAGGAACTGGTGGATCAGGTAGCCGTGGGCGCCGTGGATCTCGGCGACCTGGAAGCCGGCCGCGAGCGCGCGTACGGCGGCGTCGGCGAACTGCTGGACGATCTCCCGGATACCGGCCGTGGTCAGTTCCTCGGGAACCGTAGACGTCTCGCCGAAGGCCACCGCGCTGGGGCCGACCGGTGTCCAGCCGAACGGCTCGTCCGGGGCGATCTGCCGCCCGCGGTCGACCCAAGTGCGCTCGGTCGACGCCTTGCGCCCGGCGTGCGCCAGCTGGATGCCGGGGACGGTGCCCTGGGACTTCAGGAAGGCGGTGATGCGCCGGAACGCTGCGACCTGGTCGTCGTTCCAGATTCCGAGGTCGTAGGGGCTGATCCGGCCCTCGGGGCTGACGGCGGTGGCCTCGGTGATGATCAGTCCGGTGCCGCCGGCCGCACGAGCCGCCAGGTGGGCGAAGTGCCAGTCTGTGGGTGCACCGACCCCCTTGCCGTCCGGCTCGGCGCTGTACTGGCACATCGCCGCCATCCAGACGCGGTTGGGGATCGTCAGTGACCTGAGGTCGAGGGGGGTGAACAGCGGGTTCAACGCGTGTCTCCTCGGGGCTGTGGGGGAGCGGCGGACGCGCGGGCCGCTTCGGGCGGCCTGTGCGTACCGTACGTCCTATGTAATTGCAGACGCGGGTAGTTTATTTCCGCCCACTATCCGCGCAGGTGTCGAGGTAGGGCTCTGGACACCGGGGGGCAGCCGTCCGGCGTCGACGCGGGGGCACGGCGGCGGTCGCCCGTTCGGCGGTCGGGGCCCGGTGTCCGCCGGATCGGCGGCGCCGGATCCGTCTACCGTGGACAGGCGGGGGCCGACTCAGGACAGGACCGCCATGGACCTACAGCTCAAGGGCCGCGTCGCCGTCGTCACCGGGGCGAGCAAGGGCATCGGCCTCGCCGTCGCCGATGCCTTCGCCCGTGAAGGCGTACACGTCGTCGCCGGCAGCAGGAGCGTCACCCCCGAGCTGGAGGCGCTTCGCGACAAGTACGGCGTCACCGCGGTCTCGGTCGACCTGTCCACCGTGGACGGCCCGGGCGCGCTCGTCGGGCGCGCTGTGGACCAGTACGGCAGGGTCGACATCCTGGTCAACAATCTCGGCGCCGCGACACCCCGTCCCTCCTTCTTGGACATCGACGACGCGGAGTGGCGACGGATCTTCGACCTGACGCTGTTCAGCGCGATCCGGGCCAGCCGTGCGGCGCTTCCCCGCCTGCTGGACGCGGACGGGGGAGCCATCATCAACATCAGCTCCATCAACGCGCGCCTGCCCTTCCCCTCCGTCGTGGACTACTCCGCGGCCAAGGCCGGGCTGGCCAGCCTGACCAAGTCGCTCTCCGAGGAGTTCGCACCGCGAGGTGTCCGGGTCAACGCGATCGCCCCGGGACCGGTCCGCACCCCCTTCTGGACCGCACCGGGTGGCTTCGCCGAGGCCGCGGCGGCCCAGGCGGGCACCACCGCGCAGGAAGCCATGGATGTCGTCGTGCCGCGGAGCATGGGCATCTCCACCGGACGGGTCACCGAAGCCCGCGAAGTCGCCGACCTGGCCCTTTTCCTCGCCTCTCCGCTCGCCGGGAACATCACGGGGGCCGAGTTCACCATCGACGGCGGCCAGGTCAAGACGGTGTGAGCGCAGGCGCCCGCCCGCCGGGCCGCCGCGAAGCCGGTGGCCCGGCCCGATCGCACTTCTCCAGGACGAGGTGCGGGACCCGCCGTCCGCGCAGATCGGTGCGGGATCCACGGGAGGAGGAGTCGTCAGCGAGAGGAAGCCCGGAAGATCACCTGCTTGCCCTCAACCGCACTTGAGGTCGTACGTTCCCGGCATGACCTGCACAGCACGCAGGGCCCGCACCGAAGTGCCAGGAAAGGACCTCCCATGACGACCCCGCAGATCTCCGACGCCGAACTCGCCGGACAGCCCGCCGCGTACTGGACCGGTGTCGCCTACGAGGCACTCATCGCGTACACCCGGGCCCAGCAGGCCGAAAAGGGCTACACCCAGCCCCAGTTCTGGCTGCTGCGCAACCTGTCGGCGAACGACATCTCCCCCGACGGCGCGGGGATGACCCTGCCCGAGCTCCGGGAGGCCATGGCCTCCTACATCCGGCCCGAGGACGATCTGGCGGCGGAGGCCGAGGTGCTCCTGGAACGCGGCTGGCTGACCCGGGACGCCGAGCACCGGCTGTGGCTCACCGAGGAGGGTGAGCAAGCCCGCGTCGACCTCGCGCGAAACGCTCCCGCGATCCGCGCCGCCCTCCACGAGGGCATCGACGACGCGGACTACGTCACCACGGTGAAGGTGCTCCAGCGACTGATCCGCAACGCGGGCGGACCGGTCGCCTGACGGCGCTGACGCCGTAGCCGCCGCCGGCGCGGATCCCGGGAGACGACCTGACCGTCCCGGACCCGCATGAGAAGGCGCGGGCACGTTCCCCGTGGAGTCGTCCGGCAACGTGAACTCCTGGGCGAACCCGGCGGATCGATCCAGGTCGTCGCACCCCCTCACGGGGTGTCACGGGAACCGAGCCAGGAAAAGACGAAAGTCAGCGGCATGCTCGGCGTCGGCCGGGGTAGACGCGTCCATGCCGGACGACGGACCGGCGACGACGATGGTGATCGACTGGGAGGGGCGCATGATGGCGACGGCCGTGCAGACCACTGGGCAGATGGTGGACGTTCCGGAGATCGCCGATCCTTCGAAGGTGGCGCCGAAGGACGCACGGGAGCTGTCGAAGCTGTTCTTCGGGCGGCTGTCCGTGCTGGAGGAGGGCACGCCCGAGTACCAGGACGCGCGCAACACGCTGATCGAGATGAACATGTCCTTGGTCCGCTACGCGGCCGGCCGGTTCCGCAGCCGGGGACCGGAGGAGATGGAGGACATCGTCCAGGTCGGCATGATCGGACTCATCAAGGCGATCGACCGGTTCGAGCTGTCCCGCGAGGTCGAGTTCACCTCCTTCGCCGTGCCGTACATCGTCGGTGAGATCAAGCGGTTCTTCCGCGACACCTCCTGGGCCGTGCACGTCCCGCGCCGGCTCCAGGAAGCGCGCGTCCAACTCGCCCACGCGAACGAGGAACTGCGCACCCGCCTGGGGCGGACGCCGACCACCAAGGAACTGGCCGAGCTGATGAGCCTCGACGAGAACGAGGTCGTCGAGGCCCAGCTGGCCTCCAACGGCTACAAGTCCTCTTCCCTGGACGCGGCGATCAACGGCAGCGAGGACGGTGAGTCCGCGCTGGCCGACTTCATCGGCGACGAGGACGCGGCCCTCGGCCTGGTCGAGGACTTCCAGGCCCTCGCCCCGATGATCGTCGAACTCGACGAGCGCGACCGCAAGATCATCCACTGGCGGTTCGTCGAGGAACTCACCCAGGCCCAGATCGGCGAACGCCTGGGCGTCTCCCAGATGCACGTCTCCCGGCTGATCTCCCGTCTCCTGGGCCGCCTGCGCGAAGGCATGCTCAGCACCTCCTGAGAGTCGGAGCGGGGATCGGGCGGGGGAGAGCCCTCGGCCGCCGTCACTCCGCAAACGACGCCGGGGCCCTCGCTACGGAAGCGAGGGCCCCGGCGTCGCGCCTGTGTCTACTGCTTGGGAGGCTTGACGGCGATGTCGAGGTAGAAGGCGTCGATGCTCCGGACCGCCGCCTCGAACTCTTCGAGGTTGACGGGCTTGGTGACGTAGGCATTGGCGTGATGGTGGTACGCGCCGGTGACGTCGTCGGGGGCGGCGGACGTCGTCAGCACGACAATCGGGATGGTCCGCAGTTCGGCGTCCTCCTTGACCACGGCGAGGAACTCGCGCCCGTTCATGCGCGGCATGTTGAGGTCGAGCACGATGAGGTCGGGGCGCTCGTTCCCCTGGTCGCGCAGGTAGTCAAGGGCTTCCATACCGTCGGAGACCCGGGTGAGATTCCGGGTACCGCGATCGGAGAGAGCGTCCTGAATGAGCATCGCGTCCGCGAGGTCGTCCTCGACCAGCAGCACGTCGTAGGGGCGGATTGCGGCGGCAGCCATGATTCACGTGCTCCGGGGTGTAGGGCGATGAGAGGGATGGTGTGCGCGGTTGGTGACCAGCCCCGGCCAGCGGCGCCGCGCTCCCTGGCGGCTCATGCTGACGGCCTGGCCGATCTCGGGGTAGCCGGCTCCGCTCGCGGCGGCGGTGAGGGCGGCCTGGTCCTCCAGATGCCGGACGGCCTGCTTGACGTTCGCGAGGACGAACAGGCGCAGCAGAGCATGCCTGCGGGATTCGCCGGCCGTGTCGACGGATTCCGCCGGTGAGCGGGCGCTCTCCTGGCTGAGCCGCCGGGCGAGTTCCTCGACCAAACGAGTCACCAGCACGGCCGTGTCCTCACTCGTTGGGCGGGGAGCGGAGGGTGAGCCAGGCATGGGCACCACCCTACGGCGTTGATCCAGCACGGGACAACATACGTTGTCAGGCCGCGGGTACAGTGTGCTTGCCGCGTGCCCGGCGCGGACCGGATGACCGGCCGAGGGAGAGAAGTCCACCGCCATGAATAGCAAGCCGTCAGGAACCGCGGGCGCTTTCGCGGGCTGGACGACCCGCCGTTGGCTGAGGGCAGGGGTGTCCGCCACCTTGATGGTCCTGGCGGTGCTGGGAGCGCTGGGCGGCTGGGCGATGTGGCGCACCACACAGGTCACGACCTCGTTGGTGGAGCGGCGCTCGCCCGCCCTGATCGAGTCGATCCGGCTGGAGGAGGCGCTGGTCAACCAGGAGACCGGCGTCCGCGGCTACGGTCTGTCCGGCCGGCAGGACTTTCTGCAGCCGTACACGGAGGGCCTGGCCGACGAGAAGGCGGCGCTCCGCCGTCTGCGGCCCCTGCTCCGCGACGACGACCAGGCCCGTGCCGACCTGGACGCGGTGGAGAAGTCCGCCGGTATCTGGCAGCAGCGCATGGCCCGGCCCGTCGTGGCGGCCTCCCGCGAGGACGCCGCGAAGATCACTTCCGAACGGGCCGGCGAGGGCAAGGCGGCCTTCGACTCGCTGCGTCGCGCGATGACACGCCAGCAGACCCACCTGGAGAACGAGCGGACGGCGGCCACCCATGAGCTGCGGCGGGCGGTGACCCTGCGGAACTGGATGTTCGCCACCATCGCGGCCGTCATCGTCCTGGTGGCGGTGCTCGTCTTCGAGGGCCTGCGACGCGGCGTCACCGGTCCGCTCGCCCAGCTCGGCCTGGCCGCCCGTGACGTCGCGCAGGGCCAGTTCGACCGTTCCCTCAGCGGTACGGGCCCCGCCGACCTGCGCCGGCTCGCCTCCGACGTGGACTCCATGCGCCTGCGGCTGGTGGAGGAGCTGCGGTTCACCGAGGCGGCCCGCAGGCTGGTGGACGAGCAGGCGGAGGACCTGAAGCGGTCGAACGCCGAACTGGAACAGTTCGCCTACGTCGCCTCGCACGACCTGCAGGAGCCGCTGCGCAAGGTGTCCAGCTTCACCCAGCTGCTGCAACGGCGCTACGGGGGGCAGCTGGACGCGAAGGCCGACCAGTACATCGACTTCGCCGTGGACGGCGCCAACCGCATGCAGGTCCTGATCAACGACCTGCTGGCCTTCTCCAGGGTCGGCCGGGTGCACAACGACCACCAGACCGTCGATCTGGAGGCGGTGCTGGACAGGACGCTGGGCGACCTCAGCGTGAGCGTCGAGGAGACCGGCGCCGAGATCACCCACGACGCGCTGCCCACCGTCGTCGGGGACCCGACCCAGCTGGGCATGCTCTGGCAGAACCTGCTGTCCAACGCGATCAAGTTCCGCAGTCCCGACCGGCCGCCCCGCATCCACGTCGGCGCCGTGTGCGACGAGGGGGTGTGGGAGTTCGCGGTCACCGACAACGGCATCGGGATCGCGCGGGAGTTCCAGCAGAAGGTCTTCATACTCTTCCAGCGTCTACACACCAAGGACGCCTATCCAGGCACCGGCATCGGCCTGGCGATGTGCAAGAAGGTCGTGGAGTTCCACGGCGGCACGATCAGGATCGACCCCGAGTACAAGCTCGGCACCCGCGTCGTCTTCACCCTCCCCGCCCTCCCGGCCGCGACGGCGGCCCCGGACAGAGAGACACAGCCGTGACCGCCCCTGTCGCAGGCCACGACGCGCCGTACGCCGTGCTGCTGGTGGAGGACGACGACGGAGACGCTCTCCTGGTCGAGGAGCTCCTCCACGACACCGATCTGCCGCACACCCTGACGCGGTGTCGCACGGCCGCCGACGCGCGCCGGGTACTGGCGGCGGACCCTGTCGACTGTGTGCTGCTCGATCTGCACCTTCCCGACGCGTCCGGAGTGGACACCGTCCAGGCGATCCAGACGGACACGCAGGCCGCCATCATCGTGCTGACCGGACTGGACGAACCCCGCGCGGGCGTTGACGCCCTCGCCGCGGGCGCCCAGGACTACCTCATCAAGGGCAAGGTCGACCCGGAGCTGATGCAGCGGGCCGTCCGCTACGCCGTCCAGCGAAAGCAGGCCGAGCGCGCCAACGCCGCCCTGCAGATCGGGCGGCTGCGCGCGGAGGAGAACGCCCGTCTGGAACGCGGGCTGCTGCCCGAGCCCCTGCTGTCCTCCTCCGTCGTCACCGCTTCCAGCCGCTACTACCCCGGACGGGCACAGGCCCTGCTGGGCGGTGACTTCCTCGACGTGGTCCAGACCGACGACGGCCAGGTCCACGCGATCATCGGGGACGTCAGCGGTCACGGCCCCGACGCCGCCGCGCTCGGCGTCTGCCTCCGCATCGCCTGGCGGGCCCTCACCCTCGGCGGTCATCGCGACGAGCACCTGCTGCAGTTCCTGGAACAGATACACATCGCCGAACGCGCGGGCAACGATCTGTTCACCACCTGCACCCTCATCACCCTGGACCCGGCGGCCGCCACCCTCACGCTGCACCTCGCCGGCCACCACGAACCCCTCCTCGTCACGTCCGACGGCACCGAGGAGGTCAGAGCCGCCCACGGCATCGCGCTGGGCATCGCACCCGGCCTGGGCAACTGGCCCGCCACCAAGCTCGCTCTGCCCGCACGCGGCGCGCTCATCGCCTACACCGACGGCCTCATCGAGGGCTTCGCGGACGACGCCGGTGCCGACCGGCTCGGAGTGGAGGGCCTGCTGCGGCTCATCGACACGCTGCACACGTCCGATCCCGGCACCCACCTCGACCGGCTCATCGCCCGCACCCGCGCGCTCAACGCGGAGCGCCACACCGACGACCTCGCCGTCCTGCGCCTGGACTGGAACACGGACGCGCCCCGTCGTACCGCCCAGGCCCGGCGCTCCGTGCCCTGGTCATGAGCCGGCTGCCGCCCGGCCGCCGCTGAGATCGCGGGGGCGACCGCCTGGCGGCGCCTGCCTCCGGGACAGCGCCGGGACGTAGGCGCGGCCACCGGAATCGGTGCACGTACCGGGTGGTTTCGTGCGAAGACGTCAGCCGTACGGTCGCCGGGCGGGTAGTGAGTCGACATGGATGACCATGACGTGCAGGCGGAGCTGCGGGCGGCGCTCGACCGGCTGGCGTTCGCCAACCGGAGTGCGGCGGTCCTGTCGAGCACGCTGGACGCGGTCGAGGGACTCAGGCGCCTGTGCCATCTCCTGGTGCCCGGCGTGGCCGACTGGTGTGCCGCGGACCTGATGGACGAGGACGGTTCCGTCAAGCGGGTCTGCGTCGTGCACCGCGACGCGGACGCCGACCTGACCGGTCTGACGGGGCCGCTGCCGCCGATGCCGGAGACGACGTCGGAGCCGTTGTCACGGGTGCTGCGCGGCGCCGGCCCCCTGCTGCTGCCGGTCAGCGCGCCGCCGAACGCGCAAGAGGCGCCCGATCCACTGCACGGCGTTCTGCGGGAGCCCTTCGCCCGTCTGGGCGGTGTCTCCATGATCGTGGCACCGCTGCGGGCCCGCCGCAGGGTGGTGGGCGCGCTGACCCTCGTACGCGGTGCGGGCCACCCGCCGTGGGGCGACACGGATCTGGCACTGACGGAGGACCTGAGCCACCGTATCGGGCTGGCCGTGGACAACGCCCGGCTGTACGCGGAGACCCAGGACGTCGCCGAGCGCCTGCAACGCTCCCTGCTGCCGGACCTGCCCGTCGTGCCGGGTCTGGGGATCACCGCCCGGTACGCGCCCGCTGTCGTCACCGCGCAGATCGGCGGGGACTGGTACGACAGCTTCGTCCTGCCGCAGAGCGGCGACACCACCCTGATCATCGGGGACGTCACCGGCCACGATCTGCGCGCGGCGGTGATCATGAGCCAGGTGCGGAACATGCTGCGCGGCATCGCCTGCGACCGGGAGGAACCCCCGGGAGTGATCCTGCGCCGGCTGGACCTCGCCGTCGAAGCCCTCTACCGGCACCGGACCGCCACCTGCGTGTACGCGCTGCTCAAGGATCAGGAAGGCGGCCCCTGCCACCTCGAGTGGGCGAGTGCCGGGCATCCGCCGCCGCTGCTGGTCACCTCGACCGGTGACACCACCTATTTGCACGAAGGGCACGGCCTGCTGCTGGGCGTCGACCCGCACGCCGAGCGCCCCAGTGCGAGCCGGCTCCTGCCGCCGGGCAGCACCCTCCTGCTGTACACCGACGGGCTGATCGAGCGTCGTGGCGAGACCATGGATCACGGTATGACGCGGCTCCGGCAGCACGCGGCGGCATTGATCGACCGCGAGCTCGACGAATTCTGCGACGAACTGCTCGACGGACTGGTGGCGGGCACCCACGACGACGTCGCCCTGCTGGCTCTGCGCCTGCCGCCGGCCGCGCGCTGAGACCGCGGCGGTGCTTCCAGTCCGGTCAGGCGGCCGCGGCGCGCTCCGGCGGACTCACTTCGCTCGCGTGGGCTTCGCCAGCTCCGCGTTGAACTGAGCGCCGATCAGAAGGGCGAGGTTGGACAGCCACAGCCAGATCAGGAAGACCACGACGCCTGCCAGCGATCCGTACAGACGGTGGTAGGTGCCGACGTGGGAGGTGTAGACGGCGAAGCCGACGGACGCGACCAGCAGCAGCGCGACCGCTAGTGCGCCGCCGGGTGCCATCTTGCCGACCCGGCGGGAGGACTCGGGGCCCGAACGGTAGAGGACGAGCACCAGGGCGACGGCGACGGCGGCCAGCACCGGCCACCGGAGCGTGGCCCAGGCGGTCTGCGGCCCGGTACCCAGGTCCAGGAACCGGCCCACACGCCGGGCCAGGCTGCCGCTGAGGGACAGCGCGAGGGTCGACGTGAGAAGCAGGGAGATCAGGACGAGGGCCGTGGCGATGATGCGCGGAGCGGTGCGCCAGACCGGCCGGTCCGCACTGACGTGGTGCATGGCGTGCAACGCCCGGCGGAAGACGCTCAGATAGCTGCATCCCGACCACAGGGCCCCCGACCCGCCGAGAAAGATCAGCGTCCACGCCGCCGACGACTGTTCGGCCATCTGCCGCAGAGAGCTGCGCAGCAGACCGCGGGACGCGGACGGGACGGCCTGGGCCATGCGATCGATGACCTCCGGCTTGGCCGTGGGGATGGTCAGGCCCACGATCGAGAGGATCACCAGCAGCAGCGGGAACAGGGCCAGGACCGCGTAGTACGTCAGGGCGGCGGCCCAGTCGGTGACGTCGTCGTTCCAGACGGACACCGGCGTCCGGCGCAGTGCCGCCCACCAGCGAGCGGCGCGACCGCCTGCGTCCTCCATGGCGTCGATCCCCTCAGTGCGCGGTCCGGCCCGGTGATGCCGTCGGAAAAGGCGTACCCGGAATCTCGCCGGACAGGCCCTTTTCGAAAGGTCGAACAGGAGTGAATGAGTTTCACTTGACAGGTCGGGTCCCGTGTGGCGAGAGGCGGCTTGTGCCCCGGCTTTCCCTTCGTAAACAAAGGGCCGTGGGTGAATGCTCGCCGAATTGCCGGGAAACCGATTGTGCAGGAGGTTGATAAATATGGTTCCCCTGCTGCTTGTTCTGCTTCTCGCGCTGGTCCTCTTCGGGGCCGGCTTCGCCCTCAAGATTCTCTGGTGGGTCGCCGTCGTCGTCCTGGTGCTGTGGCTTCTGGGCTTCGTCATGCGCTCCACCGGCACAGGCGGCCGCCGCGGCCGCTGGTACCGATGGTGAGCGAACCCGCACCCGTTCCTTCACAGGGTCCCGCCGAGGGCTCCAGAGCTTGTCGCTCTGGAGCCCTCGGCCGTTCGACGTGGCGGACGTGAGGGCGCTCAGTGCGCCGTCACCCAGGCGGGCCTCCAGGTTCCGGCGGCGTCATGGCCGGTGGCTGTGGCGGCGAGGTGGGCGCGGAGGGCGGCCAGCGCGGGGTGGGGGTTGTCCCGGTGCCAGAGGAGCGAATGCGGGTAGACCGGCGTCGGATCGGTCACCGGGATACGCCGCAGGCCGTGGCCGGCGGGCCAGACGAGGCGCGTGTGGCCGCCCATGAAAGTAGCCAGCGCGGGGGTGTCGGCGACGGTGTCCAGGAGCGCGTCGGAGCCGAAGTTGGGTCCGGTCGCCTCGATGGCGAGACCGAACTCGGCGACGAGGTCCTCGTAGTACGCGGCCCACTCGGTACCCGGGACGATGCCCGGCATCCAGATCCGGTGGCCGGTGAGCTGTGCGACGGTCACCGATCTCGCGCCGGCCAGGGCGTGAGCGGGGCCGGTGAGGAGCTGGAGCGGCTCGTCGACCACCCGGACGGACTCGATGTCCTCGGGAAGGGGCCGCCCCGGCACGGCGACCGCGCGGAAGGTCGCGTCGACCGCACCCGACCGGATGGCGGCGACGGCTGTATCGATCTCGAACAGCGTCACCACGTCGAGCGCGATCTCGGGATGCGCGCGGTGGAAACCGCGCATCAGGCCCGAGGCCGCACCCCGTGAGGCGATCACGTCCACGCGGAGCGGACGGCGGCCGGGACGCACGGACGTGACCGCGCGCTCGGCGACGCGCAGCAGCTCGCGCGCATGGGGCAGGAACGCCTGCCCGTCGATGGTCAGCTCGGCGCCGCGCGGGGTGCGGGCGAACAGCCGCACGCCCAGGGTGCGCTCCAACGCGGCGACGCGCTTGGAGACGGCCTGCTGGGTGACCCCGAGTTCGGCGGCCGCCTCCTGGAACCGCCCCGCGTCGGCGGCGGCGACGAAGGTCCGGACGGTGTCGAGGTCCATGCCGGACAGCCTACGGCCACAACCGATGGTTGTGGCCGCCGCCTCCGCGGTTGTTTGATCCCTGGCGGTGATGCTCGCTTTGATGCTTCCGATCGCGGATCGGTTGTGCGGGCGAGTGGCGAGGGGCATCTGACATGGGGAGCGGGCACCGGCCGGGACAGCTGCTCGGAGGCGGGCTGGGTCGGCGGTTCGGATGGCTCTGGGGGGCGTACGCGACCAGTGCGCTCGGCACCTGGCTGGCGTTCGGCGCCTTCCCGCTGATCGCCGTCCAGGTGCTCCACGCCGGACCGGCCCAGGTCGCCGCGCTCGCCTCCGTGGGGGCGGCGGTGGGCGCGGTCGTGGCGGTGCCGCTCGGTCCGTGGGTGGAGTTCCGCCGTAAAGGGCCCGTGCTGATCGCGATGGACCTGGCGCGGTGCGCGGCGCTGCTGACGGTCCCCGCCGCCTTCGCGCTCGGCGTGCTCACCTTCCTTCAGCTCCTGCTGGTCTCGGTTGTCGTGGCGGCGGCCGACATCACCTTCCGTGCCGCCTCCGGCGCGTACCTGAAGGCGCTGCTGCCGGCCGAGGACCTGCTCGTCGCCAACGCCCGGTTCGAGTCCACGGCCTGGACGACCACGATCGTCGGACCGCCGCTCGGCGGCGCGGCGATCGGGCTCCTCGGTCCGGTGGCGACGGTGGTGGCCGACGCGGTCAGCTACCTGCTCTCGGCCCTGGGCATCCGGGCGTCGGGCGGACACGAGCCCCGGCCCGAGCGCCCGGCGGCCGCGCGCCTGAGGGCCGGGGACCTGCTCGACGGCTGGCGGTACATCCTCGCCGACGCGACACTGCGTCCGCTGTTCTTCAACACCGCCTTGTTCAACGGCCTGGTGACGGCTGCCCAGCCGCTGCTCGCCGTCCTGATGCTGGGCCGGCTCGGGTTCACACCGTGGCAGTACGGCCTCGCCTTCGCGGCGCCCTCGATCGGCGGGCTGCTCGGTTCACGGCTGGCCAGGCCGCTCGTCACCCGGTTCGGGCAGCACCAGGTCCTCGTCGTGACCGGGGCGCTGCGCGCGCTCTGGCCCGTCGGCCTGGCCTTCCTCGAGCCGGGCACCGGAGGGCTGCTGCTGGTGATCGGCGTCGAACTCGGACTCATCTTCTGCTGCGGGGTCTTCAACCCCGTCTGCACGACCTACCGACTCGAACGCACCTCGGCCGATCGGGTCACCCGCACACTGTCCGCCTGGGCGGTGACGACCAAGGCCACGACCGCGCTTCTGACGGCGCTCTGGGGTGTGCTGGGCAGCCTGCTCGGCCCGCGTACGGCCATCGGCCTGGCCGGTGCTCTCCTGCTGGCGACCCCGCTGCTGCTGCCCCGCCGCCCGGCAGCGCTCGTCTCCGATCAGGCGGTGGCGTAGCCGGACAGGGCGGGCTCCAGGAGGCCGAAAGCCTGGGCGGCTTCGGCGGCGATGACGCGAGTGATCTCGTCGTCGGGGCGGCCGGCGAGGGTGAGGGCCTGGATGCGGTGGAACAGCACGCGGTGGACGGTGCTCAGCAGGCCGGCGGCGGTCTGGACCGTGATGTCGTCGGGTGCGGCGCCGGTGGCCGCGGCGAGCGCCTGAGCGAGGTGGTGTTCGCGCTGCTCGTGCAGGCCCTGCAGGCAGGTGGTCAGCGTGGGGCTGTCGGCGACCATGCGGGCGAACTCCTGGCCGGAGAAACCGGCGACCGGGTCCTGGGCGGCCGTGGCGTCGGTGAACGCGCGGCGCAGTGCGGCCAGGGCTGATTCGCCGGGGTGCCGGGCGGCGACGGCGTGGGCCAGTGAGGCGGCGAACTCCTCCTGGTGGTCCAGGGCCAGGTCTTCCTTGCGGGCGAAGTAGTTGGTGACGGTCTTCTTGGCGACGCGGGCGGCGGCGGCGATCTCGGCGATGGTGGTCTGTTCGAAACCCTGGGCGATGAACAGCCGGGTGGCGTGGTCGGAGATGAGCTGCCGCGTCTCCTGCTTCTTCGCCTCACGCAGCCCGGGGGCCGGGGCGGGCGTCTGGGTGGCCATGACGCAATCTTACCCTCGTAGCAACTTTATGTTGACCCCCTCGGGAGTCCCACAGTAAAGTTGCCATGGTGGTAAGTTTGCGACGAAGGAACGCTTGGATCCCGCCGTCGCGGCCGCCGACCCTCGTCCCCACGCCCCCAGGGAGTCCTCGTGCAGTTCATCGCCTCCACCGTCTCGCTGACCGTCGACGACGTCGCCGCCTCCCAGGCGTTCTTCACCACCCACCTGGGCTACGGCGTCCGGCAGGCCGCCGAAGGCTTCGCCTCCCTGTCCCGGCCCGACGCGATCGATGTCGTCCTGCTCGCCCGCGGCATCGAGGTGCTGCCGCCCGGCCAGCGCGACCGGCACGCCGACGGCCTGATCCTGGCCTTCACCCTCGGCAGCGGCCTGGAGGAGCAGGAGAAGCGGCTGCGCGAGGCGGGGGTCGAGATCACCATGCCGCTGCGTCAGGAGCCGTGGGGCGAGCGTCTGTTCCAGATCGCCGACCCCAATGGCGTGATCGTCCAGTTCGTCGAATGGGTCACTCCCGAGCAGGGCTGAACCGCATGCATGGCAGCCCCCTGGGCGGTGGATGGGCGGAACCGGGCGAGGGGCCCATAGGGGCCGGCGGCTTCTCCGGGGGGTGCCGCGGCTCTCCGCCGAGTCCGCTTCTGTCGGTGCCACGCGGAGCGGGCGCGGCGCCGCAGGGGTGGCCGGCGGGTCCAGGGCGGGCGGGCGACTCCGGTCCGTCGGGGCGCTATGTGCACTATGCGTAGATATTCTGTGGAGTGTGATCGAGTCTGGACGGCTGCAGCTCCGTCGTCGCCACGGGCGGGGGACGGTTGTACTGCTGTCGCCGGTGATCGTGACCGCCGTCATCGCCAGCCTGGCGTACGCCACTCCTCCGGAGATGGCCTTCAGCCGCCTCCTGCCCGCGGCCCCGGCCCTCGCCGCCGCCATGTGGCCGGTGCTCCCCACCGTGCTGCTGGGGACGGTCTGCCTCTGTCTGATGATCGGCCTCAGCATCGTGTTCCCCGGTCTGGGGACGTGGTGGACGGCTTCGGGGATCATCGCGGTCACCGTGGCGGCAGCGTACGGAAGCCATGTCCGGCTCCAGCGGGAGAGGACCCTCTTTCAGGTGCGGCTCGTCGCCGACGCGGCGCAGCAGGTCGTGCTCAGTCCGATGCCTCGCCGCTTCGGGGGTGTCGAGATCGAGTCGCTGTATATCGCGGCCGCGGCGGAGGCCCGTATCGGCGGGGACTTCTACGAGGTGGTCGACACGCGGTTCGGGGTCAGGCTGCTCATCGGCGACGTCCGGGGCAAGGGGCTGCCTGCGGTCGGGGCGGCAGCGGCGATCGTCAACTCCTTCCGCGAGGCGGCCTACGGCGAGGCCGACATGGTGAGCATCGCGCGCCGGCTGGATGCCAGCACCACCCGTTACAACGCCGCCTTCCCCGCCGACGGACTGACGGAGCGTTTCGCGACCGCCCTTCTCGTCGAGATCCCGCACGAAGGGGGGCGCATCCAGATCCTCAACTGCGGACACCCGCCGCCGCTCCTCAGGAACCGGGGGGAACTCCGTGTCCTGGAGCCCACCGCTCCCTCGCCGCTGCTCAACCTCGCGGACCTGATGGGCGATCAGTACAGCATCGACACCTTCGGCTTCGCCGTCGGGGACATGCTCTTCCTCTATACCGACGGGGTCGCCGAGGCCCGCGCCCGCGACGGCGAGTTCTTCCCGCTGGCGGCCTGGATGCGCGGACAGCCTCCGGTGCCGCCCCGCGAGTTGCTCACGGCTCTCCACCGCGACCTGCTGCACTACAGCAGAGGACGCCTCGACGACGACATCGCCGCCCTCGCCGTGCGCCTGAGTGAGCCCGTGGAGAAGCCGCGGCTCGGGTAGGCGCGACGCGGGTGTTCAGGGCACGTTCGCGGGAAAGGCGGCACGTCCTCCGGCAGGGGACCGGTTCAGGCGCGCTGGATCCAGTCCGGGTCCAGGGTGTCGGTCAGGCCGGCGGCGGTGAAGGCCGCCTCCAGTTCGGCGCGGCCCTCGGTGAAGTGGGCCCAGCTGTCGTGGTGGACGGGAACGACGCGGCGGGCGCCGAGTATCCGGGCGGCTTCGGCGGTCTGGGTGCTGTCCAAGACGAGCAGCCCGCCGTCGTAGAGCATGGGGAAGCGGGGGGCTCCGGCGAAGAGGACGGCGGTGTCCAGCGGGGCGAAGCGCTCGGCGATCTCCTTGACCGCGTCGAGAGAGGCGTTGTCGCCGCTGACGTAGACGGTGGGCAGGCCGTCGCCGGTCAGGACGAAGCCGACGACCTGACCGGAGACCGGCTCGACCTCTTCGCGCGGGCCGGGACCGTGGATGGCCGGGACCCCCGTGACGGTGACCGTGCCGCCGTCGGGGCGGCTCAGCTCGACGGACTCCCAGTCGGCGAGGCCCTTGGCCGGCTTCCCGAGTCGCCGGGCGCCGCCGGGGGTGGTCAGGGTGAGCGGGACGTCGGACAGCAGGGCGCGGCCGGAGTGGTCGAGGTTGTCGGCGTGCTCGTCGTGCGAGAGGAGGACCACGTCGAGGGGGCCGAGGTCGGCGGGGGCGGCGGCGGAGGGGGCGGTCTTGGTCAGCGTCGGGCGGCCGGCTGAGGCGTAGTCGCCGGGGCCGTCGAAGGTGGGGTCGGTCAGAAAGCGCAAGCCGCCGTACTCGAAGAGGGCGGTCGGGCCGCCGAGGACGTGGACGGGGAACTGCTCGGTGGGTGTGTGGGCAGAAGACACGAAAGACACCTCACGGATGAGTGGTTGGCTATCCGTGAAGTGACGCTACGCGCTTCTCACGGATGCGGGCAACCCGTACCATGAGATACATGAAGGAGATCGTGACCGGCGGGCTCGCCCTGCCGCCGGCGCCGGGCGAGGAGCGGTACCCCTCCCTCGCCCTCGCCAACAGTGCCGTGGCCCTGCCCGGCGGACAGTTCGCCGACCTGCTCGGCACTCCGGCGGCGGCCGATCGGTGGCTCGGCGATCACGGTCTGGCCCCGGCCGACGCCGGGATGCAGGAGATGTGCGCGGCGCAGCTGCGCTCACTGCGCGAACAGGTGAGGACGCTGCTGGCCTCCCGCGTCGCCGGCCTGCCCGCCCTCCCCGCCGCCATCCGAGCCGTCAACGACGCGATGACCCGGGTCCCCACGGCCCCGCTGCTGCACTGGGACGAGAAGAGCGGCCCCTACCGCGCGACCCCGCACCCGACCACCCAGATACTCGACCACGCTCTGGCGGCCCTCGCGTCGGACGCCGCCGACCTGCTCACATCCCCCGACGCGGAGCGCCTGATCGCCTGCGGCTCCCCGCCGTGCAGCCGGTACGTCCTCCGCCACGGCCGTCGCCACTGGTGCTCGACCCGCTGCGGCGACCGCGCCCGCGCCGCCCGCGCCTACGCCCGCCGGACCCAGACTCCAGGTGAGCAATGACCCCCGCCGCCGGGACCGGATGCGGTCCGGGCTCGCGGGCTCACCGGTGCGCGGTGCCGGTCAGGGCGACCCGGACACGGACCTCGGAACCGAGGGCCTGACCACGAGCCGCGATGCGATGATGCGTCCGTGGTGACAGACGCCGAGTGGGCTCGGATACGCAGGGGCCTGCGGTTCGGGCAGGTCTTCGAGGGCACCGTGGTGCAGGTTCCCCGGCCCGGTGCTGTCGGGATCTTCGTGGACATCGGCCTGGGCGTCGGCGGTTTCGTGGACGTCATGTTGCTGCCGCAGGAGAGCGAGAACTGGCCGGCGGAAGGCACGGTCACCGATTTCGAGATCTGGTGGGCCGACAGCCGCCGGCAGATCCGGCTGAAGCCGACCGACTCCCGCTATCTGCGGGACGACTTCACAGATTTCGTGGAGCGCTTCCGCCCCGATTGGCCGTCCGATGCCGGCCGGCCCGTACCGGACTAAGGCCGCGGAGCCTTCGACGAGGGGGACGCCGGTCGACCGTCGGCCGCTGCCGACCGCTGATCCGAAGGGTCAACTCCAGGGTTCCCGGTAGGGGTTCTCGCCCAGCACCCGCGCCGCGGCCGGGCAGAGGTCTTCGCCGTAGAGCTGGTTGCTGCCGTATGCGGAGCCCCAGAGATCGGACGCGGCCCGGGCCACGGCACGCCAGCTGAATTCCGTCGGTCTGATGTGCCGGCCGGGCCCCCGGCCGCATCGCCTCCCGCCCGGCCGGCTCGGCGGGCAGACCGGGTGATCCTGCTTCAGCGGCGGAACCCGCGTTCAGCGGAGCGCGGGTGCACGTTGAGGAAGTCCTCGAACCACTGATCCGGTTGCAGGGCGGCTGGGATGGGGCAGACTCCAGCGCCGGTCCCCGCGGCGTCCGGGGTATCGCTGTAGCGCCGGTCGTACAGCCACAGTACGTCGTGATCCTGGAAGAACAACTCCGCGCAGGCGTCGAAGTCGTAGTCGTCGCGGTGTGTGGGCAGGGTCGCGTGGGACGGGCTGTCCTCACCGAAATCCGCGCCCTCGGGTGCGTCGTCGAGGGCGAGATGCAGAACCATCTCCTCGGCCGCGCAGGTGGGGTGGGGCCACTTGCCGCGCGCCAGGTCGCCGGCCAGGTCGTCGCACGCACGGGCCAGGCCACGCCGCCACTGCCGGCTCTGGCGCCAGGTGACCCGCGGCAGCCGGGAGAAGAAGCCCCAGGTGCCGTCGTCCTCCTCCAGCACGGGCCGGTCCTGCAGCTCTTCCACGTCGTCGTACGCCGTGTCCGCCAGCCACACGAGCGCGCCGAAGAGCCGGTCGGCCGTGCGCGGGGTGAGCCACCAGCTGCACTTCTCGCAGTCGTCCTTCTCGCAGCCGCAGGCGGCGGGGCAGGGGAAGAGGGAGGCGAAGTCCGGCTGCGGCTCCTCGCGCGCGACGGACGCCTCGGCCATGCGCTGGGCCGCCGCGTACGGGTTGGCGGCCCGGCGCAGCCGCCAGCCCGTCCCGAAGTCGACGTGGACGGGCTCGGGGGACCAGTCGGCCACTTCGTCTCCGCGCGCAGACAGCAGCAGATGGCCCTCCTGCGCGTCCGTCAGGCAGTCCATCCCGGGCAGCTCGCCGGTCGTCTCGGCGGCGAACATGACGGCGCCCACCACGTCGTCCGGATCCTCCTCGCCCAGTTCCTCGTCCGGCAGCGGCTCCCAGCCGCCGGCCGTCGCGGCGTTGAGCACCTTGGCCTGGTCGTACACATGGAACTCACGCAACTGCGCCACCCGGACCACCGGACCGGACAGCTCGGCCAGCCGGGCATCGGCCGGCGAGCGGGTCGCGGAAATGGGCAGCTCCTCCTCCTGGCCGCTCTCCCGTCCCCAGTCGACGCAGGCGCCGGAAGGCCACGCGAACATCGTGGCGGCGTTGATGGGCCATACACCGGCACAAGCCCGCTCAAGAGCCTGCCGGAAGGAGGCGGCGGGGGCGTCCGGCAAACCCGTGACGACCATGTGCGCCGTGTCCTGCTGGCGCGGGGTGAGGGCGCCATGGAGAGCGGAGAGGGAGAGTAAGAGCGCAGCATGCTGGGCCAGGAGCGCGTCGCGGCAGGTCAGGACGGTCTGCAGACAGGTGGGCCCGGCCGGGTGTGCCAGCAGGACGAGTACCCGGCTCTTGCTGCTCGAGTGCTCGCACAAGAAGTCACGGGGAACGGCAAACGCGGATGCCTGGACGGCTGTCATAGGGAAGCTCCAACGGTGCGCGGTCAGCCGGAGTTGACGGCAGACGAGGAGGGGAGCTGCTGGTGGGCGCGGTGCAATCGCATCTCCGGACAGCGTGGAAGCCTGATTCGACTGGTGCCGTCGGTACAAGCGACGACCCGGGTCCGAGCACTGACTCTAACGCGTGTATTCGCATGTGTGCAGGCGGTTTCGGACAATCACCGGTGTCTGAGGTTATAGGTGTTCCGGGAACTCACCAGCACGGCAGGGGGCATGGGCCGCCGCCGGCTCCCAGCATCGGACGCGGGGCGTGGTGCCGGCTGAAGGGACGGCACGGCCGGCCGGCCGTGCATGGGAAACACGCCATGGCCGAAGCACTGGACTGTCGGATTCCGTCTGCCGGCTCCGATCGACGCCGGCCGTGGCGAGCGAGTCGCTCAGCCCACGCCGTGGGCGAGAGCTGGTCTGTCCGTAGGTGACCGGCGGTGGGACTCGGCGCCCGTGCGGAACGGAGGACGGGCGTTCATCACGGGTCGCCGGCCGTGGCGCCCGCGGGCGGGGCCCGGCGGCGGGCGGTGTCGCGCAGGACGGTGTGAGCGGGGCGTCGCCGCGGTCCCGGGGTGTTCCTCGCATCGGGACGGCAGCCGGTTGAGCCACCGGGCGGGGACCAAAGGTTGCCGGAACTGCGCGGTGGTCGTGCAAGCGTGCGCGTACGCGTCCACGGAGGGTGCCGTCGGCACGCGAGCCGTGCGCGGCGGCCGGCCCTCGGGGAGCCGGCGCCCCAGGCACCGCTGCCTGCGGCGGACCGTGTCCGACGGGACCGGCCGGGCGGCTTTCACCGTAATGGCGACGGAGCGCCGGGTGATCGATATCGACCGTCGTCACGTCGCTGACCTGCGCAAGCGATCAGGAGGGAGGGCAGCGGAACCTGACTGGGCGACACATGTGGCGAACCGTCAGGTTGCGGACCTGACGGACTGTCGGTTGCCTCGTGAGTGGAACACAGCAAGCGCAGACCGGTCGGACACTGTTCCTTGGAGGATTCGCATGCGGTACAGACACATGGGTGCAGGAATCGGACTGGCTCTCGGTGCCCTCGGACTGCAGATCCCGTCCGCCGCCGCTGACGACTCGGATGTCAGTATCGAGCCGTGGAACGCCTACCCGGGTGCCACGGTCACGGTCAGTACGCGGGCCTGCGACGCCGACGCGGACTACGGCAAGGGCTTCTCGGACGTGGCAGGGGAGTTCCACCTCTTCGAAGGCGACGAAAAGGGGGTGCTCACCGGCCAGTTCCAGATCCCGGAAGGGGCCAAGCCGGGCAGCGACACAGTGACCCTGAAGTGTCCGCCACTGACCATGGTCAAGGAAACGTACCAGGTCACCGGCCTCCCCCCGAACGGGTCGGTCGGCGCCGGCTTCGGGCCGGCCGAGGACACGGACATGGGGCTCGCCGTGGGCGGCGGGCTGCTCTTCACGGTCGCCGCCGGGGGCGTGCTCTGGATGTGCCGCCGCCCGAACGGCAACCGGACCTGACCGTCCGACATGAGCCAGAGCCCGACCGTGACGGCACCCGGACATCACACCGGCACTCCCCGAGATCCGTTCGTCCCCGCGGTGCGCCTTCTGTGCTGCGTGATGACGGTAGGCGCGGTGATGCTGATCAGCGGGGTGCACGGCGAGAAGCCACCGCGGCCGTCGGCGGCCCAGGCCCTCTCCGTCTCCGCCGATCTCAGCCGCTCCACGGCCCGTGCGCTGCCCCCTGCGGACCCGGTCCGGCTACGGATCGCGGCCATCGGGGTCAATGCCCCGATGACACGAGTGGGCCTCGACGCGGCCGGGGCCCTGCGGACACCACCGCCCGGCGAACCCGGCTACGCCGGCTGGTACGGCGACGGCACGGCTCCCGGTTCGGCGGGAACCGCCGTCGTCGCCGGGCATGTGGACACACCCACCGGCGCACCCGGAGTCTTCTACGACCTCAGCACCCTGACCAAGGGCGCCACCGTCGAGATCACCCGGGCGGACCGGCGGACAGCGGTGTTCACCGTCCGAGCCGTCGAGCTGTACGACAGGGCGAAGTTCCCCAGCAAGAAGGTGTACGGCAGTTCCGGCCGGCCCGAACTCCGGTTGATCACCTGCGGCGGCGGCTACAGCAAGCGCACCGGCTACCTGGGCAACGTCGTCGTCTACGCGGCGCTCACCGCGATGACGTGACCGGCGGGGAAGCGGCCGGCCGTGTGGCTCAGGCCGTGTACGAGACGTGTACCTCCTTGAAGCCGAGCGAGCGCAGGAGGCCCTGCAGCATGGCGGTGGTGTTGGTCTCGGCCCGTGCGGTCAGACCGCTGTCCTTCGCGGCGTCGCCGATGTGCCGTACCGCGAGTTTCTGCACGGCCTGCTCGCTGTTGGGGTTGTCGGAGAACAGGTCGCCGAGCCGGTCGAGCAGGCCACGCTGCTTGGACACGGCGTAGGAGTGGTCGGGGTCCAGGGCCGGCCGGCCGAGCTGGGCGTGCGGGAGCCGGAGGGTGGCGGAGGTGCGGTCGCCGTCGACCTTCACGTCCCTCTCGCCGACCCGGCCGAGGTCCACGTAGGCGTCCACGGTGCCCGCGCCGACGTACAGGGTGCGGGTGCCTCGGATGGCGTCGGGGAGGTACTTGGCGTTCTTCTCCAGGTCCACGACGACCTGGAAGGTGCCGGAGGCAGCCTCGTAATGGCTCATGTCCTGGATGGATTTGAGGAGCGCGGGTCCCGAGCGGTCGTGCGTCTCGGTGCCGAACAGGTCCTTGATGCCCGGGAGCACGGCCAGCCGGATCCCCGCGAACAGCACCGCGAGCACCAGCACGAACGCCGTGAGCAGCTTTGCCCAGCCGGGCATGCGCCGGGGCGGTCTCGTGACGGACGTCGTCATGTCGACGGTCCTCCTTCCTGACCGTCGGATTCCCGCCCCTCGCCTTTCCAGACCCTCGCGTTGGCCGAATGGCGCCCGTATCCGGACGCGATCGAGGGGCGGGCGGCCGAGGCCGAGCGCCGCCCGGGGCACGTCGGCGTGCCCCGCGCGTACGCGGGGATCCTGTCCGGCCCCGCCGCCCCGCTCGTTCCCGGCGAGCCGCCCGCGGACCTCGCCACCCGACACGCACGCGAGCTGAGTCCGCTTCGCCGCCCCCGGCGATCCCGGCGGGGACCGGTACGACGACGAGCGCAGGGCCACGATGCGCAGCGTCGCCGAGTGGCACCAGGGCGACGATCCGCGCGGCGAGGAAAGGCGGGCCCGGAGCCGACGGACGTACGCCGGACGGTCCAGGTCGAGGCCGGTGGCACGGGTGCGGGCGGCGGCGGCGCCGGCGCGCGTCTCGTTCCGCCTTGCGGGCTGACTTCGGGTCAGTCGCGGACTCCGTATCTCATTCTTAAATGATCAACAAGCGATTGAAAATCAGGCATCCCGGACCCCGAAACCTTGTTGAAACGTTTCGATCTTGACTGTTTCATGGGGAGTATTTCCCCATGATTCATTTCGGTGCCGGCCCCTCCGGTCCGCGCTCCATAGTCCGAAAACACCCCGTCAATCTCGTTGAAAAGTTGGCCGCGATGGTATCCGCAGGCGCCTGACCGGGGCCGCAGCACGACGAACGGGGCCGCTGTGGCTGTCCTATGTGATCGTCGTGCGTACAAAATGCGTCACTATCGAAAGGGTTGTTGATCGGGTTAATGTGTCACCTGGAACTGTGTGAACAGTCACTCAGGGAGATGCATGAACTCCTTATCCGTGGGGTCCGCTCAGGCGGTGCGGAATGCTGACAGTCCGAATGTGACGCGGGAGGAGGCATGATGAAGGGGATGCCGCCGGTGGCTCCGCCCGCTGGTTCCGGTTCGCTCGGAACACGGGGAACCGTATTGATGGAGCGCGACGAACAACTCGACCGCGTCCGGGCGTGGTTGGCGGCCCCGCAGCCGACGGCGGGGCAGGTCTTCCTGCTGGAGGGCACCGTGGGCGCGGGCAAGACGGAGTTCCTGCGCGAAGTCACGGAGCACGCCCAGTCCGTCGGGTTCATCACGCTGAACGCCGTCTGCTGTGCCGAGGAGCGGGACCTGCCGTTCGGCGCCCTCAGCCAGCTGTTCGACAGCCCGGCGCTCCCCCCGGAACTGCGGGGCCGCATCTCACCGGTGCTGCGCCGCCTCATGGGGTCGACCCGGGCCGAGAGCATGCACGAGGCCGTGGAGCGCAACAGGGCCGACATCTGGTACGACCTCTTCCTGCCCGTCGTCGAACTGGCCGCCACCGCACCGGTCGTGGTGTGCGTGGACGACATCGACCACATGGACGCCGCGTCGCAGCAGTGCCTGTCGTACCTGGTCCGCCGGCTCGGCTCGGCACCCCTCCTGATGGTGTTCACCGAACGCGCGGAGCCGTGCGGGACCCACCGCCCGTTCCATGCCGAACTCCAGCGCCAGCCCTCCGTCGTGTCCGCCCGGCTCACCCCGCTGTCCCCGCAGGCCGTACGCACCCTGATCGACCTGCGCCTCGGCGCGGGGGCGGCCCGCGAGCTGAGCGAGACCTTCACCACCTACAGCGGCGGCAACCCCCTGCTGCTCGACGCGCTGATACACGACGAGCAACTCGCCGGCGAGGTCCGCCAACAAGGCTACGGACGCGCGCTGTTGAACTGCCTGCACCGCAGCGAGCCCCACACACTGCGGGTCGCCCGCGCCATGGCGGTCTACGGCGACGGCGCCTCGGCGGAGGAACTCGGGGCCCTGGTCGACACGGACGCGGGCACCGTCGAGCGGACGCTGCGCACCATGACCGAGGCCGGGCTGCTGTGGGTCGGCCGGTTCCGGCACGCGCTGGCCGCGCGCACGGTGCTGGACGACCTGCCCCCGGCGGACCGGGAGCAACTGCACCACCGGGCCGCGCGCCTGCTCTACAACCAGGGTGCTCCGGCGGCCGACGTCGCCCGCCACCTCTCCGATGCAGGCCAGGCGGCGGAGCCCTGGGCGCTCCGCGTGCTGCTGGACGCGTCCGCGGAGGCACTGCTCCACGGCGAGGTGCAGCGCGCCCTGCGGTACCTGAACTCGGCGCAGCAGTCGTGCACGAACGAGAGGGACCGCTGGGAGGTCAGGGCCAGGCTCGCCCAGGCCGAATGGCAGCTCAACCCCTCCGCGTCGCTGCGGCATCTGACAGCGCTCACCGAGGCGGTTCGCAACGATCAACTGGACCCCCACGAGACCATGCTGCTCGTGCGGCAGCTGCTCTGGCTGCACCGCACGCCGGAGGCCGCCGAGATCCTGTCGCTGCTCCGCAAGCGGGCGGCGCGGCCAACGGCCACGGGACTCGCGGCCGGGTCCGGCACGCCGAAGCAGCCGGCCGACATGCACGACATGGAGGTGTGGCTGGCCTGCACCTACCCGCCCCTCGCGGGACGGGTGCAGAGCGGGCCTGTGCCCACCGGTCCCGAGGGAGCACCCACCACCCGCGGCCGGAGCTTCTGGCTGCAGTCGATCGGTGCGCTCTCCGGGGGCCTCGTCCGCAGGCGCACCGGCGAGACACAGGAGTGGGCCTCGCACGTCCTCGGTCAGCTCGACCTCAACCACAACGCCCCCTGGGCCGAGGAAGCGACGCTGCTCGCACTGATGTCGCTCGTCTACAGCGGCCGGCTCAGCGACGCGGCCAACCGGTGCCGGAGCCTGGACGAACGCCACAACGGGCGCCTGTCCCCGATGTGGCAAGGCGTCCTGGACGCCGCCGAGGCGGAGATCCGGCTGCGCCGAGGCGATCTCCGGGAGGCGGTGAAGCGAGGCACGTCGGCCCTGGAGCATGTGTCGATACAGGGGTGGGGCACCGCTGTCGGCCTGCCGCTGGGCACACTGATCCTGGCCCACACCCGGATGGGGGAGTTCGACGATGCCGCGGCGCTCGTCAACCGGAGTGTCCCCGAGGAGATGTTCCAGAGCAGGTACGGACTGCACTACCTGTATGCCCGCGGGCACTACTACCTGGCCATGAACCGGACGCGCGCGGCGCTCGGGGACTTCCTCTCCTGCGGCGAACTCATGGGCAAGTGGGGCCTGGACCTGCCCGGCATCGTGCCCTGGCGGAGCAGCGCGGCCGAGGCATGGCTGCTGCAAGGCAACCGGGACCAGGCCAAGCGCCTGATGAAGGAGCAGTTGACCCTTCCCGGGCCGGAGGACACCGTCAGCCGGGCGCTCGCCCTGCGGCTCATGGCCGTGTTCAGCTCGCTGGGGCAACGCCCCCGCCTGCTCGGGGAGGCCGCCGACCTCCTGGAGGCGGACGGCCACACCTACGAGCTGGCCAGGACCCTGTCCGACCTGGGACGGGCCTACCACGCGCTGGGCAAACACCGACGGGCGCGGGTCATCATCCGCCGCGCCTGGAGAGTGGCGCACCTCTGTCAGGCGGAACCCCTGTGCCGGGAGCTGCTGCCGGACACCAGCGCCGAGGCGGGTCTGACGGAGGACGAGGAGCGGACGACGGCCATCGCCTCGCTGACCAACTCCGAGCGCAGGATCGCCTCGATGGCGGTCATGGGGTACACCAACCGGGAGATCGCGGAGAAGCTGTTCATCACGCCCAGTACGGTCGAGCAGCATCTGACGCGGGTCTACCGCAAACTGTCCGTGAAGAACCGTCAGAGTCTGCCGGGCTACCTGCGCAGTGACTCCGGCTGATCCCCCCGGCCGGCGCCACGCCCCGCACCGGCCCGGGAACCTCCGGATCCTCGTCTACCCGCTTCGCCCCGGCCCCGGCGACGAGGTCCGCTCCACGATGCGGTGGGCGGCGCGCAGACCCTGCGCGGTGGCCCGTACGGCGTTGAGCGCCCGGGCGTCCGCGGCGCCGCCCGCGATCTCGAAGGGGACTTCGGCCTGGCGGAGCACGGCGACGACATCGCGTCGGCTCTCCTGACCCGTGGCGAGGACGACATGGTCGGCGGCCACCAACCGCCGTTCCCCGCCGGCTTCGACGACGACGACACCGTACCGGGTGATCTCCTCGTACCCGACACCGGTGAGCAGGCGCACCGAGGCGGCGCGCAGCTCCTCCATGACCACCCACCGGGTGGAGGCGCCGATCCCGGTGCCGATCCTGCCGCCGCGCCGCATCACCGTGACCTGCCGGGAAGCACCTGCCGGGGCGGATGCGGTCCGTCGCACCGGAGCCGCCTGAGACGGCGCGGTGATGGCGCGGGAGGCGAGGAACTCCTCCGGGGTGAGGGCGGGGGAGGAGCCGCAGGCGAGGAGGTGGGCCAGGTCCACGGCGATGCCGCCGCCGCCGATGACGGCGACACGCGGACCGAGCGCGTCGGGGTCGGCGAACGCCTGGACGTAGTCCAGCACATGCGGCAGGTCGACGCCGGGCAGGTCCGGCCGACGGGGGCGGACCCCGGTGGCGAGGACCACCCCGTCCATGGTGCGCAGGAGCGGCAGGTCCCGCGGACCGATCCGGTGCCCCAGGTACACGGGCACGTTCAGACCGTCGAGTTCCAGCGCGCGCTGTCGTACGGTCGCACCGAAGTCGGCCTTGCCCGGCACCCGGGCCGCCAGCCGGAACTGTCCGCCCGGCTCGTCCGCCGCCTCGTACACCTCGACCTTGTGCCCGAGTCCCGCCAGGGTGCGGGCCGCTTCGAGCCCCGCGAGTCCGGCGCCGATCACGGCGTACCGGCCGCGGTGCGCGGGGGACCGGCGGGCCGGGAAGTCGTGTTCGTGGCCCGCCCGCGGATTGACCAGGCAGGACACCCGCTCGGTGCCGAACGACCGGTCGATGCAGGCCTCGTTGCAGGCAATGCAGAGGTCCACCGACGCGCTCGATCCCGTACGGGACTTGTCGACGATGGCCGGATCCGCGAGGAACGGGCGGGCCATGGCCACCAGATCGATGTCGCCCCCGGCCAGCACCTCCTCGGCCTGCGCGAGCTGATTGAAACGGTTCGAGGCGATGACGGGCACCGTGTCGTGCCCCGCCGTCCGCAGTGCCCGCTTGACCTGCTGCGCGTACCCGGCCCACGTCCCGGCCGGCACCTGCGCCTGCACGGTCGGCACCGGGGACTCGTGCCAGCCGACGCCCACCGCGAGCGCGTCGGCGCCGGCGTCGGCCAGCGCGACGGCCAGCGCGGCCGTCTCCTCCCAGGGAGTGCCGTCGGCGACGAGATCGGCGCCCGACATCCGGAAGAGCACAGGGAAGCCCGGTCCCACCGCGGACCGCACGGCCCGCAGCACCTCGACCGGGAAGCGCCGCCGCCGCTCGGCGTCACCGCCCCAGGCGTCGTCGCGGCGGTTGGTGAGGGGCGCGGTGAACTGGTTGACCAGATAGCCCTCGGAGCCCATCACCTCGACGGCGTCGAAGCCCAGCTCGTACGCCGCCACCGCCCCCCGGGCGAAGGCGGCGACGGTCTCGCCGATCTGCCGCCCGGTCATCTCCCGCGGAGTGCTGCGGGAGAACCGGCTGTACACGGCGGACGGCGCCAGGGGGCCCGCGCCGTCCGCACCGGCAGTGCCGGGCAGCGCGTACCGCCCGGCGTGGAAGAGCTGGAGGGCGATGAGACCTCCGGCATCGTGCACCGCGCGGGCGGCCCGGCGCAGCACCGACCGGTGGTCCTCGTCGTCGAGCACCCCGTAACCGGGGCCCCCGGAACCCGCGGCGTCCACCGCGGAGCCGCCGGTGACGATCAGGCCGGCACCGCCCCGCACCCGCTCCGTGTAGAACGCGGCCAGGGCCGCGCCCCCGTCGTCCAGGGTCTCCAGATTCAGGTGCATGGCACCCATGACGATGCGGTGCGGCACCGTCAGGCCGCCGATCACGCACGGCCTGAAGACGTGGTCCAACACCTGCCGCCCCCTCCTGTCGGCTCTTCCGGTCAGGCGTCCCGCGTCGGCCGGGGCGGCAGCTCCAGCGCCTCACCCGCGTCCGCGAAGAACGGCGGCGCGACGACGCTGAGCCCGCCGTCGACGACGAGGGTCTGCCCGGTGATGTAGCCCGCCCCCTCGCCGAGCAGGAACGCGATGGTGTCGGCCATCTCCTGCACGGTGCCCGGCCGGCGCGCGGGGATGCGGTCGAGGACGCCCTGCATGGGCGGCATGCCCTCGACGTTGTAGAAGAACTCCAGCGAATCGGAGTCGATCAGACCGCCGTTGACCGCGTTCACGTTGATGCCGTAGGGAGCGAACTCCACCGCCATGTACCGCACCCATGACTCGATGGCGGCCTTCATACCGCCGAGCATCGCGTAGGTGGGGTAGGCACGGATCGAGCCGTAGGAGGACAGCGCGACGATCCGCCCGCCGTTGTCCATCAGCTTCACGGCCTGCTGCGCCCCGAGCACGAAGGGCCGCAGGTTCATCGCGTACGAGCGGTCCAGGTGGTGCGGGCCGAGATCCACGATGTTCTTGAACGCGCTCGCCGCCGCGTTGGAGACGAAGTGGTCGAGCCGGCCGCAGCGCTGCGCGACCTCGTCGAACAGCGCCGTGACGCCCTCGCTGGTCTCGACGTCCGCCTGGACCGCGAAGCCCTGGCCACCGGCCTCCTCGACCTCGGCGACGGTCTTCTGCGCCAGGTCGGCGTTCTTCTTGTAGTTGACGACCACGGTGCCGCCCCGGCGGGCCAGGGTGAGGGCCAGGGTGCGGCCGATGCCGCGCGAGGCCCCGGTGATCAGGGAGACCTGCCGGCGGTCGGGCGTCTGCTGCTGGGGGCTGTTCATCGGATCGTTCCTTCTCCGTCCCGGGACGTGGCACGCTGGAGCAGCTCGCGGAAGACCACGGCCTTCTGGACCTCGTTGGTGCCCTCCTCGAAACGCTGGGCACGCGCGTCGCGGTACACCCGCTCGATCTTCTGCGACTTCCAGTATCCGAGTCCGCCGTGCACCTGGAGTGCCTTGTCGGTGACGTTCGTCAGCATCGTCACCGCGTGCATCTTCGCCATCGACGACTGCATGGACGCGTCGTCGGCGCCCTCCTCGAAGCGGCGTGCCGCGTGCAGGACCAGCTGGCGCGCGGCCTCGATGTCCGCCGCGTTCTCGGCCAGCATGAACTGGATGGCCTGGCGCTGGGTGAGCGTCTTGCCGAAGGTGACGCGGCTGCTGGCGTACTCGACGGCCAGCTGCTGAGCGCGCTGCGCGAGCCCGACACAGCTCATCGCCACGGAGATCCGGGACGGTGTGAGGAAGCCGCCGAGGAACACCTCCAGGCCCTGGCCCTCCGCGCCCAGACGGTGGTCCACCGGCACCGGGGTGCGGTCGAAGGCCAGCGACGCGTGGTCGGTACCCGTGACGCCCATGGTGTTGGAGGTGTCCTCGACCGTGACGCCCGGGGCGTTGCGCGGCACCAGCAGGGCCACCGTGCCCTCGTGTCCGGTGCTGCCCTCGACCCGCGCGGCCAGCAGGTAGTAGTCGCAGCGCACCCCGAAGGTGATCAGGTGCTTGCGCCCCGAGAGGTAGTAGGTGTCGCCCTCGCGCACCACCGACGTGGTGATGTCGGCGCCGGTGCCGTTGCCCGGCTCGGTGAGGGTGAAGGCGATCTTGATCTCGCCGGTGATCGAGGGGATGACGAAGCGCTTGCGCTGCTCGTCGTCGGCGTGGCCGTCCATCGATCGCCAGATGCCGTTGACCACGTGCACGATCATGCGCACGGAGCCGTGCGAGCGGGAGAAGATCTCCATCAGCTCCATCCAGCGCGCGAAGCCGAGGCCCAGGCCGCCGTACTCCTCGGGAGCGGCGATCCGCAGGAACCCCAGGGCGTTCAGCTCGGCCCACAGCTCCTCGGGCACCTGCCCGGTCTCCTCGATGCGTTCGGCCCACTGCTCACCGGGTCCCTCCACCCACTGTTCGACCTGGGTGCGCAGCTCGTGGAACCGCTGGTTGTCCGTCATGTGCCGCCTCTGTTCTCGTTCCGTCGTTCGGGTCTGCTGTCCGTCCCGCCCCGGCGGGCACCGGGAGGGGACGGGCGGGGTCAGGTGGCGCTCGCCTCGTGCGGCCGCAAACCACGGGCCAGCGCCCGCAGTTCGAACTTCTTCACCTTGCCGATCGGGTTGCGCGGCAGGGCGTCGATCCGCTCCAGGCGCTCCGGCCAGTACTGCTTGGCCACGTCGTGGCCGTCGAGGTACCGCCGCATCTCCTCGAAGGTCAGCTCCGCCTCGCCGGCCGGGACCACGAAGGCGCAGGCGCGTTCGCCGAGGCGCTCGTCCGGCATGGCCACCACCGCGATGTCGTCCACCGCGGGGTGCCCGAACAGCAGTTGCTCGATCTCCGCTACGGGGATCTTCTCGCCGCCGCGGTTGATCACGTCCTTCACCCGTCCGGTGATCCGCAGGTAGCCCTCGGCGTCGATCGTCGCCAGATCGCCCGTGCGGTACCAGCCGTCCTCGGTGAACGCCTGGGACGTCAGGTCGGGACGCTCCAGGTAGCCGTCGAAGACGGTGGGGGAGCGCAGCTCGAAGTTGCCCTCCTCGCCCGCGGGCAGCACGAGCCCCTCGTCGTCGGTGATCCGCAGCTCGATGCCGTCCAGCGCGCGGCCGTCGGACCCCCAGCGCTGCCGGGGCTCGTCGCCGGGTGACGACAGTGCGCCCAGACAGGTCTCGGTGGTGCCGAAGGCCCCGCACACGTCGGTGCCCAGCACCCGCCCGGCCCGCTCCGCGAGGCCGCGCGGCACCATGGCCCCCGTCGCCACGAATATCCGCAGGTGCCGCGGGGTCTCCCCGCTCTCCTCCACGGCTTTCACCAGGTCGGACAGGAACGGCGTCGCGGCCTGTACGAACGTCGCCCGGTGGTCGTTGAGCGACTGCAGGGCCCGCTTGGCGTCCCACTCGGGCTGCAGGACCTGCGGCACGCCGAGCACGAGGGCGAGCACCATGCCGTACAGGAAGCCCGTCTGGTGGGCGAGCGGTGACGGCACCCAGATCGCGTCCTGCTTGCCGAGCCCGAGGTGCCCGATCTCCATGGCGACGGCCCTGACCAGGTTGCGGGTGGGCTGCGTGACGCCCTTGGGCTCGCTGGTGGTGCCCGAGGTGAACAGGAGCTGCGCCGTCATCTCCGGTGCCGGCGCGAGTAAGTCCAGGGCCGCGCGGTCGACCACGGTCGCCGCCAGCGCCTGCTCCCAGTCGTGCACGGTCGTCCCGGCCGCCTGGGGCTCGGGCAGCTGGGCGGAGCCGCCCGCGGCACCCAGCACCACCACATGCTCCAGAGCCAGGTCCGGCCCGTTCTCGGCGACCAGTTCGAGTGCCTCCTCGGCCGGCCGGCGCGAGCGGTGCCGGTCCGCCACGACCAGCACCCGCGCCGCGGAGCGCCTGAGGACGAAACCCAGCTCGCGCTTGCGGAAGAACGGGATCACCGGGCAGCACACGGCCCCGATGCGCAGGGCCGCCAGCGACAGCACCACGAACTCGACCCGGTTCGGCAGCTGGTACGCCACGTTCTCGCCCGGTCGCACACCGAGCCGCAGCAGCAGGGCCGCGGCGCGGTCCACCCGCTCGGCCAGCTCGCTCCAGGTGATCACCTCGTCGCGGTCGGAGCGCACGTCCACGACGGCCGTGTCCTCGGGCCGGGACTCGGCGCGTCGGCGCAGCCACTCCGGCAGGGTGACCCGCGAGGCCGCCTCGGGACCGACGGCCTCGGGCTCCGTCGGCGCGGCACGGTCCCCGGCCGAGGCCGCCGAGCCGTCCTCCACCGACATGGGCACGGTGAGGGTGTTCATCGCGTCGAGGAACGTCGGATACGAGATGCGGTACGCGTGGGGATACGTCAGCGTCGAATGCCCCCGGGCCCGCGACGACGCCACCGCGAGCGACATCAGGACGCGGTGGTCGTTGAACGAGGACAGCTTGGCGCCGGTCAGACCGGCCACGCCGCGCACCCGCAGCGCGTCGTCCGACAGGTCGAGGCGGCCGCCCATGGCGTTGAGCTGGAGCATGGCGGCGGCGCGGTCGGACTCCTTGAGCCGGGTGTGCGCGATGTTGCGGAACACCGACTCGCCGTCCGCGAAGGTGGCGAGGGCCGACAGGATCGGCAGCATGTCAGGGATGTCGCGGCAGTCGACGTCGACCGCGGTGAGCCGCGGCGCGTCCTGCCGGATACGCAGTCCGCCGGCCGCCTCGTCGATCTCCATCGGGACGCCCATGGAGCGTGCGACGTCGAGGAAGTGGAACTCGGGGTGGTCGGCCGGGCCGCCCTCCAGCGTGGTGATCCCGCGCAGCAGCACGTCGCTGGGGTGCAGCGCGGCGGTCGCGATGCCGAACGCGGCCGAGCCGATGTCCGGCGGCAGTGTCAGCTCGACGGGGCGGGCCCGCTGGCCCGGTTCGATGTCGAAGCGCCGCCAGTCCTCGGAGACGGTGACCCGGAGGCCGAACTGCCGCATCATGGCCACGGTCAGTTCCAGGTAGGGGCGCTCGTTGAGTTCGCCCTCCACCTCGATGGTGGTGTGCCGCGTGGCGAACGGGGCCAGCAGGATCAGGCCGGACACCCACTGGGACAGGGTTCCCGCGATGGTGACGCGGCCCCCTGTGGGCCGGCTGGCCCGCACCTGGACAGGCGGGCAGTCGTCGGCCGACTCCAGCTGGACCCCCATCTGTTCGAGGGCGCGCAGCAGGGGGCCGACCGGGCGCCGCCTGAAGTACTTCTGCCCGGTCACCGACACGGGGCGGTCCGACAGGGAGGCCAGGCCGATCATGAAGTACAGCGTGGTGCCGGAGCTGCCGGCGGACACCGCCTCGCGGCGCGGCCGGTACCGGCCGCCGAGACCCCGCACCACGAAGGTGTCGCCCTCCCGGGTGATCTTCACACCGAGGTCGCGCAGCAGCCGCACCGTGTACTCGACGTGCCGGGCGTCGGACAGACCGTGGACGCGGCTGACGCCCTCGGCGAGCGAGGCGAGTATCAGTGCACGGTGCGCGTGGTATTTCGAGTTCGGGACAAGAATCTCACCGGTGACCCGGTGGTGAATTCCGTTGACGAGAAGGTGCATGGGTCCTATTACTCCCTGGCAATGGGCAGGAGGCCGAGGCAGGAAACGGAATCGGTCCGACGGTCGTCGCCCTAGGCTTGGTTGAGCCACAACTCCGCGTGGCTCCGGGTCCGGAACTCTTGGTGTTCCGGCGCGGAAAGCGCGTCCCGGCCGCCTGGGGTGCGCGGGCTTGCGTGCGTGTCCCGGGCCACCCGTGACCCGTCCGCGGGCGCGGTGGGCCGGACGTCCGCGTCGGCCCAGGCGGAGACCAGTGCGACGGCCTGTTCCGGATTGAGCCGGGGGTCGCACAGGCTGGTCCGCCTGAGGGTCTCGCGCTCGAACACGGAGACGTCCGCGGCACATTCGAGGACGTCGTCGGGGGTGGTCTCCAGGTGCAGGCCGCCCGCCGTGCCGCCGGCGTCGGACACGGCCCGGAGGAAACCCCGGACCTCCCGGGCCATGGTCTCCAGCAGGCGGGTCTTGTGACCGTCCGGGCCGGTGACGGTGTTTCCGTGCATGGGGTCGCTGAGCCAGATCACCGGATGACCGGCCAGCCGGACCGCCTCCACGAGCGCGGGCAGCCGCTCGGCGACCAGGTCGGCGCCCATGCGGGCGATCAGCGTGAGCCGGCCGGGTTCCCGCAGCGGATCGAGCTGCTCGCACAGGAGGGTGACCGTCTCCACCGTGGTGGCCGGACCGACCTTCACCGCGACCGGGTTGACGATGTCGGCGACGAGATCCAGGTGGGCGCCGTCCAGCTGACGGGTGCGCTCGCCGATCCACGGCCAGTGGGTCGAGCCGAGCCAGCGGCGCCCGTCACCCAGCTCACGGACCATTGGCAGCTCGTAGTCGAGGACGAGCGCCTCATGGCTCGTCCACATCCGGGGTTCGGCCAGCGGCTGCTGGCCGAAGTGCGCGGAGCCGCGCCAGCCCAGGTGCTCCATGACGTCGCTCGCCGTCATGTACGAGGTGAGCAGGCGCAGCGGATCGTGCCGGCGGTCCTCCGGGGTGGGCTCCGGACCGTTGACCATGTGGCCGCGGTAGACCGGCAGTTCCAGGTCCCCGATCCGTTCGAGCGGCCTGGAGCGCGGCTTGGCGAACTGGCCGGCGATGCGCCCGACCCGTACGACCGGCTTGTGGGCGGACATCTTCAGTGTCGCGGCGAGCATGTCGAGGAGCGCGGACTTGCGCCACACGTACGCGGCGTCGCATTCCGCCGGGTTCTCCGCGCAGTCGCCGGCCTGCACCACCAGGGCATTGCCGCGGGCCACCTGGGCCAGCAGCGCCCGCAGCGCGTGCACGTCCTCCGCCTTGACCAGCGGCGGACGCGCGGCGAGCACCTCCCGGATGCGCCGGACCTGTGACGGGTCGTCCCATTCGGGCTGTTGCAGGGCCGGCTTACGCATGTCCGTCACGGCTTTTCCCACGTCGAGTCTCCGGTGAAATGTCGGTCGAGCTATGACTGAGAAGAAGGGAGAGTGCTTTTTCCGGGCGCGTGGGATCAGGGCGTGCGGGCGCTGCCGAAACACACGTCGAGAATGTCCGCCGGTGTGCGGAGCACGGCATCGGGTTTCTCCGCGAGCAGGGTCTCCTCGTCGGTCTCGCCCCACAGAGCGGCGACGGCGGTGACACCGGCGGACCGGGCGCTGGTGAGGTCGGTGACCGCGTCGCCGACCATGACGGTCCGCGCGGGGTCGGAGCCGAGCACTCCCAGGGCCTTGAGGACGATGTCGGGGGCCGGCTTGGGATGCGCCACCTCGTCGGAGCCGATCACGACGGTGAACAGGGGCAGCAGACCGAGCTGTTCGAGGAGCGAACGGGCCCGGGGGCCGCTCTTGCCGGTGGCGACGGCGAGGCCGACTCCGCGCGCCCGCAGCTGCCTGAGCATCTCCGGGACGCCGTCGAAGACGGGGACGAGCGGGGCGAGCCGGTAGCTCTCACGGACGAACGGGGCCTCCATCTCCGGCGGCAGCCCCATGATCCGCATGATGTCGGGGAAGTAGCGGCCCAGATGCCGCTCGTACTCCTCGAACGGCGCATCGCCGTCCCCCACCACCTCGGCGTAGGCGGTGGTGAAGGCCTGGCGCATCACGGCGAAGCTGTTGACGAGCACGCCGTCGAGGTCGAAGACGACCGCGCTGATCGGCTCCGTCCGGTCGTCGCGGGTGGCGGTGCCTTGGCTGGTTCCAAGACTGTCCATGGTGCGGTGCTGCTCTCTTTCGTGGGGCGGCGGCTTCGGGTGGGGGCCGCTGCCGCCCGGCAGGGGCGGCGGCCCGGGCCGGCCCGGAGGCCGGCCGTGCCGGTCACGGCCGGTGCCGGTCGGGTTTCTCCTGCGCGGCGCGGGCCGAGGAGTAGATCCGCTCGATGGCGCCGATGGTGCGGCGCGCTTCCTCGACGGCCCGGCGCGGTCCGGCCGGGCCCCGCAGCTGGGCGAGCAACTCGTCCAGCTGCCGGTCGTACTCCGTGCCGACGGGCTCTTCGGGTACCGGGACGGCACGGGTGCGGCCGTCTTCGGTGCGGGTCAGTTCCGGGTGCTCCAGACGGTTGGGACTGAAGCCGAACGTGCAGCGCAGGGTCGCGCTGCCCGCGCTGCCGTCGACCCGGATCCGGGTGATGTCGCGCTCCTCGTGCGAGGCCCAGCTCGCGTGCACCGACAGGGAGACACCGTTGTCGGTGACGAGGAACGCGCGGGCGGTGTCCTCGACGTCGATGACCCCGCAGGCCGCCCGCTCGCTCTCCAGCTCCTGCTCGGCCCCCTCGGCGCGCCAGGAGACCCGTGCGGTGTCCCGTGCGATGAAGTCGCCCGAGACCGCACCGGTGACCTGTGCGAACCGCGCGGAGCCGAGCAGCGGGGCGGCGATGTCGAACAGGTGCCACCCCAGGTCCACCAGCGCGCCCCCGCCCGACAACTGACGCCGGGTGAACCAGCCGCCCGCGTCCGGCACGCCCCGGGCACGCACCCAGGACAGCTCGATGTGGCGGACGGTTCCCAGGTCGCCGGCGCTCGCGAGCAGGGCCCGTACGTCGGCGCGGTGCCGGGCCGCGCTGCCCGCCAGAAGCCGTGCGCCACCGGCATGTTCGGCCTCGGCCAGCCGCTCCGCCTCCGCGGACGTCAGGCACACCGGCTTCTCCAGGAAGACCGGCAGGCCCTTGCGCAGCAGGCCGCTGGCGATCTCGCAGTGCAGGTGGTTGGGGACGGCCACGATGGCCAGGTCCACCTCTGCGGGATCCATGGCGTCCATGGCGGCCAGGACCGGGGTGTCCGGCGCGTCGGCGGTGACGGCCGCGCGCGAGGCCGGGTCGGGGTCCACCGCCGCGCTCACGGCGAAGCCGGGGTGACGCCGCAGCCGCGGCAGCCAGATGGACCGGGCCGCCCAGCCGAGCCCCACCACCGCGGTGCGGACCGGCCGGCCGTCCTGGTGTGCCGTGGTCATGAGCCGAGGACGTCGGCTATGACGGCGGCGACCTCGTGCATCTGCTCCTCGGTGCCGAGCAGCGTCCGGTGGTGCAGCCACAGGCAGTCGGCCGTCAGCGCCTCGGAGTTCGGGCAGCGGCGGCCCAGTTCGTCCGCCGACAGGTCCGGGGCGCCCATCTCCCAGAAGGCGTCCGTGCGGTAGATCGAGCGGAACGCGACGAACGCGGGGACACCGCGCTCGACGAGGGTGTCCACGACCTGCGCGCGCCGCTCCTCGGTGATGCCGGGGACCCGGAACATGGCCATGTAGTGCGGGTTGCGGTCGGCCCGGGGGTCCAGCCGCTGAGGCACCACACCGGGGATCTCCGCGAGTAGCGAGGACAGCAGCGGCCAGCGCTCCTCGCGGGTCTGGATCTGCCCGTCGAGGCGTGCGAGCTGGGCGCGCAGCACCGAGGCGGAGAACTCGTTGAGCCGGAAGTTGGAGCCCGACGTGCGGTGGAAGTAGCCGCGGTCGCCGCGGGGGCGTCCGCAGCTGTGCCGCACGAAGGCGTGCTCCGCCATCTCCGCGGTCGGGAACAGCACCGCACCGCCCTCGCCCGCCGTCATCAGCTTGCCGTTCTGGAAGGAGAACGCGGCGACCGAGCCGAGCTCGCCCACGCGCCGGCCGTTCCAGGTGGCGCCCTGGGCGTGTGCGGCGTCCTGGATCAGCGGCACGCCGGAGTCGGCGGCCAGCTTGTCGAGGGCGTCCATGTCCGCGAGCTGGCCCGCCATGTGGACCGGCATGATGGCGCGGGTCTTCGAGGTGACGGCCTTCGCGGCCTCGGCCGGATCGATGCAGTACGTCTCCGGGTCCACGTCCACCGGCACCACGACCGCGCCGAGCCGCTGAGCGGCCTGGGACGAGGAGATGAAGGTGAAGGCCGGCACGATCACCTCGGTGCCGGGCCCGACACCCATGACCTCCAGGGCCAGTTCGAGGGCGTGGGTGCCGTTCGTGACGGCCAGCGCGTGCCTGGCGCCGTGGTACTCGGCGAACTCCCGCTCGAAGGCGTCGACCTCGCCGCCGCCCATGCGCCACCACTGGCCCTGCTCCAGTGCACGCATCAGGGCGGTCCGCTCGGCGTCGTCGTACTGGGGCCACGCCGGAAGGTCTGAGCCCAGTTGCACACCACTGCTCATGCTGTTTCTTACTCCTTCGGTCAACGCGCATGCGAATGCTGCCGCAGCGATCGCCGCGGAGGCGCGACACGGAACCGCCCGTCACGGACCGGGTGTCCACGCGGACGCCGGCACCGGAACACCACCTCGGCGCGGTACGCGCGCCTGGCCGGGCAGGCCGGCAAGCACCCCCGGCGGGGTCGGCCGTCGCGATGGGCACGCTAACCCAGTGGCCGGCGGGGCGTCATTCCCCTTGGGGACCCCCCTATGTGCCCCCTTGTGACTGCGGACATACCGAGTTCCGGTGTCCGCCTGCCAATGTGAGTGCTGCAAAAAACCACTTCCCGATGGATCCGTATAAGGCGTGGTGCGCATTGAGCAGGCTCCTGTTGATGAACGGACCGAATCTCGGCATACTCGGGAGGCGTCAGCCCGAGATCTACGGAACGGACACGCTCGCCGACATCGAAGGATGGGTCGCCGAGGAAGTGGCCGAACGCGGCTGGAAAGTCGAAGCGTTCCAGCACGACGGTGAAGCGGAGATGATCCGCACCATTCAAGCCAACTACGACACCGCCTGCGCGATCATCAATCCCGCGGCCCTGATGATGGCCGGCTGGGGACTGAGGGACGCGCTGGCCGACTACCCGCGCCCGTGGATCGAGGTCCACCTCTCCAACGTCTGGGCCCGCGAACAGTTCCGGCACCAGTCGGTGACCGGACCGCTCGCCGCCGGGGTGATCTTCGGCCTCGGCGCCGTGGGCTACCGGCTCGCGGCCCGCGCGCTGCTGGAGAAGGTCACCGACCGCTGACGCGGAGCCACCCGCCGCGCCGGATCACGCTGTTCCCGCCGAACCCCCTTCATGACTTCCGCACGGACCCGACCGAGAACCGAAAGCCGAGGACACGCCACCATGCTCAAGGGACAGACGGCGGAATCAGTGCTGGCCGCTCACCGCGACCGGCTGCGCCCCATCGACCGGATGATTCCGGAGGCCCACCCGCTGCCCGAGCCCTCCGACGGCCAGGAGCTTCTGGAGGTGAACGGGGCGCGGGCCCTGCTGACGCACACCCGTGTCGACCCCGACGCGCTGGAGGCGGTGCTCGGCCCGCTGGACCGCTGGGAACTGACCCCCCTGGTCTCCGGGCCCGACGAGATGGCCGCTCTGCTCACGCACTGGAAGCAGCACATGGAGAGCCACCCCGAGAGCCCCGGCGCGGACTCCATGGCCGCCGTCGAGTGGCCCAGCCGCGACGTCGCCATGACCCGGGTCCTGCGCGCCTTCGGGTTCGTCCCCGAGTTCGTGATGATCGGCCGGCTCAACGGTACCGAGCTGGTACCGGAGTCGGGCAAGGTGCGCGTGCGCCGGGCCACCGTCGAGGACAGCGAGGCGGTGTTCGAGCTGCAGATGGTGGAGACCCGGTTCGACGCCGCGGTCAGCGGTGCCGTCGAGCGCGCCACCACCGAGGCGCTGCTGCGCGAGGAGATCACCGCGTCCTTCAAGGGCGACGACCCGCTGATCTGGGTCGCCGAGTACGAGGGCGAGATCGTCGGCATGCACCGGGGCGAGGACTTCTCCGAGCCGCAGCAGGCATGGCTCGCGACGAAGATCACGGCCAGCCCGGTCGCGCACCTGGTCTGCCAGGCCGTCAAGGAGGGCTACCGCAGCCTGGGCATCGGCACCTCCCTCGCCCACCACGTCCACGCCGACCTGGACGCCATGGGCATCGGCGCGGCGGTCGGCTACCACGCGATGTTCAACCCGATCTCCACGCCCTTCTGGCACCGCCACGGCTGGCGGCCGTACTGGAACCGCTGGATGCGCACCCCGGCCGTCTGATCGGCACCCCGGCGAGAATCCTTACGAATCCTGTGGAGTGGAACATGCTGGTGAAGGCGCTGGAGGAGCGGGCCGACTCCGTCGCGGATCTCACGGCCCTCGAATGCGAGGGCGTGGAGCTGACCTACCGGGAGGCCCACGAGCAGGCCAACCGGCTCGCCCGCCACCTGGTGGCCGCGGGCGTCGGGCCGGACCGTGTCGTCGCGGTGATGCTGCCCCGCTCCACCGACCTGCTGGTGACGTTGCTGGCGGTACTCAAGGCGGGCGGGGCCTATCTCGCCCTCGACCCGGAGCACCCCGCCGAACGCGTGGCCTTCCAGGTCCGCGACGCCGCCCCGGTCGCCCTGGTGACGTCGACCCGCATCGACGCCGACCGCACCGATGTGGGCGTCCCCCGCATCGTGCTGGACGACCCCGCGACGGCCGCGACGCTGGCCGCACTGCCCGCCGGCCATCTGGCGGACGCCGAGCGGGCGGCCCCGCCGAAGCCCGAAGACCTCGCGTACATCATCTACACCTCGGGCTCCACCGGCACCCCCAAGGGCGTCGAGATCCCCGTCCGCGCCCTGCACAACCTGCTGGAGGCGATGCGGGAGCGGCTGTCCCTCGGCCCCGGCGACCGCATGCTGTCGGTCACCACCGCCACCTTCGACATGTCGGTGCCCGAGCTGTTCCTGCCGTACTACACCGGTGCCCGCGCGGTCATCGCGCCCCGTGCCACCGGTCAGGACCCGCAGGCGCTGGGCGATCTGATCGTCCGCGGCCGGATCGGCACCGCCCAGGCCACCCCCACCCACTGGCACATGCTGGCCACCGTCACCCCCGAGGTGCTGCGCGGCCTGCGCATCCTCATCGGAGGCGAGGCACTGTCGGAGAAGCTGGCGGCGACGCTGCTCGACCTCGGAGCCGAGGTCGTCCAGTGGTACGGGCCCACGGAGACCACCGTGTGGTCCACGGTGCACCCCCTCACCCGCCCCGAGGACGCGGCCGTCATCGGCAAACCCCTGCGCAACACCCTGCTGTACGTCCTCGACGAGGAGCTGGTGCCCGTCGAGCCCGGCACCGAGGGCGAGCTGTTCATCGCCGGCGCCGGCGTGGCCCGTGGCTACCTCAACCGGCCGGAGCTGACCGCCGAGCGCTTCCTGCCCCACCGTTTCGGGGACGACAGCACCCTGATGTACCGCACGGGCGATGTCGTGCGCCAGCGCGCCGACGGCGCCCTCGAGTACGTCGGACGTGCCGACCATCAGGTGAAGCTCCACGGCTTCCGGGTGGAACTCGGCGAGATCGAGGCCGCCCTCGAACGGTCCGACGACGTCGACCAGGCGGCCGCGACGGTACGCGAGGACCGGCCCGGCGACCGGCGCCTCGTGGCCTATGTGACGGCCGCCCCGGGCCGGGTGCCCGACGTAAAGGCGCTGCGGGACTTCGTCGCGGACACCGTGCCCCTCTACATGGTGCCGTCGGCCGTGGTGGCCCTGGAGGAGTTCCCGCTCACCCCCAACGGCAAGCTCGACCGCAAGGCGCTGCCGGCACCCGTCGTCGCGCCCACCGCCATGGTCGAGACCCACCTCACGCAGTCGGAGCTGCTGCTCAGCCGGCTCTTCGCCGAGGTGCTCGGCGTGGCGCAGGTCGGACCGCGAGACAGCTTCTTCGACCTCGGCGGCTCCTCGGTGCTCGCGGCACGGCTGCTGGCCCGGGTGCGCTCCGAGATGGACCTGGAGCTGTCGATCCGGATGCTCGTGGAGTCCCCGACGCCCGCCGAGCTGTCCCGGCGGCTGACCGGTGAGGAGCCGCAGGACTCCTTCGACGTCCTGCTGCCGCTGATGACCAAGGGCTCCGCACGGCCGCTGTTCTGCATGCGCCATCTCGGCGGCACCGCCTGGTGCTACGGGGTGCTCGCCCAGCACTTCAGCCTGGAGTACCCGATCTACGGCCTCCAGTCGCACACGTTCCAGGAGTTCGACACCCCCGTCGACACCATCGCGGCCATGGCGGCGGACTACGCGGACCGCATCAAGGGCGTGCAGCCCGAGGGGCCGTACCGCATTCTGGGCTGGTCCTTCGGGGGCATCCTCGCCCACGCCGTCGCCGCCGAGTTCCAGAAGCGCGGGGAGGAGATCGAGTTCCTCGGCGTGTTCAACACCAACCCGCACATCACGGACATGGAGGACCGTGACGAACAGGGCCTGATCGAGCTGATCCTGCTGATCAACGGCAAGGACCTCACCACGTACGAGCGCCCGCTCAGGTACGAGGACATCGCCGAGTTCGCCGACATGGCGACCAACTACGCCTGGCACGGCAGGAAGAGCGCGGCCGAAACCTTCGTCGAGACCATGCTCACCGACCTCGGCGCCTGGAAGGCCCACACGCCCGAGAAGTACAGCGGCGCCATGCACCTGTTCGCCGCCGATCCCAGCCCGGTGGCCGAAGCGGCCTCCAGCGAGGCATGGGCGCCGTACGTCGCGGGCGAGATCGTGCGCCACGAACTGGGCTGCGGCCACGAGGAGATGCTCAGCAGCCCGCGCGTGCTCCGCCAGGTCGCCGAGATCGTCACTGGCCACCTCGGGGACTGACCCGACCAGGAGACAGCCATCCCTCACCACCTGGGCATCGACGTGGGCGGCACCAAGGTCGCCCTGCGCGCCGAGCACGCGGACGGCACCATGCGCGAGGCCGGCTTCCGCTGGCCGCCGGCCACGGACCGGCCCGCGCACGCGGCGGCCGACCTCGACCTGCTCGCCCGGCAGGTCCGCGAGCTGTGCGGCGGCGCCCCGGCCGGGTTCGCGGGCGTCGGTGTGGCGATGCCCGCCACCCTCGACGCGGCGGGCGTGGTCACCGCCTGGCCCAACCGGCCGGGCTGGACCGGCGCCGACCTCGGCGGCGCGCTGCGCGGGATCTTCGGCGCCACCAGGGTGGCCTGCGCCGACGACGGGGACCTCGCCGCGCTCGCCGAGGCGCACGCGGCGGACCGTCCCGATCTGCTGTACCTCGGAGTCGGCACCGGCGTCGGCGGCGGGATCGTCCTCGGCGGCAGACTGCTGCCCGGTCCGTCCCGGGGCTCCTGCGAGATCGGCCACCTGATCGTGGACCGGTCCGGAGCACGCTGTGACTGCGGGCGCCGCGGCTGTGTGCAGTCCGTGGCCTCCGGCCCCGCCGTACTGCGCCGCGCCGCTCGTGCCCGCGGCACCGAGGTGACCTTCGCCGAGCTGGCGGGGGCTCTCGCCGACGGCACGGGGTGGGCCGCCGACGCCGTACGCGAGGCGTGCGCGGCGCTGGCCGCGGCCGCCGTCGGGGTGAGCGAACTGCTCCGTCCCGCGCTGGTCGTGGTCGGCGGCGGGTTCGCCGACGGCCTGCCGGGCTTCACCGCCATGGTCGCCGAGGAAGCGGCGCGACTGGCCCGCCCCGGCCACCCGCCGCCGCCCGTGGAGCCCGCCCGCCTGGGCGGATCGTCCTCCCTGCACGGCGCGGTCCTGTTGGCCAAGGAGGCGTCACAGCAGAACTGAGACCGGGGGATGCCGGGGGCCGACGTCCGCAGTCGCCGAGAGCGGGAGCCTTCGCCTGCCGCGGCGAGGGACGGTCTCTCCCCCCGGCGTGGCCGCAGACGGCGGTGCTTCCGCGCGTGGTCGCGAGCGGCGGTGCTGCCGCGCGGCCGTAAGCGGTGGTGGTGCTCCCGTGCGTTGCCGCAAGCGGCGGTGCCCCCGTGCGTGGCCGCAGACGGCGGTGCTGCCGCGTGTGGGCGTAGGCGGTGGCGGTGCTTCCGCGCGTGGTCGCGAGCGGCGGTGCTGCCGCGCGGCCGTAAGCGGTGGTGGTGCTCCCGTGCGTTGCCGCAAGCGGCGGTGTCGCTGGGCGTGGCCGCCAGCGGCGGTGCCCCCGCGTGTGGCCGTAAGCGGCGGTGGCGCCCCCGCGTGTGACCGCAGACAGCGGTGCTCGCGTGGCCGCGAACCGCCGTGCTCCCGCGCATGGCCGCGAACGACGGTCCCCCTGCTCAGTGCCCCGCACGACGTGGTCCGCGCCCGCCCGGACCAGGGATTCGTCCGGGCCGGCGCAGACCGCCTGTCGTGCGCGCCCCCCGTCAGGCCGCCGCGCGCGGCATCTCCGCTAGCACCCGGGCGACGACGGCCTCCGGCAGGTCCGGCACCAGCTCGGCGCCGTCCTTGCCGTCCAGGACGAAGGTCAGCCCCGACGTCGCCTTCTTGTCCAGCCGCATCAGATCGATCAGCCGGGCCGGTGCGACGTCCGCGGGCAGCTCGTGAAGCAGCCCGTAGTGGCGCACCACCTCCAGGTGCTCCACCGCCCGCCGTTCGTCGATCCGGTCCAGGGCATGGGCGAGCCGCCCGGCGAACACCGTGCCGATCGCCACCCCCTCGCCGTGCCGCAGCCTGAAGTCCGTGGCCCGCTCCAGCGCGTGGCCCAGGGTGTGGCCGTAGTTGAGCAGGTGGCGCAGGCCGGTGTCGCGCTCGTCGGCGGACACGATCTGCGCCTTGCGCGCCACGCTCGCCGCGATCTGCTCCGGCAGCGACAGCTCCCGCAGATCGCCGGCGCCGATGAAGTGGCAGCGGGCGATCTCCCCGTAACCGTTGAGCATCTCCCGCTCGGGCAGGGTCTCCAGGTAGTCGGTGTCGCACAGCACCGCGCTGGGCTGCCAGTACGCGCCGACGAGGTTCTTGCCCTCGGGCAGGTTGACGGCGGTCTTGCCGCCGACGCTGGCGTCCACCTGCGCGAGCAGCGTGGTCGGCAGATGCACCACGGGCACCCCGCGGTGGAAGAGCGCGGCGGCCAGACCGACGACGTCCGTCGTGGTGCCGCCGCCGACGGAGACGACCACGTCCTCACGGGTCAGCCCGAAGCGCACGAACTCCCGGCACAGCGACTCGACGGTGGCGAGCGTCTTGTCCGGCTCGCCGTCACGGGCCGGCACGACGAGTGAGGGCACGCCGGGGTCGGGTATCCAGGCGTCCGGCCGGGCGGAGACCACCGCCGCGCGCCGCGCCCCCAGCCGCTCGACGACCCCGGACAGCGAGTGCCGCACCCCGGGTCCGATGTCGACGGGATAGGAGCGGTCGCCGAGTTCCACCCTGATACGGGTGTGGTGAGGCGTGGAATCTGTCATGTCCGTGTGAGTCCCTTTCCCTGCCGTCCCGCCGTCGAGGGAAGGGGGACGGGGAAAGGAATCCCGCTCCCCGGGCGCTCGCGGGAATTGGCCGCCTATCACGGGTGTATTTCGGCCGACAGCCGATAACACGAAGACTGTCCGCACGGCGGTGGAGCCTAATACCGCCGGGCCGCCCCTCCAAACACCTGCTGATTAATCCTCGTCACCCCGCAAGTTAGGGACACGTAGGGGGGTGATGAGGGGGGTGCGGAGAAGCACTGGATGACAAGACTGTGCCGGGTAGGGCGAACCATTTGCCATTACGGGCTGCCCGTCCGCTGTCGCCCTGGAGGGATGACGACACATGTTGCGCACGGAGCTGATCCGACCGCTTCCCGAGCTGCTGATCCAGCAGGCCCGGCAGTTCGGTGTCAAGGTCGCCTACAGGGACGCTCGGCGGAGCGTGAGCTACAGCGATCTGGAGCTGCGGACCCGCAGACTCGCCGGGCACCTGGCGGAGTTGCGGCTGCAACCGGGCGACCGGGCGGCCATCTGCCTGGGCAACCGTGTCGAGATCGTCGAGAGCTACTACGCCATCACCCGGGCCAGTGCCATCGGCGTACCGGTCAACCCGCAGAGCAGCGACGCGGAACTCGCGCACATCCTCGACGACAGCGGCGCCCGGATCGTCATCACCGATCACCCGCACGTGGAACAGCTGCGGCGCCTGCTGCCGGACCGCCCGCACCTGACGGTCGTCCTGGTCGGCGACGAGCCGGCACCGACGGGCTTCCTGCCCTACGAGTCGTTCGCGACCCGGGAACCGGCCACCCCGGCCCGTGACGACCTCGGCCTGGACGACCTGGCGTGGATGCTCTACACCTCGGGTACCACCGGCAGGCCCAAGGGTGTGCTCTCCACCCAGCGCAACTGCCTGTGGTCGGTGGCCGCCTGCTACGTGCCGGTGCCCGGACTCGGCCCCGAGGACCGCGTCGTCTGGCCGCTGCCCCTCTTCCACAGCCTCTCGCACATCGCCTGCGTCCTCTCCGTGGTGGCCGTGGGCGCCAGCGCCCGCATCGTCGACGGCCTGTCGGCCGAGGACGTGCTGACCGCCCTGGACGAGGAGCGCGCCACCTTCCTGGCCGGCGTCCCCACCCTGCTGCACTACCTGCTCGACGCGGCACGCGACCGCGGCTTCACCGCCCCCCGGCTGCGCGTGGCCCTGGTCGGCGGCGCGGTCACCACCGCCTCGCTGCGCCGGTCCTTCGAGCGCGTCTTCGGCGTCCCCCTCATCGACGCCTACGGCTCCACCGAGACCTGCGGCTCCATCACCGTCAACTGGCCCGCCGGCGCCCGCGTCGAGGGCTCCTGCGGCCTGCCGGTGGTGGGCCTGGGCGTACGCCTGGTGGACACCGGGACCGGAGAGGACGTAGCCGACGGCGAGGAGGGCGAGGTCTGGGTGCGCGGGCCGAGCGTCATGGCCGGCTACCACAACCAGCCCGAGGCCACTGCTGCCGCCTTCCACGACGGCTGGTACCGCACCGGTGACCTGGCCCGCCGGGACGCGGCCGGCTACTTCACGATCACCGGCCGCAAGAAGGAACTCATCATCCGCGCCGGGGAGAACATCCACCCCGGCGAGGTGGAGGAGGTCCTGCGCTCCGTCCCCGGCGTCGCCGACGTCGCCGTGGTCGGCAAGCCGCACGACGTGCTGGGCGAGGTGCCGGTCGCGTTCATCGTCCCCGGCCCCCAGGGACCGGACACGGAGCAGCTGTTCGCCGAATGCCGCGACCGGCTCTCCTACTTCAAGGTGCCCGAGGAGCTGTACGAGATCGAGTCGATCCCGCGCACCGCCTCCGGCAAGATCATCCGGCATCGGCTGCTGGAGACGCCCGCCCGGCTGCGCGCCACCAGCAGCGGCCTGTACGACTCGCTGTTCCGCGTCGACTGGATACCCAGTTCCCCGCTCTCCCTGGGCCAAGTCCCGGGCGAGCCGCAAGGCTGGGCGCTCGCGGGCTCCGACGCGCTCGGCCTCGCCGCCGCCCTGGAGGACGTCGGCACGGCGTGCGAGGTCCACACCGACCCTGCCGCCGCCCACGCGGCGGCCCGCCCCGCCGCCCACGGCGGCACCGGCGTCCTCCTCGTGGACCGCACCCCCTACGACTCCGCGGCGGGCATCGAGGAATTCATCACCTCCCTCGCGGACTGGCTGGCCGACGACCGCAACGCGAACGTCACCCTCGTGGTCCTCACCCGGCGTGCCGTGGCCGCCGGCGCCGGCGAGGACGTCAGGGACCCCGCGCACACCCCGCTGTGGGGCCTGGTCCGCGCGCTGCAGACCGAGCACCCCGGCCGGCTCGTCCTCGCCGACCTCGACACCGACGGCCTCGGCGAGGACGGGGCCCGCCCCCTGGTCGCCGCCGTGAACGCCGGGGAACCCCAGCTCGCCATCCGCTCCGGCATCGCCCTGCTGCCGCGCCTCGCCCGGGTCTCCATGGACCGGGAGGAGCCGCCGCTCCCGCTGCTCGACCCCGACGGGACGGTCCTGGTCACCGGCGCCGCCACCGCCCAGGGCGCCGCCCTCGCCCGCCACCTCGTGACCGCGCACGACGCCCGCCACCTGCTGCTGGCCCACGACCCCGAGCACGGCGACGCGAGCGTGCGGGCCCTGTGCGCCGAACTCGCCTGCGCTGGCGCCCGGGCCACCGCCGTCGCCTGCGAGCCGGGCGACCGCGACGCCCTCGCCGAGCTGCTGGCGGACGGCGAACGCCCGCCGCTGACGGCCGTGGTGCACGCGGAGGAGATCACCGGGACCGGTACCGCGTCCGCCACGGCACACGCCCTGCACGACCTGACCGCCGACCACGACCTGGCCGCGTTCGTCCTCTGCTCCTCGCCCCTCGGCGTCCTCGGCGCCCCCCGCGCCGGCGAGATAGCGGCCGAGAGCGCCGCGCTGGAGGCACTGGCCCATCACCGTCGTGCCCACGGCCTGCCCGCGCTCTCACTCGCCTGGGGGCCCTGGCGCGGCGCCGCCGCTGAGAGCGCTCTCCCCTTCGCGGCGGGCGAACTGACCGAACAGCAGGCCCTGGTGCTCTTCGACGCGGCGCACGCCGCCGGCGAGGCCGCGTTCATCGCGATGCGCCTCGACAACGCCGCCCTGCTCGGCGGCCCGGTCCCCGCACCGTTGCGCGGACTGATCGACACCACCGCCCGGCAGATCCCCGCGGAGACCTCGCAGCTGCGCGGCCGGCTGGAGAGCGTGCCCGCCGACGAGCGGGAGGACCTCCTGCTGCGGCTCGTACGCGCCGAGGCGGCCGCGGTCCTCGGCCGCGCCGGCACCGACGACATCCCGGCCGACCGGGCCTTCAAGGAGCTGGGCTTCACCTCGGTCATGGTCGTCGCCCTGCGCGACCGGCTCGGCGCCGCCACCGGACTGCGGCTGCCCGCCACGAGCGCCTTCGACCACCCCACCCCCGAAGCCCTCGCGCACCGGCTGCTGGGCGCGGTCTACGGCGAGTCCGCGGACGTCCCCGCCCCGCCCGTCCCCGCCGCGGCGGCCGGTGACGAGCCGATCGCGATCGTCTCGATGGGCTGCCGGCTGCCGGGCGGTGTCACCTCGCCCGAGGACCTGTGGCGGCTGGTCGCCGACGGCGCCGACGGCCTCTCGCCGTTCCCCTCCGACCGGGGCTGGAACCTGGCGGAGCTGTACGACCCCGACCCCGACGCCGCCGGAACGTCCTACGTCAAGGTGGGCGGGTTCCTCGACGACGTGGCCGGCTTCGACGCCGAGTTCTTCGGGATCTCCCCGCGCGAGGCGCTGGCGATGGACCCGCAGCAGCGGCTGCTCCTTGAGACCTCCTGGGAGGTCTTCGAACGCGCCGGCCTGGACGTGACCGCCCTGCGCGGCACGGACGTCGGCGTCTTCGCCGGGGTCATGTACCACGACTACACTACCCGGGCGGTGCGTCCCGCCAAGGAGATCGAGGGCTACCTCGGCGTCGGCGGCGCGGGCAGCGTCGTCTCCGGCCGGGTCTCGTACACCTTCGGCTTCGAGGGCCCCGCGGTGACGGTGGACACGGCGTGCTCGTCCTCGCTGGTCGCCCTGCACCTGGCCGCCCAGGCGCTGCGCGCGGGGGAGTGCTCCCTGGCGCTGGCCGGCGGTGTCGCGGTGATGTCGACCCCGGGCAGCTTCGTGGAGTTCTCGCGGCAGCGCGGCCTCGCCGCCGACGGCCGCTGCAAGGCGTTCGCCGCCGCGGCGGACGGCACCGGCTGGTCCGAGGGCGTGGGTCTGCTCCTCCTGGAGCGGCTGTCGGACGCCCGCCGCAACGGCCACGAGGTCCTCGCCGTGGTACGCGGCACCGCTGTGAACCAGGACGGCGCCTCCAACGGGCTGACCGCCCCCAACGGCCCCTCCCAGCAGCGCGTCATCCGCCAGGCCCTCGCCAACGCCGGCCTCACCCCCGCCGACGTCGACGCCGTCGAGGCCCACGGCACCGGCACCGCCCTAGGCGACCCCATCGAGGCGCAGGCCCTCCTCGCCGCCTACGGCCGTTCCCGCCCCGAGGGTTCGCCGTTGTGGCTGGGTTCGCTGAAGTCGAACATCGGTCACACGCAGGCCGCCGCGGGTGTGGCGGGTGTGATCAAGATGGTGCAGGCGATGCGGCACGGTGTGCTGCCGAGGACGCTGCACGTGGACGCTCCGACGCCCGAGGTGGACTGGTCGGCAGGCGCGGTCGAACTGCTCACCGAGGCGAGGGACTGGCCGGAGCACGGGCGCCCCCGCCGCGCCGGCGTCTCCTCCTTCGGGATCAGCGGCACCAACGCCCACGTCGTCCTCGAACAGCCCTCCGACGAGCCCGCTCCCGCCGAGGGACCGGATCCGGCGGACGCGCCCGAGCGCGCCCTGCCCGACGGACTCGTCCCGCTCGTGCTCTCCGCCAAATCCCAGGAGGCCCTGCGCGCCCAGGCCGGACGCGTCGCCGCCCTCCTCGGCACGGAGCCCGCGCCCGCCCTGGCCGATGTCGCCCTCACCCTCAGCGGCCGGTCCGCCTTCGAGCACCGCGCGGTCGTGGTCGCCGGCTCCCCCGAGGAGGCCCGCACCGACCTGGCCGCCCTCGCCGCCGGCGACGACACCACCGGCACCGCCACCGACGGCAGGCTCGCCGTCGTCTTCTCCGGCCAAGGCGCCCAGCGCCCCGGGACGGGCCGCGAACTGTACGCGGCGTTCCCGGTGTACGCCCGCGCCTTCGACGAGGTCTGCGCCTGCCTGGACCGCTGGCTCGACCGCCCGCTGCGTGACATCGTCCTCGCCGAACCCGGCACCCCGGACGCCGACCTGCTCGACCGCACCGCCTACACCCAGGCGGCCCTGTTCGCCGTGGGCGTGGCCCTCTACCGACTGGTCGAGTCCTGGGGCGTGCGCCCCGACCTCGTCGCCGGGCACTCCATCGGCGAACTCGCCGCCGCCCATGTGGCCGGCGTGTGGTCCCTGGAGGACGCCGCGGCCCTGGTCGCCGCCCGCGGCGCGATGATGCAGCGCCTGCCCGAGGGCGGTGCCATGATCGCCGTCCAGGCCGCCGAGGACGAGGTCCTCGCCGAACTCACCGACGCGGTCGCCGTCGCGGCGCTCAACGGCCCCGAGGCCGTCGTCCTCTCCGGTGACGCCCCGGCCGTCGAGGCCGTGGCCGCCGCCTTCGCGGCCCGCGGCCGCAAGACCAAGCGGCTGCGCGTCTCGCACGCCTTCCACTCGCCCCGCATGGAGCCGATGCTCGACGCGTTCCGCGAGGTCGCCGCCGGACTGGACTTCCGCACCCCCGCCCTGCCCGTCGTCTCCAACCTGACCGGCGCCCTCGCCGACCCCGCCGAGCTGTGCGCCCCCGAGTACTGGGTACGACACGTCCGCGGCACCGTCCGCTTCGCCGACGCCCTGCGCACCCTGCGCGAACAGGGCGCCACCACCGTCCTCGAACTCGGGCCCGGCGGCGTGCTGACCGCCATGGCCCGGGACTGCCTCCCCGAGGACGTCGACTGCGTGGCCGCCCTGCGCGACGGCAGGCCGGAACCGAGGACGCTGCTCGCGGCCGTCGGCCGCGCCCACACCCGGGGCGCCCGCGTCGACTGGCCCGCCCTGCTCGCCGGCGGCGACGCCCGGGCCACCGCCGTACCCACCTACGCCTTCCAGCACCAGCGCTACTGGCTGGACGCCGACGGCCCCGGCGACCTCGGAGCCGCGGGCATCACCGCGGCCGGCCACCCGCTGCTGACCGCCGCGGTGGACCTGCCCGAGGCCGACGCCGTCACCCTCACCGGACGCCTCTCCCCGGCCGACCGGCCCTGGCTCGCCGACCACGCGGTCGGCGGCACGGTCCTGCTGCCCGGCACCGCCCTGGTCGAGATGGCCATCCGAGCGGGCGACGAGGTCGGACACGGCGCCGTCCGCGAACTCGTCCTGGCCGCGCCCCTGATCCTGCCCGCCGACGGCGCGGTACGCATCCGCGTACACGTAGGCGCCCCCGACGAGACCGGCGACCGCCCCGTCGCCGTCCACTCCCGCCCCGACGGCGCCGACACGGTCTGGACACGCCACGCCAGCGGCACCCTGACGCCGCCCCACCCCGACGACGCTCCCGGCACCGACACCACCCCGTGGCCCCCGGCGAACGCCACGGCCGTGCCCGTCACGGACTTCTACCCGGACCGCGCCGCGGCCGGCTACGCCTACGGACCCGCCTTCCAGGGACTGCGCGCCGCGTGGACCCTCGGCACGGAGGTCTTCGCCGACATCGTCCTCGACGACGAACACCACGCCGACGCCGACCGGTTCGGCCTGCACCCGGCCCTCTTCGACGCCGCGCTGCACCCCAGCGCCCTGGCCGGCATCGCCGAACCCGACGACGGAAGCCGTCTGCTGCCCTTCGCGTGGAACGGCGTACGGCTGCACGCCTCGGGCGCCAAGGCCCTGCGGGTCCGGCTGACCCCCGTCGGCGAGAACGCGGTCTCCCTGCGCGTCACCGACACCACCGGCGCCCCCGTCGCCGACGTCGACTCCCTCGTCCTGCGCCCCGTGGCCGCCGGCCAACTGCGCCCCGCCGCCGAAGCGGGACACGAATCCCTCTTCCGCACGGCGTGGACGACTCTGCCGGTCACGGCGCGCGCCGACGGACTCGACGGCATCCGCGTCCTCGACGCCACCGGCGACGGCACCTCGGCCGAGGACGTGCGCACCCTCACCACCCGCGTGCTGGAGCACCTCCAGGCGCTGCCGGCCGAACCCGGCGGCGACACCGCGCGGCTGCTCGTCATCACCAGGGGCGCCGTCGCCGTTCGCGACGGCGAGCACGTCACCGACCCGGCCGCCGCCGCGGTCTGGGGCCTGGTGCGCTCCGCCCAGTCCGAGAACCCCGACCGCTTCATCCTCGCCGACACCGACGCACTGGACACCTCCCGCGACGCGCTCACCGGGATCCCGGCGGCGGCCGCGGCCCTGGAGGAATCGCAGTTCGCGGTGCGCGACGGCGAGGTGTCCGTGCCCCGCCTCGTCAGCGCCGCCCCCGCGGGCCTCACGGTCCCCGACGCCGCCGCCTGGCACCTGGACACCACCGGACCCGGCACGCTGGAGAACCTCGCCCTCGTACCGGACACCGACCCCGGCCCGCCGGGACCCGGCCAGGTCCGCGTGGCCGTCCGCGCCGCCGGCATGAACTTCCGCGACGTCATGATCGCCCTGGACATGTACCCCGGCCGGGCCGCGATCGGCGGCGAGGCCGCCGGCGTCGTCCTGGAGACCGGCCCCGGCGTGACCGGCCTGTCACCCGGCGACCGCGTCATGGGCCTCTTCCCCGGCAGGGCGTTCGCCCCCGAGGCCGTGACCGACCACCGAAGGCTCGTCCGCGTCCCCGCCGGATGGACCTTCGCGCAGGCCGCCGCCGCGCCCATCGCGTTCCTCACCGCCCTCTACGGCCTGCGCGACCTGGCCGGCGTCCGCACCGGCGAGACGGTCCTCGTGCACGCGGCGGCCGGCGGCGTCGGCATGGCCGCCGTCCAGATCGCCCGCCACCTGGGCGCCGACGTCTACGGCACCGCGAGCCCCGGCAAGTGGGACACCCTGCGCGCCCAAGGACTCGACGACACCCACATCGCCAACTCCCGCACCACCGACTTCGAGCAGCACTTCCTCGACGCCACCGACGGCCGCGGCGTCGACCTCGTCCTCGACGCGCTGGCCGGCGAGTTCGTCGACGCCTCCCTGCGCCTGCTGCCGCGCGGCGGCCGTTTCCTGGAGATGGGCAAGACCGACATCCGCGACGCCACCGAGGTCGCCGCGCGCTTCCCCGGAGTGGACTACCGGGCCTACGACCTCGCGGAGGCGGACGACGACCGGATACGCGAGCTGCTCGACGAACTCGCCGACCTCTTCGACCGCGGAGCCCTCACCCCGCTGCCGGTGACGGCATGGGACGTACGACAGGCCCCGGACGCCTTCCGGCACCTGAGCCGGGCCCGCCACGTGGGCAAGGCCGTCCTGACCCTGCCGCACCGGCCCGACCCCGACGGCACCGTCCTGATCACCGGCGGCACCGGCTCCCTCGGCGCACTCGTCGCCCGCCACCTCGTCACCGGACACGGCGCCCGCAACCTGCTCCTCACCAGCAGGCGCGGCCCCGACGCGCCCGGCGCGCGGGAACTCACCGCCGAACTCACCGCCCTCGGCGCCACCGTGCGCGTCGCGGCCTGCGACGCCGCCGACCGCGACGCCCTGGCCCGGCTGCTGGAGTCCGTCCCGGCGACGGCGCCCCTGACCGCCGTGGTGCACACCGCGGGCGTCGTCGACGACGGCGTGCTCGCCGCGCTCACCCCCGACCGGATCGCCACCGTCCTGCGGCCCAAGGCCGACGCCGCCCTGAACCTGCACGAGCTGACCCGGGACCTCGACCTCGCCGCCTGGGTGCTGTTCTCCTCGGCCGCCGGTGTCCTCGGCAACCCCGGGCAGGCCAACTACGCGGCGGCCAACTCCTTCCTCGACGGACTCGCCCGCGTCCGCGGCGCCCAGGGACTGCCCGCGCTGTCGCTCGCCTGGGGCCTGTGGTCGCACACCGGCGGCATGACCGGCGCCCTCACCGAGGCCGACCTGCGGCGCACCGAACGCGACGGCATGCTCGGACTGACGGCCGAGGAGGGACTGGCCCTCTTCGACGCCGCCCTCACCTGCGGCGAACCGGCGCTGGTGCCGACCCGGCTCGACCCGGGCGTGCTGCGCGGCCGGGCCGCCTCCGGCGGACTCCCCCCGATGCTCCGCGCACTCGTCCGGGCGCCGCGCCGCACCGCCGCCACGGCCACCGCACCCCGGCGGACCCTCGCCGAACGGCTCGCGGGACTCCCCGCGGACGAGAAGGCCGCCCTCGTCCTGGATCTGGTCCGCAAGGAGGCCGCGACCGTCCTCGGCCACTCCGACGCCTCACTCGTCGTACCCGACCGCGCCTTCAAGGAGGCCGGGTTCGACTCGCTGACGGCGGTGGAACTGCGCAACCGGCTCGGCAAGGCCGCGGGGACCGGACTGCCCGCGACAGCCGTGTTCGACTACCCGGCGCCCACCGTGCTCGCCGACTACCTGCTCAAGGCACTCGACCAGGAATCCGACCCGGTCGCGGCCAAACTCGACGCCCTGGAATCGGCACTCGACGCCCTGCTGGCGGAGGAACTGGAGCACTCGGGCATCCACTCCCGGCTCAAGTTCCTCGGATCCCGCCTCGAAGAAGCCGCCCTGAACGGCGGCTCCGCCGAGACCACCGACCGGGCCGGCCAACTCGAAGCCGCCACCGCCGACGACATCTACGCCTTCATCGACAACGAGCTCGGGCTCGGCTGACCCGCCAGGCCACCCGGAAGAGGAGATCAGTTTCCATGACCACCGACGAGAAGGCGCTCACCTACCTCAAGCGGGTCTCGGCCGAGCTGCAGCAGACGCGGGAGAAGCTGCGCGAGGAGCAAGGCCGGCGCACCGAACCCATCGCCATCGTGGCCATGGGCTGCCGGCTGCCGGGCGGGGTGACCTCCCCCGACGACCTCTGGCGCCTGGTGTCCGAGGGCACCGACGCCGTCAGCGCCTTCCCGGCCGACCGCGGCTGGGACCTCGACACCCTCTACGACCCCGACCCGGACGCCTCCGGCAAGTCCTACGTCCGCGAGGGCGGCTTCCTCGACGACGTGGCCGGCTTCGACGCCGAGTTCTTCGGGATCTCCCCGCGCGAGGCGCTGGCGATGGACCCGCAGCAGCGGCTGCTCCTGGAGACCTCCTGGGAGACCCTGGAACGCGCCGGGATCGATCCCTCCGCCCTCAAGGGCGAGAGCGTCGGCGTCTTCACCGGCGCCGCCGGACAGGAGTACGCGCCCCGCATGGGCACCGGCTCCCAGGAGATCGAGGGCTACGTCCTCACCGGCGGCGCCGGCAGCATCGTGTCCGGCCGCGTGTCCTACACCTTCGGTGTGGAGGGCCCGGCGGTGACGGTGGACACCGCCTGCTCCTCGTCCCTGGTGGCGATCCACCTCGCCGCGCAGGCCCTGCGCTCCGGCGAGTGCTCGCTCGCGCTGGCCGGCGGTGTCGCGGTGATGTCGACCCCGGGCGCCTTCGTGGAGTTCTCGCGCCAGCGCGGACTGGCCCTCGACGGCCGCTGCAAGGCGTTCGCCGCCGCGGCGGACGGCACCGCCTGGGCCGAGGGTGTCGGCGTACTGCTGCTGGAGCGGCTGTCGGACGCCCGCCGCAACGGCCACGAAGTCCTGGCCGTCGTGCGCGGCACCGCCGTGAACCAGGACGGCGCCTCCAACGGGCTGACCGCCCCCAACGGCCCCTCCCAGCAGCGCGTCATCCGGCAGGCGCTGGAGAACGCGCGCCTGTCCGCGGCGGACGTCGACGTCGTCGAGGCGCACGGCACGGGTACGTCCCTCGGTGACCCGATCGAGGCGCAGGCCCTCCTCGCCACCTACGGCCGTTCCCGCCCCGAGGGTTCGCCGTTGTGGCTGGGTTCGCTGAAGTCGAACATCGGTCACACGCAGGCCGCCGCGGGTGTGGCGGGTGTGATCAAGATGGTGCAGGCGATGCGGCACGGTGTGCTGCCGAGGACGCTGCACGTGGACGCTCCGACGCCCGAGGTGGACTGGGCCAGTGGTGCGGTCGAGCTGCTCACCGAGGCGAGGGACTGGCCGGAGCACGGGCGCCCCCGCCGCGCCGGCGTCTCCTCCTTCGGGATCAGCGGCACCAACGCACACATCATCCTGGAACAGCCCCGCCCCGCCGACCCGTCCGACACCCCCGCTCCGACCCGCACGATCCCCAGTGGTGTGGTGCCGTTGGCGTTGTCGGGGAGGTCTGGGGAGGCGTTGCGTGGGCAGGCGCGGCGGCTTGCGGAGTTTCTGGAGAGCCGTCCTGATGCCGTGCTGCATGACGTGGCGTTGTCTTTGACGTCGCGTGCGGTGTTCGGTCATCGGGGTGTGGTGGTGGCGGGGTCTCGTGAGGAGGCGTTGAGTCGTCTTGTGGCGTTGGCGGATGACTCTTCGGTGTCGTCGTCTGCGTCTGCGTCTGCGTCTGCGTCTGCGTCTGCGTCTGCGTCGTCGTCTGTGTCTGTGGCTCGTGGTGATTCGGGTGTGGTGTTTGTGTTTCCGGGTCAGGGGGCGCAGTGGGTGGGTATGGCGTTGGGTTTGTTGTCGG
>NZ_JBIBUO010000004.1:0-20909 GCF_043079545.1 Streptomyces sp. NPDC015171
ACGACATCGCCCGCGACCTCACCATCTGGTTGGCCGCCCGCGACTTCCCCCGACGGCCAACCAAACAGGGCAGCGATTTCTAAAACACGCTCTAGGGGCCTAGGGGCCTAGGGGTCTAGGTGACCTGGGGGACCCAGGGGTCCTACCGGTCTACCGGTCTACGGGTCCTACGGGCCTCACCGGTCTACGGGTCCTACGGGCCCCCGGGTCGACGGGTCCTACGAGCCCCGGGGATCCACGGCCGTACCCGCCGTATGGCTCTACGGCGGTGACCCCGCGCGCCCTCGGCCGTTTAGCCGGTACGGACATCCGAACCCGGACGAGGAGCGAGCATGGTCGGCGGAGTGACGGTCGGTGCGGAGCAGCAGGGCGGAGCGGGCGCGGCGAGACCCACACGGAGAGAGGTGGCGCGGGGGCTGCTCGCCTCCGTCGCCGCACTGGGTCTCGCCCCGGTCGTCGCCGCCTCCCGGCCCGTCCCGCCGGCCGAGGCGGACGACGGCAGCTCCTTCGACGAGACCTACCGGGGCCGCCGTATCCAGGGCGTCCTGGTTCCGGTCGTGGGGCGCAGGGCGGCCGACGGCGAGTGGCAGATCACCATCGACGGCCGCCCGCTGCACCTGATGCGCCGGGCCGACGGCTCCTGGCTGAGCATGGTCGACCACTACACGTCGTACCGGACGCCGCAGGAGGCGGCCCGGGCCGCGGTGGACGAGATCGGGCCCGGCCAGCGGCTGCGCGACATGGCGCCGGGGCCGATGACCGGGGAGCGCGCGGGCCACGGGACGGGGGGCGGCCATGGCGTACGTGCGTAAGAACGTCAGCAAGCTCACCGCGAACGAGCGGCGGCGGTTCGTCAACGCGCTGCTGGCGGTCAAACGGCGCGGCGAGTACGACGAGTTCGTGCGCATGCACATCGACTTCTACACCGCCGACGGCGAGGACGGGCTGCGCAGCGCCCACATGACACCGTCCTTCCTGCCCTGGCACCGCAGGTTCCTGCTGGAACTGGAACGGGCGCTGCGCCGCGTCGACTCCTCGGTGACGGTGCCGTACTGGGACTGGACCCGGGACCGCAGGACGACCGCGGTGCCCTGGACGAAGGACCTGCTCGGCGGGAACGGGCGCCGCTCCGACCGGCAGGTGACGACCGGTCCGTTCGCCTACAAGGCGGGCCACTGGACCATCAAGGAGGGCATCACCGACGGCAAGTTCCTCACCCGGGACCTGGGCCGCGCCGCCGCCCCCATCCAGCTGCCCACCCGGAGCGAACTGCAGTCGGCGCTCGACGATCCCGTCTACGACGTGTGGCCCTGGAACTCGACCGTCACCAAGGGCTTCCGCAACAAGCTGGAGGGCTGGGGGACCGGCAGCGGCAGCGCCTCCTGGCGAAACCACAACCGGGTGCACCGCTGGGTCGGCGGCGTGATGCTCAGCGGCGCGTCCGTCAACGACCCGGTGTTCTGGCTGCACCACGCCTTTCTCGACCTGCAGTGGTACCGCTGGCAGCGGGCCCACCGCAGCCACCGCTACCTGCCGGCCGAGCCGCCCCGCGCGGGCGACGCGCAGTACCGGCGCGTCGTCGCCCGGCACGAGCGGCTGCCGCCGTGGAGCGAGACGCCGGACCAGCTGGAGGACATGAGCAAGGTCTACCGGTACGCGTGAGCGGACGCCCCGGCCCGCTGTCCCGGTCTTCGGCCGCAGGGCTGCCCCGGGGCGGGAGAAGCCGGACAGAAGAAGCCGGGCGGGAGAAGCCGGGCAGGGAAGAGCCCCGGCGCTCGGAGTGCCGGGGCTCTTCCCTCGATGTGCCGGCGGGCTCAGTTGCCGTAGCTGCCGGGGGTGCCGGGCGTGCCCTTGCCGCCGCTGGCGTTGAGGCAGGTGTTGCCGAAGGCCGGGTTCAGCAGGCCGATCACGTCGACGGTGTTCCCGCACACGTTGACCGGGACGTGCAGCGGGACCTGGATCACGTTGCCGGACACGACGCCGGGCGAATCGACGGCTGCGCCCTGAGCGCCCGCGTCGGCCAGGGCCAGCCCGGCACCGCTGATCACCACGGAACCGGTGCCGAGAGCGACAGCGGCTGCCTTCGCGATGCGAGACATCACGTTCTCCTTTTGTAGCTCGGAAAGCGCAGCGGCAGACCAGCCGCCGCACTTCCCGTTCAACGCCGCCGCGCAGGGCGGGTCACGGTGATCGACGGGGGATCACTCTTTTAACGGCAGGTGTCCTCGGGTACGGGCAGCCGGCGAACCGGGGAGCCCGCCAGATAGGCCTGGATGTTCTCCACCGCCTGGCCGTAGTACGTCGCGTAGTTGGCGCGGGAGACGTAACCGAGGTGGGGGGTGGCGAGGAGGCGGGGCGCGGTGCGCATCGGGTGCCCGGCGGGCAGCGGCTCGGCGTCGAAGACGTCGACACCGGCGCCGGCGATCCGGCCCTCGCGCAGCGCCGCCAGCAGCGCGTCCTGGTCGATGATCGCGGCGCGGGAGGTGTTGACGAGGTAGGCGGTCGGCTTCATCAGCGCGAGTTCGGCGGCGCCGACGAGGCCGCGGGTGCGGTCGCCGAGGGCCAGATGGACGGAGACGAAGTCGGCGCCGGCCAGCAGTTCCTCCTTGGACCCGGCCGCCTCGACGCCCACCTCCTCGGCGCGTTCCCGGGTGAGGTTCTGGCTCCAGGCGCCGACCCGCATCCCGAAGGCGAGCCCGACCTGGGCCACCCGGCTGCCGATCTTTCCCAGCCCGAGCAGGCCGAGCCGGCGGCCGTGCAGATCGGCGCCGACGGTCGACTGCCAGGGCCCGTCGCCGCGCAGCGCGTCGCTCTCCTGGACGATCCCGCGGGCGAGGCCGAGCAGCAGCGCCCAGGTCAGCTCCACCGGCGGGGTGCTGGAACTCGCCGTACCGCACACGGTCACGCCGTGTGCCTCGGCGGCGGCGTAGTCGATGACGCTGTTGCGCATCCCGGAGGCGATGAGGAGCTTCAGCCGCGGCAGACGGGCGATCAGGGACCCGGGGAAGGGGACGCGCTCCCGCAGGGTCACGACGATGTCGCAGTCGGCGAGGGCCGCGGCGAGGGCGTCCTCACCGTCGAGGTGCTCGCGCAGCGCGACGACCTCCACCTGCCCCTCGACCGCCGACCAGTCGGCCGACTCGAGGGCCACACCCTGGAAGTCGTCCAGCACCGCACACCGAAGCCGCATGTGGTCTCCCCTTTCCCGGGGACCGACTCTAACGACAACGACCGGCTGAACGCGCTGAACAGGTTGAACGGGTGGAACGGGACGTACACGCAGTGCGACACGACACGACACGACACGACACGACACGACACGCTCCGGTCCGGAAGCTCCGGTCCGGCTCAGCGCAGCGGCGGGAGCCCCATCTCCGTCATGTCGCCGCCGGTGAGACCGGGGGCCAGCGAGGGCACCCAGAGGACGACGACGGCGAGCACGAGGGAGGCCAGCCCCGTGCCGCGGGCGATGAGACGGCCCCGCGGCAGGCGTTTCTCGGCGGTGACGACGGCGGCCAGGCCCGCCATGGCCCAGAGGTTCATCACCCCGAACGCGACGAGCAGCAGCATCAGGGACCAGCAGCATCCCAGGCAGAAGGCCCCGTGACGCGCGCCGGCCCGCACATGCCGGGCGGGCCCGCGGTACGACGCGTAGCGCAGCAGCATCCCGATCGGCGAGCGGCACTTGGCGAGGCAGAAGTCCTTGAGGCCGGTCAGCTGGTAGGCACCGGCGACGGCGAAGACGGCGGCGGCCACCGCCGTCCCCGCCGTGGGATGCGCGGCCGTGACGTGCGCGGCGCCCCTGACCGCGGCGTAGGCGGGCAGCCCGGCCGCCGCCCAGACGAGCACATAGCCGGCGGTGAACGCGATCACGCGGGGCGTTCGGCGCTCCGGCGCCGTCCGTGCGTACAGCGAGGCGACCGGCGCCGTGGCCGGCAGCATCATCGCGGCCATCATGACCGTCCATGTGCCCAGGAAGACGGGCAGGTCCCCGGCCATGGGCCCGGACCCCATGCCGGCCCGGTGCAGTGCCGTCCAGGTCCAGGCGGCCGCTGCCATGAGCAGCAGCAGACCGGCGGGGGCCGCGGGGCGGCGGATCGTCGTCGAGGTGCGGGTCACGCCGACCATGAGAAGGGCGCCGAGTGCGCGTTGCGGCCGGTGAAGTCCCACGAACGGCCTTGTACGTCACGGCCGATGGCGCGCGTCGACCGGGCGACCGTCACCGTGCTGTTCGCCGGGTGGAACATGCCGCTCAGCCGCATCACGGGGCCGCCCTCGCCGAACTGCGGGGCCACCTGGTCCTCGATCTCGATGTCGATGGCGTCGGCCACCCGCACGGCGTGGCGGCGCCCGTCGTCGTGGAACTCGATGGGGACGCGTTCGACGCCGATGACCTCGCCGATGAGCGGGACGAGCGCCGCCATCGGCCCGCCCGACCCGCCGGAGAAGACCTTGCCCAGCGCGTCCGCCTGGCCGTCGTCGGCCGAGGCGTCGACGTACAGCGCCACCTGCCAGCCGCCGTCCGCCATCACACGCGGCGTGTCCGCGAAGACGACGACACTGCGGTCCGACACGTCCACGCCGTCGACCTCGCCCCGCTCGACGTGGAACGCGAGGGTGACCTGACAGCGCTCGTTGTCGGCGGGTGCGGTCAGGCCGGAGGTGGTGCACGGGCACACGCTGTCGCAGTTGCAGCTCTCGAGATAGGTACCGCTCACGTTCCAGGCCATCTCCGCGCTCCTGCCTGGCTCCCCGCCCGTCGGCGGTGCGATACCCGGCCGGCAGAGCACACGGCCCGACGCGGGCGCCGACTACTTCCCAGGCTAGTCCCGCACCGGCACACCACGCCTGCCGACTGACGGCCCTGGCCGCGACCCCTGCCGTTCAACGGTGGCGAAACGAGCGAGCCTCACCAGCGCTTCCGCAGATGAGACGGCATGTGCGCCCCCGGCAGGACTCGAACCTGCGGCCAAGCGCTGGGAAGGCGCCTGGCGCGAAGCGGGGCGCACCCCTGCTGACCTGCCTCTCCTGCCGTACCGACCGCCACACTGACCGGCCCTCGACACGTATTCGACAAGGCTCGACTACTCGTACACGGTCGCCGCTCGAAGAGCCCGTGCGAAGAACATCCAGTCGCCGTCGCGCGGCAACTCCCTACCGGTATTGCCGTACCAACCGTCCGCGTCGTCGATCCATGCGGCCAAGGCCTCCAGGAAGCTCGGAAGGTCCGCGTTCTCCCATGAGCTTCCGTCCTCGGCGTAGCTGCTGCGCAAGGCGCGAACGAAAGCTGCCAGGTCTTCCCTGCCGGCGACGTGATCAGGAGAAGTGGTCATGGCTGGGGACCCTACTGGGCACACGCATCCGAGGTGCCCTGTGAGCGGAGCTGGCGGCTGATCGGAATCTCGTAGACGATCTCGCAGTGTGCGGCGGGCACCACGACGTCCGCCGTCTCCACGGGCCAACCCTGGTCGCGGTAGTACGTCCGCCGGATGTGCGTGACGAGCGCGGCCTTCTGGATGCCGAGGAGCGAGGCCTCCTCGGCGGTCGCCTGCCTCGGCTCCGGCTGCTCCACGGCGTGGCTGACGGTGACGCCGATCGCGGCCATGCGGTTCACGACCCCCGCCCCGGCGTGCGGCCCTCCCTCGGGGAGGACGACGAGCGTGCCGGCGGTGAGGTCGTACGGCTCCCAAATCGCCGACCGATACAAGGTCAGTACGGCCACACTGCGAAGTGCGCTCGCAGTCATCCAAGGCGAGGGCCTTGTCGAGAAGATCCACGGAAAGGGCAACTTCGTCCGCCGCTCCCTCCGCAAGATCGTGTACGTCGGGGGATGGGGAACGCTGGATCCCTGGACCGCCGCTGAAGCGGCCATGCGCGTCACTGTTCGCACCACCACCGTGCAGGCAGACGGCCATCTGACGTCCTTGCTGAGGGTGCCGACGGGCAGCCCGCTCGCTGAGTTCTTCTGCATCAGCCACGAGGGGGACTCACCGCACGGTATGGCCCGCATCTACATCCCGTGCGACCTGGCGCCGGCCGGGGTGCTGGGCGACGACTCCTCGTGGCGGGACACGGCCACGCGATTCGCCGTCCTCGGCTAGGCACCGGCAACCGTCCGGGAGACGGTATGTGCTCGTCCACCGACACCGGACGAGGCATCCGCCCTCCGGATCGGCCCAACAGCGGCAGCCCTCGCGATCACACGGGTCGCGACAGACGCCACCGGTCGAGTCGTCGAGGCCGCGCTACTCGTGTTCCCAGGAGATCGCGTCGACGCGATCTTCACCACCCACGACGTGACCGATGAGAAGGGCACCCAACGATGACGGCACCGAACGAACTGCGACTCCTTCCGTGGTCGGGGCCGGAGGGGAAGCCCTGCTACTTGGACACCGACGACAAGGCCGGCTACATGTCCCGCCTGGCGGACAACATCGAAGCGGTGCAACTGGGGACGGCGGCCGAGTTGCTGAAGCATGCCTCCGCCACCCTCGACGACCAGGACGCCGGCCCGGAGGACGTGCAACGGCTGGCGAGGGAGCTGACCAGGGCGTTGCGGGATGTTCTTCGCGTTGCAGTCAGCCGCGGTCACCTCCTGGCATTGAGCGACCCGCATCACCTCTGAACGGGACGGCGCATTTGGCTGCTACACCTGCGCGGTGCGGCCTGACTTGCTGTCCTACTGATCACGGTCCCCGCTGACCAGCGGGACTGACGAAGCCCACGGCTCTACAGGACGGATGCCGTGGGCTTCTGACCGGTTACAGAAGGCGTGGTTCCGGGGCAAGGACTGCGGACGTGATCACATCCGGGGATGTTCCCCCGGAGCGCACGAGGTCGGCAGCCGACGTCTCAGTCACAAGGAGTTCAGGCTGAGCCAGCGCCGCAAGGGCCTCAACGACGTCGAGGACGGCGTACTCTCGACGATCAGCGAGATAACGAGCCACGGTGCGCGCTGCGGGGCGAGGCAATGCCACCTCCTTGGGTAGTTGAGCATCGGAGGCGAAGAAGGCTCTGATGACCTCCCAGGCGAGATAGAACGTCTCTACGAAGCTGCCGTCGTAGGGCAGGGGGCAGACCACCAGGTTTCGGTGGTCGTCGAGGTACACACGATCGGACGCGCCCTGAACAGCGGGAACAATCCCAATACGGAGGCCGCGGTCTCCTTTAAGCTGGGTCGGGTTGATCTTGACCGTAGTAGCAACCCAATAGTCGGTCGCGACGCAACCGAGGAAAAGATCCGTTCGCCACAACCCACTGATGCTGTGGGGGAGGTCGTCTCCCTTGCCCCTTTTCCGAAAGGCCGCCGCAGCGCTGGTCAGGTGCTTCTTCAGTTTGACGGGACGGCCCCGCGAGCCCGACAGCAGCGAAGAGTCGTCAGTGAGCAGGGAGCCCGCCGTATCGATGAGCTGCTGGGAGCCGGCTTTCTCAGCGCCGAAGAGGATCGAGTTGAGATCGACGTCTCCTGTACCCCCACTGGAACCCGGCACCCGGCAGTACTTGAGAGCATCGAGAACCCGTTCGGAGACGCGTGCGTCGGCTCTCGTCACAGCGTCGTGTGCTGCGTACTCGAAGCAGATCCCGGTGTCTCCGTCACCGGCGCGGTGCAAGCGGGGCAGCATCTTGAGCTTGACGTCGTCTCGGCCTCCCGCTTCGGCCACCACATCTGCCTTGAGGGAGTACAGGATTCCTAGCAGAATGGGACGAACAACGGCGGTTATGGCCGAGACCTCGTCGGCCACCGCATTGAGCTGCCGCTCGCTTCTGATCTCCATGCGTTGACTCTATCCGCAGACGTTGTCTGTTGGGCTACATCGCTCGATCCGCATGTGCGCACCGACAGGGAAGCTGGCGCGGTGCCCAGCCACTCTTCCCCTCTTCGGGATACTTGCGGGCGTGCGTGGAAGGGTAACCGAGATAGCACGTTGCCGTGAGGCTACTCAGAACCGAAGCTGGGTGAGCCGATCGCGGCCATGCGCTTCACGGCGCCTGTCTGGGTTTGAGGCCCTGACTCGGAGAGGACGACCGGTGGGCCAGCGGTGGATCCGTAAAGCCGTGCGGCTACCCCTTGGTCGGCAATCGAAGCAGCATGCCCTTACTACACTGCCGCTATCTGCACGCCCGTCAAAATTCAAAGGGTTTGATGAGTTTCTCTCCTCGGGGAACAGACGTGATTCGATGGGGCAGCCCAGCGAGCATGGACGCTAGATCATCCTCCTCCTCGCTTGTGGCGAAAATTACCTGGCTACCGGCAGAACCATTCATGGCCGCGCGCTGCAAGAGCTGCTGAAAGCTTGGACGCGCCGCCTCTTGCTGTCGCGGCTCGTCAAAGATCAGTAACTGAAGGTGGTTTGCGCGGAATTCCCGGGATACCTCCATGTACGACAGAAGGTAAGCCCAAATGACGCGGATCATGTCACTAGCCGACAAATCGAAGCCAAGGTCGAATCCCTCATGCACGGGGCGATAGGTCTTCTTCGAGATTTCGATCGAGTCTGGCTCTAGTGAGCGGAACCCGTAAGACCTAAGTTGTGATGAGAGTGACGATCGAAGGGAATTTATTTTGGCCTCGTCGCCAGAAGAGAGTTCCCGCCTCCGCAGGGAGGACAGATTTTCCTTATTGTGTTTCCAGGTTGTCGCGAGGGAATCAAGTTCGTCTATATAAGATTCGATCGAATCTCTGACGTTTCGTAGCGCGGCCACGCGTTCTTCAAGGCGCAAGCGTTCAGCAAGTACAGCAGGATTGGGTAGCGCACTGGGGCTTACTAGAGCATCCTTCTGGGACCTGATTGTGGTACGGAGAGCATCCATCTCCTCCCGTAGGCGGTTCACTCGGATCTGCCCGATTTGAACGACTCGCTTGGAGTCCCCGACCATCGCGCGAAAAGTGGACAGCTCCTTCTCGAGGTGGGCGATGTTATCTTCGATGGTCAGCGGGTAGTCCGTGATTTCGAAGCCATCGGGTAGCTGCTGGCCACAAGTCGGACAGCTAGAGAAGGATTCGATGAAATTATCGGAGGATCCGAGAGTCTTAAGCAGTGACGCATCCTTGTGTTTTCGGAGGTCTTCCTCAAGTGCTTCGATCCGGAGTTCAAGTGAATTGGATTGCCGCTTGGCCTGCTCTAAATCTCCGATTGCTGACGATAGGGCGATATTGAGGTGCGTCGCACGCTCTTGATTCTCAGACAGTGCTTCTTCAATGCCGGGCGCCGCCTCGCCTACCGAGGTGACTAGCTGGGTCTGGCGAGTTTCGAGTTCGTGGATTAGACGGTCAATCTCCTCGTCGAGAGCAATCCATCCGGAACCGGAATCAACCTCCAGGCTGACCAGGTCGTTCCTGCGCCATGAAGCCGTTGGCTTTTTCGGGATCCCTCTGATAAGCACCCCGGCTCGTGACGCCAGCTCGGAGATGTTGCGCTCGACTATTTTCCAGTCGGCTTCAAGTAGCGCGATTGCAGACTCGGCCCTTTGGGTTTCTAGAACCATATCCATGGCATCCATGGAGAGGATGAATTCTGCCGCCCTTTTGGACACATCTTGGATCCCAAGATACGTTGGGATGCGTGCCTGAACGCCTGACCACCCGTGCTTCTGCTCTACGAAGAAGTAGGGAAACAGGCACTCCAAGTAGAGGGGACCCTCAGTACCATCCGTTTTGGTTACGCGAGGTAGTTCCCAGGCAAGGAAGCGGGCCAGTTCGTGATGAAAGCCAGCCTCACGCTGGGCTGCTCCGGCGCGGCGCACGAAGAAATCTCGTTGCTGGTAAGTACCTGCTGGCTCCGAGAGTGCTGGCCCGTTGAGCGTCCGGATCAGACTCGTATCGTGTTGAGTGCTCTTGACCGGCCGGCCGATCGTGAGGACCTCTCCGCGCTGGTTCTCGATTTCCAGTGAGACGCTGGAGGTAACTACCCTGTGCTCGACCCCTTCAACTTCGACGACATCTGTCATTGCATGTGGAAGAGGGATGTCACGGCTTGGACTCATCATCCCTTCCAACCCCAGCGCGTACACGATTGACTGTAAACAGGTCGATTTTCCACTGGAGTTGTCAGCCCGCAAGATATTGAGTCCGTCGCCGAAGGTGAGATTCACTCCGCACGTGGGACCGGAGGTACGAACGGTCAACGCGAGCTTGCGGATCTTCATATTTTAATCCCCCCACTCAAGAAGATCGTGAATAGACCTTTGTGTGATTCGCGCTGGGAGAGTGGAAAGAAATCGCTTCTCCGGCGCAAGCACATCGGGGCGCCTCCAGAGCAGGTGAGCCAGCCTTTCACCTTTTTCAGTCAGGGAAATCGTTGAGTTGTTGTTCCTAACTGCCAATCCTCCGGCGACTACCAGATTGATCGTTCGTGCCGTAGATGGATCATGGCGAATGATCAAGTCGTTCGGCTTGCGCCCTGCGAGGAACCACTCACTGATCACTTCGCGCCCATGAGGTGACCGCAGAGCCCAGGTAAGGACGTGGATCTGTTCGAGATTTGCTGTGTTTCCTCGACACTGCCTTAGGATCAGAATTGCTGAGGATAATCTCCAGCCGATTCGAAGATCGCCAGGAATGGGATCGGGGCGTCTGGTAAAGAAAACGCTGCTCCTGATTCCCGAGAAGGCCTGCTCCAGCATTGTCTGATTGGTCATGATGCATCCTCGGTCTCAAAATCGAGCGGACATCTCATAAGCCAATCTGCGATGGATCCCCATGACATAGCGTCGATGAATGTCTCGTCCAACGCCGGCACCTGGTGCGCGAAGTCTTCTTTAAGGGACTTGACAATACTCGTTAGGTCGGCAGCGCTGTTAGTGCTACCAGGGGGATATTCGAGGACTAGTTTGCGTTCTTTTCGTACCTTGGCGCCCGTCGCCGCTTCCCATTGGTCGGGGTATTTCTCGCGTAGGCGCATTAACGCATTCTCTGAATCCAAAAACTGAACTACTAGCTGTTCGAGATAGCTTCTTTGACTGCTGGAGGGCAGCCGAAGCTTCGCCAGTTTTCCCAGTGCGGTCTCTGTGAGCTGAGAATTACCCTCGATCCAACTGGAGATGTCACCTGGTGGAGTCGGAATTACGTCGACCAAGGAGGCTAGCCGCTCCAGAACTTCACCCCGTTCCGTGGCGTAAATGCCGTCTGTGGCCACGGTGATCTTAAAGTCCTCTGTGACGAATGGTAGGCTTGAAGATCGGATCTCTTCAGCTTTGATGCTGGCGTGTTGCACTAGGTGGGCGGAGTCGAAGATAGGCACAAGAAAGATGTAGTGACGGATCTTTACATCACCGAGAAGCTTTTGCAGCTCTTTTTGCTTTGTGGTCAGCTTTCGCAGGTCCGTTGAAAGCTTGTCTCGCTGCTTTTCATACCGCTCCGCGGTCGACAGCGGTTCGACCGGTGCGTAGCACTGGAAGGCCCGGCCATTGAACGTGAAGGCCTCGATCCCAAGGTCCCCACCATGGCGCGCGGGAACTTCCTGTACCTGATCAGCGCCGTAGTGGCGTCTGGCTAGTAGCAGGCAGTACTGCTCCCACTCGTCGCCCGTGTAATGGTGAGTTGCTACCAAGTAGACCCCCCAACCTGCCGGGCTGTCGCCCAGCATCGAATGAGTGCCTGCTGCCAGACCTCCGCCCCGCTGCCATGATAGGCAGGCCCATCCCCCTTGACCTGTCCTTCTGTCAGGTAGGCACTAGCTCATTGTCGCCCTCCAGCGATCTACCCGTGCTGGATGCTCTGCCGCAGACGTCGCTCCGTCAACCTCAGGTCGGAGGAGCGGCTTTGGGCTGGTGCTGCTTTGGCGCAAGTGATCATGGCCCCGTAAGCTTCCGGCGCGTCGGGCAGTCTGTGGACCTGCCCGGTGAAGCACGACGTTGGGCCCGTGATCTTCGAGGCTCGCGCCATAGTGGCTGCCTAACTGCCTGTTCTCTATCCGCTCGCGTGGTCGCCTGGGTTCGAACAGCGTCCTGGTTCGGGTGAGTCGGCCGGTGCGGGTGCATGGAAGAAGGGCCTCTTGGTAGCTCGCGGATGTCGAGTCCAGCGAGAAGCAAGAGGCCCTGTTGTCGAAGTGTCGCGTGGTCGTGGTTGCCGAGTCCAGTTCGTCCACTCGTGGGTGTGACTGCCTCGCCCACAGGTTCGGGAACGCGGCCGACCGGCCGGATCGTCGGCCCTGTTATGGCTCGGACATGAGCGACGCCGAGTGGGCTGTGGTGCGGGATCTGCTCCCGGTTCCTGGTTGGCTGGCGGGTCGCGGCGGGCGGCCGGAGGGGTTCTGCCACCGGCAGATGATCGACGCGGTACTTTACCTCGTCGACAACGGCATCAAGTGGCGGGCGATGCCATCCGACTTCCCGCCCTGGCCGCGGGTCTACGCCTTCTTCGCCCGCTGGCGGGACACAGGGCTGGTGACCGAACTGCATGATCGGCTGCACCAGGCCGTTCGCCGGGCGGAAGGCCGTGGCCCGGAGCCGAGTGCGGCTGTGGTGGACTCGCAGTCGGTGAAGGCGGACGCGACCGTCGCCCATGCATCACGCGGGTTCGACGCCGGCAAGAAGATCAACGGGCGCAAGCGGCACCTGCTCACCGACACACTCGGACTCCTCCTGGCCGTGCTGGTCACCCCGGCGTCCGTGACCGACCGGGACGGCGCCCGGACACTCCTGCCGCAGGCAACCGGCCGCTTCAGGCGGCTGGCACGGGTCTGGGCCGACGGCGGCTACACCGGCCACCTCACCGACTGGACCAGCCGGCACCTCGGCCTCGTCCTCGAGGTCGTCCGCCGTCCGGATGACGTCCAGGGTTTCCAGGTGCTTCCTCGCTGCTGGGTCGTCGAGCGGTCCTTCGCCTGGATCCCGCGCAGTCGGCGCCTGGTCCGGGACTGCGAACGCCGCACCGACACGAGCGAAGCAGTCATCCGCTGGTCGATGATCGCCCTCATGAACCGCCGCCTGGCCGCACGACCTCATCGGCCTGCTGCTCTGTCGGCAAGATGAATCTTCCGGGCTTCGTCTCCACCAGCCAGCCTCGCTCCACCAGTCTCTTCAACCGTGCTCGCGCACCCTCGACCCGCGAGGCGGAGGCGCTGTCCCAGCCCAGCACCACGGCCGCCCGCCGGGCACCCAGCCCGTCACCTCCGGCCTCCACCGCAGCCGCCATCACCGCCTGGTAGTCCACCGACAGGTCCTCGAGTCCGGCTGCGTTCTCCCGATGCGGCACCGCACGGCGCGGTCCCACCGGCTTTCTCCGAGACGGACCGACGGCCGTCTCGACGGGCTGTTCCTCTTCGGCCAGGGCCTCCAGATACTGCTCGAGGCCGATCACCCGGCGCCTGAGGACTTCTTCCGCGTCCGCCAAGTCCACCCGCACCCGCTCGAGTTCGGCTTCGAGCTCCTCCACACGCACGGCTGCGGCCTTCCGACGCGTTTCCAGAACTGCCCGCATCGACGGCATCCGCCACCCCCACAGCAACTCGATCAGCAACGAGTCGAGGCTCCCGCGGCAGCCGTAATCTCATGTCTGACCAGCAGAATCCGCACACGAGGTTCGGAAAGCGAACGGCCTCTAAAGCCGCGGAGCCGAGCGCCCAGCCACGACGTATACCCCATCTCTGGCGCCAGGCGGCTGCTTGTTGTGCGCCCGTGCTGCGTGCGGAGCGAGCCGCCTTGATGAAGCAGAGAGGGTTTCATCCCGCTGGGATGAGGTGCCTCCCGTCGTGGCTGCGTACGTGGGGGCCGTTGCCGTCCGAGGTGTCTAGGAGTCGGACCGCGAAGACTCGGACATGCGCTCGCTGACCTCGTCCGGCGTGAGCCAGGAGACGGCCGTGGACTCGCTTGAGGTGCGTTCGGTGCCGCTGGAGGGCTTGCAGCGGAAGACCAGGGCCCGATGCCGCGGGTTCGAGGGTGCCGCCAGGGAGTTCCCAGGTGCCGTTGTCGGCTCGGCGGATCGCCAGGAGGCGGCCGTCCTCGCGCACCACTACCCGGGCCACGGGATACGGAGTGCGCCCTCCGTCAGGAACGCGCCGACTACCGCGCCGCCCAAGAGGCATCCGTCCTCGGCCTCGAGGACCGCGAGCCGGACCCCGTCCTCGTGCTGGCCGACTGGCAGTACGCCGGCCATGGCCACACCCCGGGGGAAGACGCTCTCGCCACGACCATCGCCCGCGACTTCCAACTCAACCGCGAGACCGCCCGCGACGCCCTCCTGGACGAAGGGACCGTGCGATGACCACGGCCGTCCGGTCGCGGCGCACCATGCTCGCCCTCGCGGAGGTCCGCGAGGAACTGGCCGTCTCGTGCTCGACCTTCTACGACTGGCGGGCCAAGCGCCGTGCGCCGCGCTGCATCAAGCTGCCGAACGGTGATCTGAGGATCCGGCGGAGCGATCTCGACCACTGGCTCGACGACCGTGAGGACGCGGCCTGATGGAGACGACGTACGACGTGAAGGTCTCAAGATCCTCGCCTACAAGGGCGCCCGGAAGGACACGTACACCGTGCGGTGGGTGGTCGCGGGGAAGCGCTGGCGTGAGCCCTCGACATCGTCGCGCTCGCCGAGCGCTTCCGCTCCGGACTCATCCAGGCCACGGGCAAGAGGGAGGTGTTCGTCCTCGCCACCGGCCTTCCGGTGTCACATCGCTCCAAGTCGGCCCCCATGAGCTAGTACAAGTTCGCCGGCGAGTACGTGGATGCCCGTTGCTCTCAACTCGGCGGCAACAGCCGGAAGAACATCGCCAAGACCCTCACCACGACCACCGTCGCGCTGTTGACGGCCAAGCCGGCGCAGTTCGAACCGGCCGCCGTGCGCACGGCTCTGCGCGACTGGGCGTTCCACACGAACCACACGAACCGGCGCCTCGACGCGCCCCGGGATGTCGTGGCCATCCTCAAGTGGGTCGAGAGGAATTCCCTGCCTGTCTCGGCCTGGGAGCAGCCGGAGACGGTCGATCAGGTGCCGCGCGCCATCGACACCCGCCTCGACGGCAGGCAGGCGGCGGCCGGGTCCCGGAAGCGCAACCGCCGGATCCTCGACGTCGCCATGAAGTACGCGATCCGCCGGCGCGTCCGGCGGGCCACCCCTCTCCCGAAGGGCAAGGACTCGACGGCCGCCACCAGGACCACGAACACCATGGACAAGCGGTCCTTGCTGAACCCGGAGCCGGCGGCGGCGATCCTCGACTGGATACGGTGCCGGCCGCGCGGCGGCAAGGGGCTCCACGCGTTCTTCGCCACCCTGTACTACTGCGGCCCTCGGGCCGAGGAGGCCGGAGCCATGAGCGTGGAGGACGTGACCCTGCCCGAGCCCGGTGTCGCCGAGGGGGAGACGCGCACGGTGCCGGGGCCTCCGGCCCTGACGCGCGTCCTGCGGCGGCACATCGAGGACGAGCGCCTCCAGCCGGGTGATCCGCTGTTCCAGGGGAGTCGGGAGGCATCCTTGCCGGGTCCGTCATCCGGCGGGCGTGGCGCCGTGCGCGTAGGGCCGTACTGCCGCCGTACGTCTTCGAGTCGCCCACCGGGCGGCGTGTGTACGACAACCGGAACATGCGCCTGACGAAGTGGCTCGATGACGGGATCCCGCCCGCCCAGGGGGCGGAGTGGGCCGGGAACAGCGTTGCCGTGCTCCTGGCCACCTACACCCGGTGCGTCGAGGGTCAGCCGCCCGACCTGAAGCGGCGGCTCGAGGCCGCCGGGGACCTGCTCGAACGGCCGTCCGCCGGCTGAGCGGCCCGGCTGGACTTCGGCACGTATGCGGCACGGCCACCCGCGACACCCCGGTGACAGCCGGGCAGCCCCGGATTCCGACCTTGATCGCCAAGGGGAGTCCGGGGCTGGCCCGTGTGCGGCGTCACCGGCTCTGAACAGCAAAAATGCCCTCCCGAAGGAGGGCGGTGCCTGGCGCCCCCGGCAGGACTCGAACCTGCGGCCAAGCGCTTAGAAGGCGCTTAGCGGGTCACATATCGCACCCTTGCTGACCTGCTCTTCTTCCCGTGTTCGGCGTCTCATGGGCCAGCCTTCGACACGCATTCGACTGGCGGCGACCAAGCATCCGGTAGAGACCAGATCGAGGCATCAAGATCACAAAGGGCCTCGTATAAGAGGCTGACTTCACCCCTCGTGGCGCGCACTGTAGCTGTAGCGAGGCTGGGTTTTGTACCACCGTTGGTACTGCCTTACCGGACTGTCATGGACCACGCTGGGACTCGTATCGATCGGTAGGGCCGAATGCATGGATGCGACCACTCGGGCACCGACTCCGGCCCTGGCACGCGAAATCCCACGGAGCCATAGGGGTGCGGGAGGTGCGATGGATAGTCACTGGGAGCGCAATGGCCCAGAACCGTCATCGATTGATCGGAATCTCGTAGACGATCTCGCAGTGAGCGGCGGGCACCACGATGTCCGCCGTCTCCACGGGCCGTCCCTCGTCGCTGTAGTACGTCCGCCGGATGTGCGTGACGAGCGCGGCCTTCTGAATGCCCAGGAGTGAAGCCTCCTCGGCGGTCGCCTGCCTCGGCTCTGGCTGCTCCACGGCGTGGCTGACGGTGACACCGATAGCTGCCATCCGGTTCACGACCCCCGCCCCGGCGTGCGGCCCGCCCTCTGGGAGGACAACGAGAGTGCCGGCGGTGAGGTCATACGGCTCCCAGCTCGTCGACAGCTGCACGGGCCTGCCGTCGGCCAGGAATTCGTACGTCGTCCGGACGCACAGGTCGCCCTCGGTGATGCCGAGCCGCGCCGCGATGTCCGCCGGAGCCGGCACCTTGGCCTCAGTCCGGCTCTCCCAATCCCCTTGCCTTCCCACGGCCTTCATGTCCGCCCGGAACGGAGACCCGTCGGGCCGCTCACGCGCCGACGACCGAACCATGCGCATGCGCTGCCGGGGCTCGGCGACGTACGTGCCCGAACCGGCGCGGCCCTCCAGTACACCCTGGGAGATCAGCAACTCCTGCGCCCGACGGACCACGTTCTCGCCGACCCCGCACTCCTGGCCGATCTGGGCGCGGGACGGCAGGCGGTCCCCGGGCTCCCATACGTGCTCCGCGATCCGGCGCCGGAGTTCGTCGGCGATGCGGAGATAGGGCGGCTGCTCAGGCATATGGAAAATCTAGTCCACTAGCTCTAATCTAGTTAACTAGCTTCACTGAAAGTGATCGCCGGTTGACGGAGGCTGCCCTGTGCCCGCTTCGGGATCTCATGTGGCGGCCATCGTCGCCCGGCTGTCAGCCATCGGGCTGCCCACGCGTGTGGAGGAGTACGACCGCTACACGTCGGTCGAAGCGGAGATACCGGAATCGCTCTCCGTCGACTTATGGCGGGAGGTCCTGGAAGTGGTGGCCGAGGCCGATCGGTTCGGGCTCCTCGCCACCAGCCTGACCGGCCGCACCCTCTGGGCGGTCGTACACAAAGCGGTCCCCACGACGGGCGAGGTCGGGGGACCGAGCCATCAGCGATAGGAGCTGAGCAGCGTGCTCAACCGTATCCGCCGTGCCGTATCGCTCGCCAGAGCGCGGTACGCCCCCAAGGGCAGGCACCGCCGCCCCTTAACGCCATCCCGGTCGACGGTCGCCCCCACCTTCCCGGCGTCCGCCGATGCGTCGAGGCGGCCACTGGACCGGGTTTCCGACATCGCCAACCATCGACTCCCGCTTGCGGGAGAGGACAACGCACTCGTCCGCCCCTACGTGCTGGCCTGGGAGAAACGAGTACGGCCCCGGGCGGTGGTGGTCGCTTCCCATCTGCCGGCTGAAGCCTGGTCGACCCTGGCGGGGGCTCGCTGATGTCTCCACGCCAACAGCTTCGCGTCGCCGACGCCTCGACCGTCTCCTACCGGTCGACCGCCTGCCGTATCGGCACACACCTGCTCTGCACTGAGCCATCTCCCATCTCCGCGCCGATCGACCTGCCGGTTGTCTATGAGACGTGCGCGTGTCCGTGTCACTCGATGCCGAGCCACTCCAAGCCCAGGGAGGTGCAGCGGTGAGCGGCTGGGTATCGGGCGGCGCGCTGGTTTCCACTGTCGAGGTCACGGCGGCCACCGTGCAGCGTGGCGACGTCATTCAATTGGGCGGCACAGCGTGCCGGGTCATGGACCTCATCCAACTTCCTCAAGGCGCCAAACGACTCCTCTTCGAGTCGGGCGAGCTGCTGACCATACACACGCGAACCCGGCTCGCTGCCGTTCGCGTGCAGAGAAGGCGGTGACCCGGTCTGTGCCTTCACGCCATCACGACATCGCCGACGATCTCCGGCGCCAGATCACAACCGGCGCAGTCAAACCGGGAGAACGCCTGCCGTCCGAGGCAGACCTCGCCCACCGATACAAGGTCAGTACGGCCACACTGCGAAGTGCGCTCGCAGTCCTCCAGGGCGAAGGTCTTGTCGAGAAGATCCACGGAAAGGGCAACTTCGTCCGCCGCTCCCTCCGCAAGATCGTGTACGTCGGGGGATGGGGAACGCTGGATCCCTGGACCGCCGCTGAAGCGGCCATGCGCGTCACTGTTCGCACCACCACCGTGCAGGCAGACGGCCACCTGACGACCTTGCTGAGGGTGCCGACGGGCAGCCCTGTCGCTGAGTTCTTCTGCATCAGCCACGAGGGGGACTCACCGCACGGTCTGGCCCGCATCTACATCCCGCGCGACCTGGCGCCGGCCGGGGCGCTGGACGACGACTCCTCGTGTCGGGACACGGCCACGCGATTCGCCGTCCTCGGCTCGGCACCGGCAACCGTCCGGGAGATGGTATGCGCTCGTCCACCGACACCGGACGAGGCATCCGCCCTCCGGATCGGCCCAACGGCGGCAGCCCTCGCGATCACCCGGGTCGCGACCGACGCCACCGGTCGAGTCGTCGAGGTTGCGCTACTCGTGTTCCCAGGAGATCGCGTCGACGCGATCTTCACCACCCACGACGTGACCGATGAGAAGGGCACCCAACGATAACGGCACCGAACGAACTGCGACTCCTTCCGTGGTCGGGGCCGGAGGGGAAGCCCTGCTACTTGGACACCGACGACAAGGCCGGCTACATGTCCCGCCTGGCGGACAACATCGAAGCGGTGCAACTGGGGACGGCGGCCGAGTTGCTGAAGCATGCCTCCGCCACCCTCGACGACCAGGACGCCGGCCCGGAAGACTGGCAACGGCTGGCGAGGGAACTGACCAGGGCATTGCGGGACGTGCTCCGCGTTGCTACCAGCCGTGGTCACCTCCTGGCGGGGAGCGACCCTCAACGACCCTGAAGGGGATCGCTGCGTCGTCTCAGAGGCTGAGGCAGCTTCCTCTGCTGCGGCCTGCTGGGTGCGACCTGAGATGCGGTTTCCTGACTGCCGGTCCCGCCGAACAAGAAGCCCGACGAAGCCCACGGTTCTGAACACCATGCCGCGGGCTTCTGCCATGCGGGGTTGGCCTCGGACGGCCCGGAGACGGCTCGGCTGCTGCAGCGCGTCTCCGCTTTGCCATCGCCCTGGTCGGGGCTTGCCTCGTGAGGCAGAGCCACAACTGGTTGCCGCTGTCCAGGGTCGCTGATGTCAGGGTTGGACGTCAGTGGAACGGCCCTGGGACTGGGCAGACCTCCAAAGGCTCGTCTGGCCGGTCTGCCCAGCGCCACCAGACATGCCGACCGGTACACCGCCATAGCGTCCGGCAGGTCCGCCGGCCGACGTCCTCCCGTTCGGAGAGAACAAGGCCGCCGGACCGCATGGGTTAGTTGCACTCGGGACAGGCTGGGGCGTCGGTGGTCATGCAGCGCCCCTTAGGTGCGCGATCGCTTCGTCCCGAACTGTCGGCTGGACGGCCATTGCGGTCCAGCACGCAGGTCGTGGGGTCTTCGACGGCCTTTGGTGGTTGGTTGCGGTTGCGGTGGTTGCTGTACAGCAACCACCGCAGATGCCCAGAGACGGCCTCAGGTCGGCGAACGCCTACGCCTCTACGATGCAGGCCATGGGGACATCTGATTCCGCACCGCTCATACGCGCCTGTTGGCTTTCATGGCTCGCGGTCGAGACTGTCGATCAGGCGGAGGTAGTGAAGGCCCTCGGCTTGACGGAGGTACAGGAGACGAGCTGGGCCGAGGGTGTGGTACTCATCGACGAGGTGGCGCACGACGGGGAGGAGCCGTTCTCCACCGTTGTAGTCACGCCGCCCATGCAGGGGTGGACCCTGGTCGTCGGACCGTACTTCGGCCTGCCGTATACCCAGCAGACGGCGCACGTCACCAGCCTGTGCCGAGATTTGAGCGCGGTCTTCGGTAAGGCCCAACTCTTCTTCCACAGTGAACAGAACGACGGAGAGGCGTGGCTGATCGCCGAAGGCGGACGGATTCTCAGGCGCTGGATCAGTGAATACCCGGAGCTCGCCATGGGCGAACCGTTCGGCGTGGAGCGACGACTCCTTGATGCCTACGGAATCACGGGCAAGCCCGAGGATCTCGATCCCAACAGCGACCTGGCCGGCGACTGGGCAGCCACTTGGGGGGATTGCTGGGCCACGACAGTCGCGGAGGAATCGAGCATCGATCCCACGAGCGCCGCCGCCGACACAGGCTCGATCAGCAGCATGCTGGTGGCAGCCGCTCCGACTTGGGTGGGTGTACCGCCTGCCACCGAAGAGGGCGTCGCCGACCACCGCTTTAGGAGTTCGATCCGAGTCCGTACCGACTTGGGTCGGCCACTGGTGTAACGGCCGGACAGAGACGTTGGTGTACACCTCCGTCCGGCGTCGTTGATGTCAGCCGTGGATGTCAGCGGCCTTCTGATCCGTAGCCTTACAGAGGTCGGTCAACGGAGATGGTGTGGGGCACCGTTCGGCCCTCAGGAGGCGTCATTGGCCATGGTCGGTTGCTGTACTTCGCTGCTGTACAGCTTGGGCGGCTTGGCGAGCACGAGCGAGGTTGTTGCGGCTGGTCAGGGTGTCGGGGTGGGTGTCGCCCAGGACA
>NZ_JBIBUO010000004.1:21007-173548 GCF_043079545.1 Streptomyces sp. NPDC015171
CCTGCTCGCGCTGGGCGAGGGTGGCCTCGTACAGAGGGATGGCCCGCCTCAGGTCCCCCGCCGACTCATAGGCGTAGGCGAGGTTGTTGCGGCTGGCCAGGGTCTGGGGGTGGGTGTCGCCCAGGACCTGCTCGCACTGGGCGAGGGTGGCCTCAAACAGGGAGATGGCCCGTTGCAGGTCCCCCGCCGCCCGGTAGGCGCCGGCGAGGTTGTTGCGGCTGGTCAGGGTGTCGGGGTGGGTGTCGCCCAGGACCTGCTCGCGCTGGGCGAGGGTGGCCTCGTACAGAGGGATGGCCCGCCTCAGGTCCCCCGCCGACTCATAGGCGTAGGCGAGGTTGTTGCGGCTGGTCAGGGTTTGGGGGTGGGTGTCGCCCAGGACCTGCTCGCGCTGGGCGAGGGTGGCCTCGTGCAGAGCGATGGCCCGCCTCAGGTCCCCCGCCGACTCATAGGCGCTGGCGAGGTTGTTGCGGCTGGTCAGGGTGTCGGGGTGGGTGTCGCCCAGGACCTGCTCGCACTGGGCGAGGGTGGCCTCGTACAGAGGGATGGCCCGTCCCAGATCCCCGGCTGCCTGGTAGGCGCTGGCGAGGTTGTTGCGGCTGGTCAGGGTTTGGGGGTGGGTGTCGCCCAGGACCTGCTCGCGCTGGGCGAGGGTGGCCTTGTACAGAGGGATGGCCCGTTGCAGGTCCCCCGCCGACTCATAGGCGCCGGCGAGGTTGTTGCGGCTGGTCAGGGTGTCGGGGTGGGTGTCGCCCAGGACCTGCTCGCACTGGGCGAGGGTGGCCTCAAACAGGGAGATGGCCCGTTGCAGGTCCCCCGCCGCCAGGTAGGCGTAGGCGAGGTTGTTGCGGCTGGTCAGGGTGTCGGGGTGGGTGTCGCCCAGGACCTGCTCGCACTGGGCGAGGGTGGCCTCGTGCAGAGCGATGGCCCGTCCCAGGTCCCCCGCCGACTCATAGGCGCTGGCGAGGTTGTTGCGGCTGGTCAGGGTGTCGGGGTGGGTGTCGCCCAGGACCTGCTCGCAGTGGGCTAGGGCGGCAGTGCGCAGGGGAATGGTGTGGGCGTCGCGTCCCTGCCAGGACAAATACTGGGCGACGGCCTGATAGACGTTGGCGGTGTCGGTCGATGCCGGGCTATGGAACGGTGTGGAGTCGGCGACTGCGACGACGTGAGGCAGGAGCTGTTCCCACTGAAAGGTGTCCGTGTCCCCGCCCGACGTGGCGTGCTGGATGAGGTGTTCGGCGTCTCGCCGGCCGGGCAGGTAGCTGTCGAAGTCGGCGGGCTGGTGGCGCAGGACAATCTGCACGAGACGGTGGACGCTGATGGCTTGGCGGTCGGCGCTGTAGGCGATCATGTTGTAGGCGTACAGCGTGCCCAAGGCCTCGCCGAGAGCGAGCGAGTCGGGGCAGAGCGGGGCGAGCAGAGTGCGGGGGATGCCCGCGGGGGCCAGCCAGGCCATGGCATTCAGCAGGGTGACAGCCTGCGGGTTGCGGCGTTCGACGGCGGCCAGGGTGTGGTGCCAGATGCGGGCGATAGTGCGTTCAGGGTCGATCCCGCCCGTGGACGCATCCATGACGCGTCCCAGCATCTTCCGGTAGTCGGCCAGCGAGGTTCCGGTCTCGAACAGGTAGGCGCCCGCCTGCTCCAGCGCCAGCGGCAGGTAGCCGAGGTCGGCGGCAAGGTCTGCGGCACCCGCGCGCTGTGCCGGCGTGGGGACATGCTCTGCTCCGAGGGCGAGGGTGCACAGCAGGTCCACGGCTGCCTCGGCATCCAGCAGGCCCAGGGACATGGTGGGGGCGATGGTGTGCCAGCCTGTCGCGGTGCGGCTGGTGGCGAGGTGCTGCCCGTCCGGGAGAGTGCCGAGGTAGTGGCGCAGGTCGGCGGGGTCTTCGACGTTGTCGAACACGAGCAGCCAGCCGGGATGCCACTGCAGCCACAACATCGCCCACGCCGCCCGCTCCTGGACCCCCGCAGATGCCGCCCACTGCGGGCACAACCGCACAGCCAGAGCGGCCAGGCTGGTGACGATCTGTTCGGTGCTCGCGGCGTTGATCCACCACACCAGCGTGTACCTACGCCGGAAGGTGTGGGCGTAGTGCAGAGCGAGCGTGCTCTTGCCGATCCCACCCAGCCCATGGACCGCCCGCACCCCCGAGACCTGCGTGACGGCGGCCTCCCCCTCGTCGGCCAGCAGCCGGCGCAGCTCAGCGAGTTCGTCCTGACGTCCGACGAACACCCCGGACGCGGACCCGGGCAGATTCCCAGCTCCCGGCGGCGCCTCCACCTCCCTGGCCCAGCGCACCGCCTCGGCCGGCAGCATCACCACCCGGGCCCCGTCCCCGGTGATCGCCACACCGACATCGCCGCCCACCGCCATGGACCGCGCACCCGTCGCCTGCAGACCGCCGCCCCCGGCTACCGCACCGTCTGTCATGGCTGGATCGTCGTGTGGTCTCCGGTGACGGCCGTGCCGATGGTCTTCGCGGCGATCGATCGCTCGCCAGACGCCGTCACGTTCACCGTCTCCGCGCCCGTGGGCAGCATCCGGGCCAGCTCGGCCAGCAACTCGGCATCCTCACGCAGAGCGCGCTTGATCTGCTGGCGCACAGCGGCTGCCGCGTCCGCATCGTCCGGCGCTTCGGCCGCGTCCTGGACCGCGGCCTCCAGCTCCGCCCGGCCTTGCTCGCCACGCCGGCGCCACACCGCTTGCAGGATCCGCCGCCCCAGATTCGCCGTGGCATCCACCGCCGCGCTCTCTGCCCGGGAGAACACCGCCACCCCGTACGCGCTCACCGCAGTCGACAGATAAGGCCCCGTCTGCTCCACTAACTGCACAATCTCCGTGCTCACTTGACCCCCCGGTCTTCTGGCTACAGGTGACCCAGCCTAAGAACACAACCCCCACTCACACAGCCCAAACGCCCAAGCCACCCCGAGCGGTTCCACCATCGACCAGATGAGAGAACCTGGACCGGGGTGACCGATGCCGTAGGCAGGGCTCACCCTCAGCTTGGGAAGCTGCGATCATTCGTGGTCAGCTTGGCTGCTGACCTGGGCAAACGGTCGGACTGTTGCCTCGTCGACGGCGCTTACTTTCACCGTAATTCCCCGCTGTTCCCCACTCGTTCTGGTGCGGCTGTGGTGCGGTACGCAGTCACCAGACTGATTCACCTGAGGCTCCTGGAGTCGGTTCGCGCTCACGCTCACTGCGCTCGCCACGGTTCCACGTGCTCACACCTTTCCTGCTGGGTATAGCCGCCGGGAACGTCCACGCTAACGGAATCCCAGAAGGGCTCGGACTCGCGGAAGTGCCCGCCCCCTGTGTGCCACTGGACTCCGGGGTAGGCGTGGCGCAGAGACCGGAGGGCAGCTGAGGCGAGGCCGCAGCGCTTGTAGCCCTCATAGGAGTGAGGAGATTCCACCCAGCCGATCTGGCAAAGATCGCAGACCACGTACTCGACTTCGAAAGCCAGGTCGGATCTGAAATAGGCGGCTCGGATGCGCCAACCTGTCCGCTCATAGTGCCCGGCGGGGCGGTCGATCCAGGGTCTCGGAGGGGCGGCAGTCCGGTCGAAGCGGTAGGACTCGGGGTCCGCCCATCGGCGGAGCCGATCGCGCCACGTCGGCTTATCGGGCCACTGCCGTACCCAGTGCACGTGGTCGGCGAGCTGCGCCAGGGCACGGATCGCCGTTTCCTTGTCCGCCATGGGCTCTCCTTCATGCTTCTGGAAGTGCCGTGAGCCATGGTCAGTTGCGGGGTGCCTTTGTACAACACTGCGTGTGACAGCCTTGCCAAGCCCCACGCGCCTTCCAACTGTGTTGGGCGAGCTGCTCTGTTGGCAATCGGTTCTCGCCGCTTGTTGTTTTCGGACGCTCCCACGGTCCCTTCATCGGGTACTACAGTCTCTCGTTGTGCCGTACGTCACACGCCGACGGCGCGGGGTGGGCGGCCCGGGTGGGGGCAGCCAAGTACCCGAGTTGCGAGATCTGGGGGGCTTCATGCATGAGATGGTCAAGGGCTCGAACGTGGCGCTGGGAGCCCTGAGTGAGAACGCCGGATCGGTGATCGTCAGTTTGAGCTGGGTCAGCCCGACCGGCGAAGGCGATGCGGACGTCTCCGTCCTGCTGCTGGATGCGAACGGCAAGGTACGCAGTGACGGCGACTTCTACTTCTACAACAACCCCGTTGCCCCTGACGGGAGTGTGCAACTGCTGGGGAAGACGCCGACGGAGAGCGGCGACGAGGACCGGATCAGCTTCGACTTGGCCGCGGTGCCCTCCGGCATCGACCGGATCGTCGTGGCGGCAAGCCGCTACGAGGGAGCCGGCTTCGGGGAGCTGGAAGATCTGAAGGTGACATTGGCCGACGGGGGCGGCGAGAGCCTCCTGAGGTTCGCCATCGAAGACGCCAGCACGGTGAGCGCGATCATCTTCGGCGAGTTGTACCGGCGTGGGGAAGAGTGGAAGTTCCGTGCCGTCGGACAGGGCTACGACACCGGTCTGGCCGGCTTGGCGACTGACTTCGGCGTGGACATCGATGACGACGCGGGCGCAGAGGAAGCGCTGAATGGCGCAGAGAGCAGCCTGCAGGCCGAAACGGCAGTTCCGGCTCCAGCCGCTGAGCAGGGACAACAAGTTGCGCCAGGCCCTGTTCCGGCTCCCCGCCCGCCTGGCGACGATGTGGGGCCGAAAAAGGGGGCGCGGCCTCGCACCGCGAAGAAGAAGGTCACGGTGCCCCGGGTGGCTAGGAAGTCTCTGGCGGACAATGAGTCCTGGAAACAGGCGAGGCTCTTTCCGGTTTCGGTGCTCAAGAGTGACCGGGACCGGGAGATGCGTGCCACGTCCGTACTGCTGTCGGTGATGGCGCAGGTGCCGGAGTTCGGCCGGAGACTCACGGCGGCGTTCGGAGCACCGGCGGGCCGTATGGAGACGTTTACCGAGGTCTCCCTGCCGCACGGCGATACACCGCGACGCCCCGACGGGGTGATCCGTGTCGAGCGGGCAGGCAAACTGTGGACCGCGCTGGTGGAGACCAAGACCAACGGCAACGACCTCAAGCCCGAGCAGGTGCAGGCATACGTGGACATCGCCGCACGCCGTGGCTACGAGGCCGTGATCACACTGTCGAACGACGTTGCGCTTGAAGGCAGCCCGCTCGTCGACGTCAAGATCGACGGCCGGCGCAAGCACAAGGTGGCTCTCTGGCACCTGTCCTGGGCCGAAGTCACCCGCCAGGCACAGATGCTGATCCGGCACGAGGGCGTCGGAGACAAGGCACATGCCTGGCTGCTCCAGGAACTGCTGCACTACCTGCGACATGAGAACTCCGGCTGCCACGGCTTCCAGAACATGGGATCGGCCTGGGTCCCCGTACGCAACGGAATAGACGACGAAACCCTGTGCCAGGGCGACCCGCGCGCTTTGGACGTGGTCGAGAGCTGGGAGCGGCTCATCCGCCAGATCTGCCTCAGCCTCGGTGGCGAGCTCGGGCAGAAGGTACTGCCCGTCCAGCGCGCCAAGCGTGGAGCCGATCCGAAAGCACGCCGCAGCCGCCTGGCCGATCAGCTCTGCCTCGACGGCAGACTTCAGGCCGAGCTCCGGATCGAGGGCGCGCCCGGAATTCTGGCGATCAGCGCCGACCTGCGCACCGGCAAGCTCCGCACCTCCATCGAGATCCCCGCGCCCGAGCAGGGATACCCGCTGACGTGGGCCAAACGCCTCATCCGCCGCCTGGCCGAGGCACCGGCAGACCTCCACATCGAAACCCTGGTCGAAGGAGAGTCCGGGGGGCCACGGGGCACGCTGGAACGGCTCCGCCCGGAGCCGGCGGACATGCTCCCGAAGAACAACGACACCCACATCACTGGCTTCCGCTTGTCCCTGTTCAAGAGCATGGGGAGCAGCCGAGGTAACGCCGAATCCGGCTTCATCCGGAGCGTCGACGACGCTGTGCACCGCTTCTACACCACCGTGGTAGTCCACCTGGACCACCCGACGCCCCGGCAAGCATCGGCGAAGGAACGTGCCGGATTGGGATGACCCCCGGCCATGGCCAGTTGCACGCGGCCACGGTTCACGTGCAACTGGCCAGAAGGCTCGTATCCAGAGGCCGTGTCGGCGGAAACGGGATGAGCGCCCTGAGCTTGGGAAGCTTGGGCCTTCTAGCGGCAGTTGCTGCGCTGATCTGCGGCGGGGCGCCGTTGGAGCCCTGGTCGAACCTGTGGCCGGTCTCCGCTGTTCCCCGTGGTTCCCCGCACGATCTGGCACGCGTATGGCACGGCCCTTTCACCTCGAAGGTCCCTTGGCAGAGCTGGGAGCCCCGGATCTGGTGCTGTACGCGCACACGGTGATCCTGAACGAGCTCGCCCAAAGGCTCAGATCCACGGCCGAGGGCGTCGAGTGGCTCGAGGGCCTCCCGGAGGACGACCGGCGCAAAGTTCTTCACGCACTGGTCCTGTTCTGCGGACAGGCCCGCGCCCGCCAGGAGGATGTGCCGGAGAGCATCGCGCGTTCCGGCATCCGCCCCACCCACACGCCAGCACCGCGCTCAACTGACGGTCGGCACCATCGATGGGCCCGTATGCACCTCAGCCGACGACAGTCAGCCACGACGGCGGGGGAGCCGGCCGCCTAGGTGCGCGTGTGCCTCGCTGCACCCCCACCGGTGCGAGCCACGCTATCGGCTGGTTATTCTGGGCCGAAGCCAGGTACGACCGGCCAGCCAAAAGATACAAAGTAACCTAACCCATGAGCGGCGTAGCCCTCTTATGCTATAACGGTTGTTCGGCTCGCAATGGGGGTGGGTGTGAGAATTAATGGGTTCGCGGTGCAGAATTACCGGTCCATTCTGCAAACTCCAAGGATTAACTTGGGGGATGTGACGGTAGTAGTTGGTCCCAATAATGAAGGAAAATCAAACCTGCTTCGGGCGTTTGCGCTCGGCGGACGTATCCTGGAGCGCATCCCGATTAGCACCAGTGGCGAATTCATGGAATCCTCCAGGTCGCGCCTTACCGATTTTTACAATTGGTACGACGATTATCCGAAGAGCCTGCAAGGCGAGCCTGACGGGGTCACCACTATTGACTACTGGCTAGCTGGTGAAGAGTCTAGTACATCCACCGAAAATGACGGGCTCGACCATACGAGATTTTATAAGCCTCCAACGTGGCGGGGAGAGCTGCAAATTAGGGTCACTTTGCAGGGTCGTCGGGGCAGCGTGAAAGTGCAGTCTGGCAGTCCGTCTGCCGCGCTCGACGGATTAGCGATGCGCAGACTTTTTCAGCGCTATATCCAAGTGGAGTACATCGCGGCTGCGAGGACAGCAGACGACGCCACTCGCGTAATTCGGGATCTAGTGGCGAGAGATTTTCAAAGAGTTCTAAGGCGCGCGGAGTACAGAGATCTGACCCTCCGGCTGACAGAGGCGCTTAGTCGCTCATTGGAGCCTGTGAGTGAAGCCCTAAGCAGCACCATGAAGAGTTTCTTGCCGGAGGTCGAGAGCGCTCGGATCGAATTCTCGCCGGATGATTTCTTGAGCGGTATCGTAGATACTCTTCGGGTCATGGTGGACGACGGCGTGGAAACTGATTTGCGGGATAAGGGGCATGGAATGCAAAGCCTTGCCGCTCTCTCCGCTGCAAGAACCCCCACAAGGACGATATCTAAGAGGCAAGGAGAGGCAACCGTCCTTGTGATTGAGGAGCCAGAAGCGCATCTGCATCCAAAAGCAGTACACGGGCTGCGTCAGGTAGTCAACGATATCGCAGCTACAGGGGGAGGGCGAAGCCAGGTCATCGTTTCCACACACAGTCCGCTTCTGGTTGATCGATTTCATATCTCCAAAAATGTGATCGTTCACGCCAATGAAGCACGCCCAGCGAAAACACTTTCTGAGCTCAGAGAAGTATTGGGTGTGCGGGCCTCAGATAATCTTGCGTCAGCCAATGTGGTTCTGGTTGTAGAGGGTGAAAATGATTGTCTCGCGCTCAGTTCGTTGATTGCCGAGCATCGTCCTTCACTTGCCCGGCACCTTTCCTCGGGGTCCTTGGCGATTGAACAGGTAAGAGGCGTCAGTAATCTGCTGCCCAAGTTGGATGGTTTGAGGCAACAGCTTTGTAAGTACCACGTCTTTCTGGATCATGACCAAGCTGGCCGAGAGGCGGGAAGTCGAGCGAAAGAAGCCGGCCTACTCGCTGTGCACGAGGAGACGTATGCGACCGTGCGTTCAATGAAAGAATCTGAGTTTGAAGACCTCATTCCTGTCAACCTGTACAAAGCGAAGGTAGAGGGATTTTTTGGCGTATCCCTAGATGTTGATGAATTCAAAAAGGGTCGCGCTAAATGGAGCACGCGCCTCGATGGCACCTTTCGTCGGCAAGGGAAAATTTTCGACAGGGAGGCTGAATTGAACGCAAAGGGGATCGTTGCAAGGGCTATTGCCGCTAACCCGAAAGGCGCTTTTCACTCGCAGCAGGCCACCAGTCTCGATTCTCTATTCTGCGCTTTGGAAAAGAGTCTTAACGATCCTGAGTAGCAGCGCGTAGTTTTGCCGGGGTCTGGGGCAGGCGGAATGTGACTCTAAGTATCGGCGCAATCCACGTGATCCGAGGGGCGTAGTGCAGGTCCCCTTCGGACCTTGGCATCGAAGCGTGCCCGTTCAGAGGATCTCGCGTTAATCGATTCTTCAGTGTGCGGCCCGGGCGCCGGCCGGGCTGGAGCGGGGCGGAGACAGGAGCGCAGGCCCGGCCGGGGGCCGGGCCGCGCGCGGTGAGCGGAGCGAGCCGCCTTGATGAAGGAGAGAAGGTTTTATCCCGCTGCGATGAGGCGCTTGCCGTCGTGGCTGCGTACGTGGGGACCGCTGCCGTCCAAGGCATCCAGAAGCCTGACCGAGAACACCTCGGACATGCGCTCGCTGACCTCGTTGGGCGTGAGCCAGGAAACCGCCGTGGACTCGCTCGAAGTGCGCTCGGTGCCGCCGGAGGGCTTGCAGCGGAAGACCAGGGCCACGATGCCGCGGGTGAGATTCTTGTAGACGCCGGTCAGCTCGTCCACCTCGACGTGGATGCCTGTCTCCTCCAGAACCTCGCGGGCTACGCCGGCCTCGGGAGTCTCGTCGAGTTCGAGGATGCCGCCGGGGAGCTCCCAGGTGCCGTTGTCGGCTCGGCGGATCGCCAGGAGGCGGCCGTCCTCGCGTACCACCACTCCGGCCACGGACACGGAGTGCAAGGGGGACGGCCTTGCTTCCTGTGATTGACTCATGTAGAGGAGCATAGGAGGCAGGGAAGGACTATGGGAACTGCGGCTGGAGGGGTCGGGTCCGGACCTCGGTACGTGCAGATCGCGGACGAGATCGTGCAACAGATCCGGGCAGGGGTTCTCAAGCCTGGCGACATGGTGCCGAGTGAGTCTGAGCTGGTCGAGCGCTATGGCGTGTCCGGCGGGACGATCCGTAAGGCCATGGTCGAGGTGCGGGCCAGTGGACTGGTCGAGACCCGGCACGGCAAGGGCTCGATCGTGAAAAACCGGCCTCCTGTGCGGCACCGCTCCTCCGACCGCTTCCGGCGCTCGCTCCGGCAGGGCGGGCAGGCGGCGTACCTCGCGGAGTCCGCCCAGTCCGGCGCCGCCGCAAAGGTCAGCGTTCTCTACATCGGGCCCATGGAGGCGCCGGAGGACGCCGCCCGGCGACTCGGGATCCCAGCCGGTACGCAGGTGCTGGCTCGCCGGCGTCTCTACTTCCGTAACGGCACCCCGGTCGAGACCGCGACGTCGTATCTGCCTTGGGGCGTCGTGAAGGACATTCCGGAGCTGTTCGCCGAGAACCCCGGCGGCGGTGGCATCTACGCCCGACTCGAAGAACACGGACACGAGTTCGCGGAGTTCGTCGAGACACTGCAAGCGCGGCCGACCTCCAAGGCGGAGGCCTCAGAGTTGGCGCTGAGCCCGGGGGCACCCGTGGTTCACCTGATCCGGGAAGCCCGTACGACCGCGGGTCTCGTGGTTGAGGTGTGCGACACCCTCATGGCTGCTGACCAGTTCGTTTTCGAGTACCGGATCCCTGCCGTCGACTGACGCGCACTCAACTCTCTGCCACCCGTCACGAGTTCTTCTCCGTGGCGGGTTGACTCATGTATAGGAGTCAGGCACTGTTCTTCCTGTCACTCATGTACATGAGTGGCGGAGTCCAGCATCTATAGAGGAGTGATTTCTGTGCGTCAGATCCCCGTTGACACCTCCGGCGCCGTTGTGATGGTCGCCAAGTCTCCGCAGGTCAAGGTCCGTGACCGCCGTACCGGTGAGATCGCCACGGACGCCGAGACGGGGGCCAAGCTGATGACGGTCGACGTGATGTTCGCGGCGAACGAGGAGGTGGAGATCCTCTCCATCACCGTCCCGGAACCCGGCATCACCGGCGAGCTGGCCATGGGCACGCCGGTCGCGCTCACCGGCCTGATCGCCCGGTCCTGGGAGAACGACTTCAACGGCCAGAAGCGGCACGGCATCGCGTTCCGCGCGGTCGCGGTCACCTCGCTCGCCGACGCCGCCGCAAGGCCCAAGGCGGCCTGATCATGACCGTCTTAACGGTCGCCCTGGTGCTGGTCGCCGCCGCCGTAGGTGTTCTGCGGTGGCGGCGCCCCGCCTGGTACTGGTTGACCTTCGGGGTGACGCTGGCCGTGGTGCGGGTCCTGGTCCGGTACGGCTCCGTCATGGACGCGTGCGGGCTGACCGTTCCGCCCGCGCGGTGGCGGCTCGCCCTCGCCCGTGCCACCAACCGGCCGATACCGGGACCACGTGCCCCGCGCATTCTGCGGCTGCGGCCGACTCGTACCGGCCTGGTCCTGCGGCTCAAGCTCCGGCCTGGGCAGGACGCCTTCGATATCGCTGCGGCCTCGGACCGGCTCCGGCATTCCTTCTCGATGTACGGCGTGACCTCGCGGGAGCTGCGCTCCGGCGTCGTGGAGGTGCGGATGACCGGCTACGACGTGCTCAAGCGGGTGCAGATGCCGGCCAAGACCGACACCCGGCCGATGCGGGTACCGGTCGCCCTGAGGCAGGACGGCTCGGTGCACTACCGCGACTACCGGGCGATACCCCATGCCCTCACCCTCGGAGCCACGGAGTCCGGCAAGTCCGTCTACCAACGCAACCTGGTCGCCGGACTCGCCCCGATGGACGTCGCCCTCGTCGGTATCGACTGCAAGCAGGGGGTTGAGCTGTTCCCATTGGCCCGCCGGTTCTCCGCGCTGGCCGACAACCCCGACACCGCTGCCGACGTGCTAGATGCCCTCGTGATCCGGATGGAGCGCATCTATCAGGTCATCCGGGCTCAGCAGCGCATCGCCGCGGACGTGCCGGACGCGGAGATCGCCGCCGACATCTGGGACCTGTCGGCCGATCTGCGCCCGACCCCGGTCGTGGTCCTGGTCGACGAGGTTGCCGAACTCGCTCTGTACGCCAACAAGGAGCAGGAGAAGCGCCGGGACCGCATCATCACCGCCCTGGTCCGCCTCGCCCAGCTCGGCCGAGCGGCCGGCATCTACCTCGAAATCTGCGGGCAGCGCTTCGGCTCCGAACTCGGCAAAGGAATCACCATGCTCCGAGCCCAGCTCACCGGCCGTACCGCACACCGCGTCAACGACGAGACCTCCGCCAACATGGCCTTCGGCGACATCGCCCCGGACGCCGTCCTCGCCGCCATCCAGATCCCGGCGGAGATGCGGGGGCTCGCCATCGCGGGCGACTCGTCCGGAGGGTGGCACCGCATCCGCGCCCCACATACGTCGCTCAGGCAGGCCGTGAACATCTGCAACGGGCATGCCGACCGGACCCCGAACCTGCCCGAGCTGGCTCCGTTCCGGCCCGTCTTCTCCGCCTCCGCTGCCGCTCCCATGTCGCTGGCCAAGGCTGCTCCCTCGGCCACCGTCTGATCCCTCTCTCATCCCCACTGGTCGGCGCGACCGCCTTCGCGCCAAGTCCCTACCCCGCCATGCTCAAAGAAGGGAGATCCCGCCGTGTGCCCGAACTGCGAGGACTTCGCCCGGACCGTGCTCCTGCTCGGTCAACTCGCCCTCTACGCAGACACGAACGGCGCCGACCTCGACTTCGTCGAAGCCGTCAGTCCGTCCCTCGCCGCCTCCCTGCCCGAGCCGCCGCCCGGCGTGTTCCCGGACGGCTACGACCCCGACGGCGGCCCCGCCTACCCGGGTGACTCCTGATGGGTGCCCGTCACGGCCTCCGCGTCGACGCGGTCCTGGTCCAAGCCGTCATTGCTGGCGCCCTGTCCTTCGCTCACCTGCATGACCTGGCCTCCGCCGCCGGACAGAACGGGTGGAAGGCATGGGCCTACCCGGTCAGCGTCGACCTGCTCCTGGTGGCCGCCTGGCGGCGTCTGCGCAGTGAGGGCCCGTCCCAGCTGGCCTGGTGCTGGTTCCTGGTCGCGCTCTGCGCCTCGCTCGGTGCCAACGTCGCCACCGCCGGGTTCCTCGACTTGACCGACCCGCCCGCCTTGCTCCGCCTCGGCATCGCCGGATGGCCTGCTCTTGCCTTCCTCGGCGGCACGCTCCTCGCTCACTCGTCGGCTATGGAGTCGAAGCCGTTGCCGTCGGCACCCGTCGCGGAGGCGGAGGGCGCCGAGCCCCCAGCCCAGCAGCAGGCACCGGACGCCGAAGCCGCTTCGGCCACAGAAGCCGTGCCCGACCCTGACGCGGCCCCCGCCCCTTCGGACCAAGCTCCCGCCCCGGCCCCCGCTCCTCAGGTCCCTGCCGTCCTGGTCGACCACGCCCGCAAAGTCGCCGACGAGTACCGCGCTCGCACCGGGGCCCCGATCGACCCCGACACCCTGCGCTCCCGCCTCGGCGTCCCGCCCCACCTCGCCGACGCCATCGCCTCCCACCTCGCCTGATCGGCGAGAGAGGAAGACCAGTGATCCGTGACCCGGCCGAGCTGACCGCCTCCGACTACCTCGACGGCGCCCGTGAGATGGCCGCCGCCAACCGGCCCTTCCCCGCCCACCTGCTCGCCGAGGAAGCCGCCCGCCTCACCGCCGACCCGGCCACCGCTGCCGACATCCGTGCCGGCTTCCCCGCCCCGGCGACGACCCGAGAGGAGACCGACTGACATGCCTGCCCGCGACCATTTCCACTCCGTGATGCGCATCGGCCCGGTGCAGATCGGCACGCACCGCGACCGCAACGGCCAGACCAAGCACGCCGCCGTGTGCAGCTCCGACGGTTGCGGCTGGTCCGCCGACTACTCCAGCCAGTCCGCGGCCCAGCTCGCCGCCCGTACCCACCGCTGCCGCATCCGCTAGGAGACATCCGCCATGCAGGTTCCGCTCTGGCTCGCGCTCCTCGTCGTCGGCTACCTCGGCGTCAAGCTCATCCGCCCGCCCGCCTGGCTCATCGCCGTCCTCCTGCTCGGCGGCTTCCTCCTGGCGGACAGCGTCCTCGCCCCGGCCATCAACGCCCTCGTCAAGTAACCAGCCCGCGAGAGGAGAAGACCGATGTTCCGCCCGAAGATCCCCACCATGCCCACGCCGACTGCTCTCGGCACACCGCCGGCCGTCGTCGAGCCGACCGCCATCACCCCGAACGCGGGCACCCCGCCGGTCGCCTCGACGGCTCCGACGCCGTCCCGGCCCACGGTCCACCTCACCCCCGGCACAGTCCTCGCCCTCGTGGGCGGTGGCACGGCCGTCGTCCTGGTGCTCGGAGCCGTCCTGGTCTCCCTGCTCCTGGCGGTCGCCGTCACCGGCGCCTCGGTCGCCGTCTGCGCGGTCGTCCTGCGCTCCCTGCTCGCCTCCGACGCCAAGCGTCGCTGACCGGCCCCCGGGCGGCCTCGATACCGCCAAGCATCCGCCGCCCGGGCGCCGTCCCTGTCCGATCTTGCAACCGGAAGGAACACCAAGCATGACCCACCGCGCCTCAGCCGCGACACCGAGTGCGCCCATGCCCGACACATTGCTTGACCCGATCACTCTCGGGGACGTGCTCCGCGTGGCCTCGGCCTCGGACTACGCCCGCTGGGAGGACCAGATCCGTCGCACCGGCGGCTGCTCCGACCCGATCCACCTCACCGGCTGGGTCCTCCACAAGGACAAGACCACCGGCGAGACCCTGCACCACTACTCCACCGAGAAGGAGCCGGGCGGACGCCTCCGCCTCGCCTGCGGCAACCGCCGCGCCTCCCGCTGCCCGTCCTGCGCCTGGACCTACGCGGGCGACACGTACCACCTGATCCGCGCCGGCCTGGCCGGAGATGACCGCCGCGACATTCCCGCCACCGTCCGCGATCACCAGCGCGTCTTCGCTACCCTCACGGCCCCCTCGTTCGGCCCGGTCCACAACCGTCCCGATCACGGCACCTGCCGCTGCGGCACCCCGCACGCGCCCGACGCTCCGGAGCTGGGCACCGCGCTCGATCCGGACAGCTACGACTACGCGGGCGCCGTGCTCTTCAACAACCACGCCGGGCAGCTCTGGCAGCGCTTCACCACGCGACTCCGCCGCGAACTCGCCGCCCGCGCGGGCCTGCCCCGCCGCGAACTCGCCGAACACCTCCGCGTCTCGTACGGCAAGGTCGCCGAGTTCCAGAAGCGCGGCGCCTTGCACTTCCACGCCGTCGTACGCCTCGACGGCCCGGAGGGGCCCGGGACGCCCCCGCCCGCCTGGGCCACGGTCGACCTCCTCACGGACGCCGTACGTGCCGCCGCAGTGCACTCGTACACCTCCGTCTCGGTCCCGGCTGCCGGTGACGAACCCGCCCGTACCTTCCGCTGGGGCCGACAGCTCGACGTCCGCCCGGTCACGGCCTTCGGGGACGGCTCCGACATCACCGAACAGGCCGTCGCCTCGTACGTCGCCAAGTACGCCACCAAAGCCGCCGAGAACACCGGCACCCTGGACCGCCGTATCGGCGAACTCGCCGAACTCGACCGCCACCAGGTCCCGGACCACACCCGCCGGCTCATCACCGCGTGCCGCGATCTGGACAGCCTCTACCCCGACCGGCGTCTCTGGGTCTGGGCCCACATGCTCGGCTTCCGCGGGCACTTCTCGTCCAAGTCCCGCACCTACTCCACCACCCTCGGCGCCCTCCGCCAGGAACGCGCCGACTACCGCGCCGCCCAAGAGGCATCCGTCCTCGGCCTCGACGACCGCGAGCCGGACACCGTCCTCGTCCTGGCGGACTGGCAGTACGCCGGCCACGGCCACACGCCGGGCGAAGCCGCCCTCGCCGAGACCATCGCCCGCGACCTCCAGACCAGCCGCGAGACCGCCCGCGACGCCCTCCTGAGCGAAGGGAGCACGGAATGACCACGGCCATCCGGCCACGACGCACCATGCTCACCCTCGCGGAGGTCTGCGAGGAACTGGCTATCTCCCGCTCGACCTTCTACGACTGGCGGGCGAAGCGCCGTGCGCCGCGCTGCATCAAGCTCCCGAACGGCGACCTCCGGATCCGGCGGAGCGACCTCGATCACTGGCTCGACGATCGTGAGGACGCCGCCTGATGGAGACGACGTACGACGTGAAGATCTACAAGATCCTCACCTACAAGGGCGCCCGGAAGACCACGTACACAGTGCGCTGGGTCGTCGCGGGCAAGCGCTGGCGTGAGCCCTTCAACACCGTCGCGCTCGCCGAGGGCTTCCGCTCGGAACTCATCCGGGCCACGGGCAAGGGCGAGGCCTTCGTCGTCGCCACGGGTCTCCCGGTGTCTCATCGCTCCAAGTCGGCTGCCATGAGCTGGTACAAGTTCGCCGTCGAGTACGTGGATGCCCGCTGGTCCCAGCTCGGAGGCAACAGTCGCAAGAACATCGCCAAGACCCTGACCGCCACGACCATCGCCCTGATGCGGGCCAAGCCCACCCAGTTCGCACCTGCGGCCGTGCGGACGGCTCTTCGCGAATGGGCGTTCAACACGAACCGGCGCCCGGACGCACCCCGAGACGTGGTGGCCATCCTGAAGTGGGTCGAGCGAGCCTCCCTGCCCGTCTCGGCTTGGGAGGATCCGGAGCAGGTCGACCAGGTCCTGCAAGCCATCGACACCCGCCTCGATGGCAAGCAAGCGGCGGCCTGGTCCCGTAAACGCAACCGCCGGATCCTCAACGTCGCCATGAAGTACGCGATCCGGCGGCGCATTCTTCGGGTCAACCCCCTTCCCAAGGGCAAGATGTCGACGGCGGTCACAAAGACCACGAACGCCGTGGACAAGCGGTCCTTGCTGAATCCGGAGCAGGCGGCGGCGATCCTCGACTGGATACGGCGCCGGCCGCGCGGTGGCAAGCGGCTCCACGCCTTCTTTGCCACGCTGTACTACTGCGGCCCTCGGCCCGAGGAAGCCGTCGCCATGCGCGTGGAGGACGTGACCCTGCCCGCCCCCGACGCCGGCGACCAGTGGTGCGAGCTGCTGATCCACACGGCGACTCCGGAGGTCGGGAAGCAGTGGACCGACACCGGGGAGATCCACGAGCGACGCGATCTCAAAGGCCGTGCCGAGGGTGAGACGCGCACTGTGCCGGGGCATCCGGCCCTGACGCGGATCCTGCGGCAGCACATCGCAGACGAGCAGCTTCAGCCGGGTGATCTGCTGTTCCAGGGCGAGTACGGCGGCATCCTCGCCGGCTCCGTCATCCGTCGGGCGTGGCGCAGCGCGCGTAAGGCCGTGCTGCCCCCGCACGTCTTCGAGTCGCCCACCGGGCGGCGCGTCTACGACAACCGGAACACGCGCCTGACGAAGTGGCTCAACGATGGAATCCCGCCCGCTCAGGTGGCGGAGTGGGCCGGGAACAGCGTCGCCGTGCTCCTGGCCACCTACGCCCGCTGCATCGATGGACAGCTGCCCGACCTGAAGCGGCGGCTTGAAGCTGCCGGAGATCTCCCCGAGCGGCCGTCCGCCAGCTGACCACGCGGCCCAGAACTTCGACACGTATTCGACACAGCCACCCGCGAAAACCCGGTAACAGCCGTACAGCCCCGGAGTCTGACCTTGATCACCAAGACGGCGTCCGGGGCTTCGCCGTGCCGCCCCGCACCCGCCCTGACCAGCAAAAAACCCTCCCGTGAGGGAGGGCGATGCCTGGCGCCCCCGGCAGGACTCGAACCTGCGGCCAAGCGCTTAGAAGGCGCCTGCTCTATCCACTGAGCTACGGGGGCCGGGTGGTGTGGCCTCGTGCGTGGTGCCCTGGTGGGGGCTGATCCGTGACGTTGCCGGGGACAAGGATAGGGCTCCCGGTTCCTTGACCCTGTCGCTTCGCCTCCGTGGCTCGATGTGGAGGTTCGGTGAAGCGGTCCTGATAATCGCAGGCAGGTACGAATCGTGCACCGCTTTTGGCGCCTGTCGCACCGGGTGTTGTGTACTCGTTATGCCTGGACTGGGCCCGTGTCCCGGTCGTCCCTTCCATCCTTTCTGTTCCGTCGGCGCGCAGACATGTCTATATGCTTCAGAATTCCCCTAAAATTGGGCATTCTTCGCATGTGGTGACCTTGGACGTACGGCCTCAGCTGCTCGACACACTTTCCGCTCTGCGCGACCGTGTCGCCGCCGCACGCTTTCCGCTGCCCCTGGCCGGGGCGCCACGCGCGCGTGCCAACCGCGACGAACTCCTCGCACAGCTCGACGACTACCTCGTACCCCGATTGCGACACCCCGAGGCGCCCTTGCTGGCCGTCGTCGGCGGGTCCACGGGCGCCGGCAAATCGACGCTGGTCAACTCACTCGTCGGCCGCCGGGTGAGCGAGGCCGGCGTGCTCCGGCCGACCACCCGGACGCCGGTCCTTGTCTGCCATCCGGAGGATCATCACTGGTTCAGCGGCATGCGTGTACTCCCGGAGCTGACCCGCGTGTGGGTGCCCCACGACGACCCCACCGACGAACTGCTGCTCACCGAGGAGGAGCCCCCGCGCGTCCTGCGTGTCGAGACCGCCGACACGCTGCCGCGCGGGCTCGCCCTCCTCGACGCCCCCGACATCGACTCTCTTCTCGCGGACAACCGCGTCCTCGCCGCGGAACTGATCTGCGCCGCCGACATCTGGATCATGGTCACCACGGCCGCGCGCTACGCCGACGCCGTCCCCTGGCATCTGCTGCGCACCGCCAAGGAGTACAACGCGACCCTGGTCACCGTCCTGGACCGGGTGCCCCACCAGGTCGTCTCCGAGGTGTCCCGGCAGTACGCCGCCCTGCTCACCAAGGCCGGGCTCGGCGACGTACCCCGCTTCACCGTGCCCGAGCTGCCCGAGTCCGCCTGGGGCGCCGGCCTGCTGCCCGCCACCGCCGTCGCCTCCCTGAAGAGCTGGCTCACCCAGCACGCCCAGGATCCCGCCGCACGGCAGTACGCCATCACCCGCACGGCGCACGGCGTCCTCGACTCGCTCAAGTTCCGCCTGCCCGAGCTGGCCGGCGCCGCGGCCGCCCAGCACGCGGCGGCCCTCCGGCTCACCTCCGCCGTGGACGCCGCCTACGACGGCGAGCACGCGCGCGTGCGGGGCCGCCTCCAGTCCGGCGCCGTCCTCGCCGGGGACGCCCTCAAACGCTGGCGTGCGTTCCCACTGGACTGCACCGCAGGGGAACTGCTGGACGCCCTGGTGGAGAGCCTGGCAGCGCTGCTGCTGTGCGCCGTCACCGCCGCTGACGAGCGTGTCGACGACGCCTGGCGGCAGGAGCCGGCGGCCGGCGCCCCGGAACTGGCCCGCCGCGACACCTCCCTGGAGAACGCCGAGCACCGTATCGGACTCGCGGCCCGGCGCTGGCGGCGCGAGCTGGAGGAGTACGCCGAGGACGAGGTACGGGTGCTGGACCGCACCGGCTCACCCGACGGGGAGGTCGTCGCCGCCGTCGTCGCCACGGCGGTGCTGGGCGGGCGCCGGGCGCGCAATGCCGGCGAGGGGCTCGCCGAGCGGCTCGGCGCCCATGGCGCGCTGCGGCTGCGGGACCGGGCCGGACGGCTCCTCGGCGAGCACGTGGACCGTGTCATGCACGCCGAACGCGAGCGGCGCCTCGCCCCGCTCGACGCCCTGGACGTCCGCCCCGACCCCCAGGCGGAACTCATCGCCGCGCTGTCCGTACTGCAGAAGGAGAGGTGACCGGTGACCGCCGTCACTGACCAGGACCACACGGAGCACACCGACCACATGAGGCGCATCGACCACGGCAGCGACAGCGGCGACACCGGGTCCATGGAGCACAGCGGTCACGCCGGCTCGGGGGCCAGGGACAGCGCCGAGCGCATCGGCAGCGTCCCGGAAGCACGCCTGAGCCTCGTGAAGAAGCCCCGTGCCGCGGACAGCCCCAGGATCGATCGCCCAGGGGAACCCCGCCCGGCCGCCGACAACCTCTCCGCCAGCCTTGCCGACACCTCGGACGGGGACGAGGACGCGGGCGCGGGTGAGGACGAGGGCGGGGGCGGGAGCGAGGGTGCGGGCGATGGCGGGCGCGGGGGTGCGGCTGCCGACGCGGAGGAGGGCCAGGGGCGGGACCTGGGCGGGGACGAGGGTACGGACGTAAAAGAGAGCGGGGGCGGAGGCAGGGACGAGGGCGGGAGCGAGGGCGGTGGCGATGGCGCGGACGCCGGTGCTGAGCGCCGCGAGCGCGTGAAGGGCGAGGCGGGCGAGAAGGGCGAAGGCCCCGACCGGGAACGTCACGCGCGCGTGCCGGACGCAGCCGCCGAACGGGAGCGCCCCGCGCGCGGGCAGAGCGCCGGCGCCGAGGAGGCCGTCCCGGTCCCCCGCTCGCACTACTCCCCGCAGCCCAACGCCCCGAAGTTCCACCCCTCCAAGCCCCGCCCCGAGGCCGAGGCCACGCCCCCGAAGGCCGCACCCGCCAATACGGCCAATACGGCCGCCACTGCCACTACCGGGACCGGCCCCGACTCCGGATCCGACCTCGACGGCGACTCCGCGGAGACCTGGGACGACGGTCTCATCGCACGGCGCGTCACCGAGGCCAACGCCGCCGCCCTCGCCACCGAGCGCGCCGTCGCCGCGGAGCCCGCGCACCGCGGGCCGAGCGGCCACACCCCGGCCCCACTGGCGTATGACGGCCCGTTGCGCTCCCGCCTCGACGCCCTGCGCGAACTCGTCGGGCTCTCCCGCACCCGCCTGGACGGCCAGACGCTCGCCGAGGCGGGCCGGGTGCTGGACGAGGCCGCCTCCCGCCGCAAGCTGTCCGGCCGGCACACCGTCGTCGCTCTCGCCGGAGCCACCGGCAGCGGCAAGTCGCAGCTGTTCAACGCGCTGGCCGGAGTCGCCATCTCGGAGACCGGCGTACGCCGCCCGACCACGGCCGCACCCATCGCGTGCAGTTGGAGCGACGGCGCGGCCGGCCTCATCGACCGGCTGGGCATCCCGGGCCGGCTGCGCCGCCGTCCGGTGCACGGGCCCGACGGGGAGGGGCAGTTGCGCGGGCTGGTCCTGGTCGACCTGCCCGACCACGACTCCGCCGCCGTACAGCACCGCGAACAGGTCGACCGGATCCTGAAGCTGGTCGACGCGGTCATCTGGGTGGTCGACCCCGAGAAGTACGCCGACGCCGTCCTGCACGAGCGCTATCTGCGGCCGATGGCCGGACACTCGGAGATCATGTTCATCGTCCTCAACCAGGTGGACCGGCTGCCCGGCGAGGCCGCCGACCAGGTCCTGGACGATCTGCGGCGGCTGCTGGACGAGGACGGCATCGCGCTCGGCGAGTACGGCGAACCGGGCGCCACCGTGCTCGCGCTCTCCGCGCTCACCGGCGAGGGCGTCGGTGAACTGCGCGAATCACTTGGCCAGTTCGTCGCGGAGCGCGGCGCCGCGGCCCGCCGGGTCGCGGCGGACGTGGACGCCGCCGCTGCCGAGCTGCGGCCGGTGTACGCGACCGCGCGGCGGTCCGGTCTCAGCGAGGAGGCGCGCGAGGAGTTCGCCGCGCGGCTCGCGGACGCGGTCGGGGCGACCGCGGCGGGCGAGGCCGCCGAGCGGGCCTGGCTGCGCAACGCCAACCGGGCCTGCGGCACGCCGTGGCTGCGGCTGTGGCGCTGGTACCAGGGCCGCGGCGAGTCCACGACGGGCCGGCTCCAGGTGCGCACCCAGGCGGACGAGGAGGCCACCGCCCGCCAGCGCGTGGAACAGGCGGTCCGTACGGTCTCGGACCGGGCCTCGGCCGGGCTGCCCGTGCCCTGGGCCCAGGCGGTGCGCGAGGCGGCCGTACGCGGCTCCCAGGGGCTGTCCGAGGCGCTGGACGTGCTGGCGGCGCGAGCCGGGCTGCCGCCGGGGCGCCCGCCGCGGCCGGGCTGGTGGCCGGTGGCCGTGCTGGTGCAGGCGGCGATGACGCTGCTGCAGATCGTGGGCGGCGCGTGGCTGGTGGGGCAGATCGCCGGGGTGATGGCGCCCAACCTGGGCGTTCCGGTGCTGCTGATGGTCTGCGGGATCGTGGGCGGTCCGCTGGTGGAGTGGGGGTGCCGGATGGCGGCCCGGGGGCCGGCGCGGCGGTACGGCCAGGACGCGGAGCGGCGGTTGCGGGAGGCGGCGGCGAGCTGCGGCCGGGCCCGGGTGCTCGATCCGCTGGCGTCGGAACTGCTGCGGTACCGGGAGGTGCGGGAGCAGTACGGCAAGGTCATGCGCTCCGGGGCGGGTGCCGGGGCGAGGTGAGCGGAGGGCCGGCGGGGTGGGGGTGAGGGGACAGGCGCGGGGACGGGGGTCACTCGTGCGGGTGGCGGAGTTCTCCACAGGCGAGGGGTCGTCCACAGCGCTCGGCGGGCTCGGCCCGGCGGAGGCAGTCTGAGGTCACGGCGATCGCACGGCGGGTCCGGCCGGAGACACGGCGGGCGGTGCGGGCGATCGGCGGGCGGTGCGGGCGCGTACGGCAGTCGTACGCGCCGGCACGGCAGACGCAGCCGTACGGGACGGGCCCGTACGCGTGTCCGCCCGGCCGGCAGGGGACGGCCGGGGGAGGGGAGCGAGGACATGAACGAGACCATCGTCTGTGTGGTGGGCAATGTGGCGACCCAGCCGCTGTACCGGGAGGCGGCGACGGGGCCGTCGGCCCGGTTCCGGCTGGCGGTGACCGCGCGGTACTGGGACCGGGAGAAGAGCGCCTGGACGGACGGGCACACCAACTTCTTCACGGTGTGGGCCAATCGCCAGCTCGCGGTCAACGTGGGCGCGTGTGTGGAGGTGGGGCAGCCGGTCGTGGTCCAGGGCCGGTTGAAGGTGCGCACGGAAGGGCGTGAGGGACAGCAGCAGTGGGCCTCCGCCGACATCGACGCCGTGGCGATCGGCCACGATCTGTCGCGGGGTACGGCGCTCTTCCAGCGCCCGGCCAAACAGGAGGGCCCACCGGCGGCGAACCGGCCGGAACCGGCCTGGGAGACACCGCGCCCGGCGGACCCGCAGGACGGGCATGCGGCCCAACAGGACCGGGACGCAGTGGCGGTGACCTGACGTCAGAAGCCATGCGCCGGCGGCGCGCGCGACGTCGCCGCCGCCGGCCCCCGACCGGGCCTGCCACCGGCTCCCGACCGGACCTGCCGCCGGCCCCCGACCGGACGTGCCACGGGCCGCCGATCTGATGTGAACACCCTGTACCCATCGCCCGAAGACGCTGTACGCGCCGGTTGATTTATCGATATCGCCAGCTCACAGACGGTCTCGGCGATAACGATTGCGGATCGGATCGGCCATCGGATGATCCGACCGGCGGGTCGGGCTCCGGCTGATCCATAGGATGCCGGGCGTGCCCCTAGGGGCTGCCGATTCTGCTGGTGGGACCGTCCCCCCACGTCCAATGGGTCCTGCTCGAAGGGGAATTCTGTGCTTGCTGCGTTCTCTGGGTTCCGCCGGTCCACCGGAACGGCCCGTCTGGCCGCCGTCACCACGGTGTCCGGTCTGGTGACGGCCGGCGTGCTGTCCGGTGCCGGTACGGCCGTGGCCGAAGGGGCACCGCAGACCCAGGGCGGGGCGGCGGCCACGATCAACGGCCTGAAGACCTACGGCGAGGCCGTGATCCACGGGGACGGCGGCGACCAGCGGGTCTCCGCCGGGCTGTTCGAGATGTCCGTGGACGGCGGCGGCGCCCTGCAGACGTACTGCGTCGACCTGCACAACCCGACCCAGCGGGGCGCGAGATACCAGGAGACGCCCTGGAGCGGCACCTCGCTGGGCACCAACAAGGACGCGGGCCGGATCCGCTGGATCCTGCAGCACTCCTACCCCCAGGTCAACGACCTCGCCTCCCTCGCACGGCAGGCGGGCGCGAGCGGGCTGACCGAGCAGGACGCCGCGGCCGGCACCCAGGTGGCCATCTGGCGCTACTCCGACGGCGCCGAGGTGGACGCCGTCGACCCCCGGGCCGAGAAGCTCGCCGACTACCTGGAGAAGAGCGCCCGGGGCGCCGGCGAGCCGCGGGCCTCGCTCACCCTTGACCCGCCCGCCGTCTCCGGGCGGCCGGGCGAGCTGATCGGACCGGTGACCGTGCACACCAACGCCGCCGCGGTCGCGGTGGTCCCGCCGGCCGACGCGGCCACCAGCGGGGTGCGGATCACCGACAAGACCGGCAAGGTGATGACCACGGCGAAGGACGGCAGCCAGCTGTTCTTCGACATCCCCGAGGACGCGGGCGAGGACTCCGTCAGTGCTCCCGGCGGCGCGGGAGGCACGGCCCAGCTGACCGTGCAGGCGTCGACGACCGTGCCGGTGGGCCGGGCCTTCGCCTCCGAGAGCCGCAGCCAGACCCAGATCCTGGCCGGCTCCAGCGAGTCCACGGTCTCCGCGACCGCGACGGCGGGCTGGGCGGAGCAGGGCGCCATACCGGCGGTGTCGGACCGCAAGAACTGCGCCGAGGGCGGCGTGGACATCACCACGGCCAACAAGGGCGACCAGCCCTTCACCTTCCAGCTGATGGGCGCCGAGCACACCGTCCCCGCGGGCGCGACCCGCACGGTGACCGTGCCGCTCCAGGAGGACCAGGCCTACGACTTCACGATCACCGGCCCGCACGGCTTCAGCCACCGCGTCACCGGCGTCCTGGACTGCAAGACCCAGGGGGCGATCACCACGCAGGACGCCCAGCTCCGCAACGAGCCCAGCCCCGCCACGGTGGGCGGCGAGACCGTGGACAGCACCGACCTGGCCGCGACCGGCGGTTCCGCGATCACCCCCATGATCGCCGGAGTGGCCATCGGCCTGGTCGTGATCGGCGGCGCGGTCCTGGTCGTGCTGCGACGCAAGGAGACCCAGCCCGGCGAATGACACCGGCACCGGGTCAGGCGATTTCCGGGCCCGTGCAGCCGGTGCCCCGGGACCCACGTCCGTACGGAGATATGCCGGAGGCGGTGGGACCGGCGGAGGTCACGTCCAGGCCGTGGAGGATGGATCTGAGCGCGGAGCGGGCTGCGGCCTGCGTCAGGCCGTGCCCTGACGCAGGTGGTGTTCGATCAGACCCTTGAGGTCCGTCAGCCACTGCCGCAGAGAGACTCCGGCCGGAGGGGGCTCCTCGAGTCCGAGCACGGCGAGAGCCTCGCGCAGTTCGTCGGTTGCCTGGTTCAGGGCCAGGAAATCGCTGATCTCGGCTGCGGCCGTCTTGAGATCCTCGTCCGGTTCTCCGGCAAGGTAATCGTCGACCGCTTCCGCGTGCGAGCCGTACTCCAACCGGAGGCTGTCCTGGTAGAAGTACCCGCCGAGCAAATGGGCCAGCGCCGGGAAGCGTTCACGCCACTCCCAGGAGATCGTGGGCCGAACCGCGGGCCGGGGCTGCGGAGGAGCTGCCAGGAAGCGTTCAAGGTGCTGCTGGATCACACGCAGGCAATCCTCGACGCCGACACCCTGTGGAGGATGGATGTGGGGCAGCAGCTCGACGTGATCGGCGATCTCATCGCTGAACAGGCCGGCCGCGAGGAGTTCCTGGATCTCCCGCACGACCGCTGTCGCACGCTCGGGGGCGAAGGCGGCCACTCGGAGGTACGCGCTCAGCGCCGGTCCCGGTGCTTCCAGCGTGTCGTCGAAGCCGTAGCCCGGCTGCTCGTAGGCCTGAAGGAGCCTGCGGAGCTCGTGGAATCGATCATCCGTCGGTGTCATCGTTGCTCGGATCTGTCGGTGCTAGGGGACGGGATAGGACGTGAGGACGCGGTAGCCCATGTCAGCTGACGGATCGCGTTTAAGGATCACTCGTGCGCCCTTGACCCACTCGGGCGGCAGCCCGTTGCGAAAGTTCTCCCGGGACAGACTCAAGCCGGTCTGCTCGTCGAAGTGGGCTTCGAGCTCAAGTTTCCGGCTCTTGTTCTTCGCGAGCCACGCGTCGATCTCCTTCTGGCGCTTGAGCACTACACCGTCTGTGTGCTTCTGGGCCGATGCCTCGTCGATGTATCGCGAGACTCTTTCCCGTTCGGGCTCTGCTCGCAGTCGCGCGCGTAGCTCTCGTGTAGTGACTTTGACGTGCTTGGCCAGGGTGTGGGCCCCGTTCAGGCCCTCGTCGCCGGCGACGTCCGCTCGGTACTGGGGGTTCACCCGTCCCCTGCGTTTGCTGCGAGGCCAGGCGTTGGTCTCCCCGTCTCCCTTGATGAGAAGACCGAGATCGTCGAGGGCTGGGCCCGCGCTCTCGGGCACGGCTAGCACGGGACCGAGACTAGGCAGGCGGACACCGCCGAGGAGTTCCGTGAAGCCGCCCGCGTTGCGCGCGGCCCGAACCGTGGCTCCGGCACCGCCGAGAACACCGCCCAGTACCGCGCCGTCCGCACCGGCTTGGCGAGCCTCATCGAGGCTGAGGCCGCCGTTCTGCTCGCCGAGGGCTATGGAGACGGGCTGGGTCACGGCGAGGTTGACGGTAATGGATTCGACGCCCGCGAAGGCCGCGGTTGTCAGGGTGGTGCCCGCGATGGCGGCGATCTCTTCGGTCACCGCCACGCCCAAGCCGGCGGCCAGGTCCGCGACCGTGGCCGCAGCCGCGACCGCCGCACCTTCCGATATGCCCGCGGTGAAGATGGCCAGGGCCGTGCCGGCGACCAGGGTCGCGCCCACGATCTCCAGCTCGTGTTCCAGCTTCTTCTTCGCGCCGTGGACCGCGTCCGCGTAGGCGTCCAGCGCCTTGGCCATGTCACGGGCGGCGTCGGCCAGGTCCTTCAGCCAGCCGCGCCCGTCGTGGTAGTAGCGGCGCCAGTACGGGTCGGCGAAGGCCGATATGGCCTCGCCCTTGTTGTGTTCGATGATGGAGCGAGCTGCTTTGTTGGCGCCGGAGGTGACGTCGTCGATGTCGTCGGCGAAGGCCCTCCAGACCTTCGCGGCCGCCCGCAGCCCGTCCTCGTCCGCGTCCGGCCACCACATGCCCGTCATGTCCTGGACGACCTTGCGGGCCTTGTCCGCGACACTCACTTGTCGGAGTCCTTGGTGTCGTGACTGACGCGGATTCGGCTGAACATGCTGCGGATCAGTTCTTCGTTGTCGATGTGCCCGTCGGCCATATCGACCATGGCCTCGTGAATACTGGCCAGGCCGGTGGCCAGGATCTGGGTGGACTGCTCGATCTGCCGGACGTGTGGGCCGTACGCCTTGTGGAACTTCTCGCCCTGCTCGTCGTCACCCCACGGCGACCCGGCTGCGGCAAGTCCGTGCTTCAACTTGGTGAGCGCGTGTGCAAGCGCAACGCTTTGGTGCTGGAAGCGGGGTGCTGTCGCCTTGAGATCGGCGATCTTGATGTCGAGTATCTCGCCGCTGTCACTCATGACTTGGCGTCTCCCCTCCCCCTCTGTTACCTGGATGCTCGACCCTAGTTAATGATCGACAGTTCACGACTGTTAGCTGCACAAAGACCGAGTAAAGGGCCGGGGGATGTGACGTGTGGTGCGTCACCAGGCGATGGAGTGGCGCGCGCCATCGGGCCTGCGCCTCAGCTGCTGTCGATCATCAGAGCGCGGGCCGGTGCCCCCGGCGGTCGCGCCCGCAAGCAGGGCGCCGTCCTTGTCTTTCTCCTCGTCGGATTCATCGGTCTCTTCAGCGGTCCCGGTGTGCGGCGGTGATCACTCCGCATACGACGGCCGTCGCGGCGAGGCTGCCCAGTGCCACCAGCCCCACGCCGACCATGAAGAGTCCGGTGGAGTCGTCCGACCAGTCCCAGAAGGCGGCTGCGGTGAGGCCGGCCGTGGTGCCGAGCACGGTGCCCACGGTGTAGTGGCGGTAGGCCGCCCAGCACACCGGCGCCAGCAGGGTCAGGGCCAGTCCGATCACTTGCCACGCCGCGTACGGGCCGGTCGTGGAGCCGTCCGGGTGCACGTCACGCTGCTGGTCCCAGCCCAGCCAGGCGGCCCATACCGCCAGCGAGACCCCGGCCAGCACGATGGCCGACAGCAGCTGGGGAGCGAATTTTCCACGTTCTGAACGCATGCCCCCAGGGTTGCCGCCCGCTGTGCCGCCAACCAGGGCGCCGGTACTCAGCCTCGCCTGAGTATCCGCGTGAGCGGTCCGAGCCCGCGGCCCGCCGGACGGCGACCGACAGCGAGCGGGGCGTCACGGAGGCGTCCGGAAAGCCCGAGGTCGGCTCTCACCGGTCGGACGGGTTTCCATCCGGGGGTGGCGGTCAGGCAAGATGGGGTGTATCTGCCCACTGCCAGATTTCAAGCTGCCGGACGGTTTCTCTTGGCTGAGTTCATTTACACCATGCGCAAGGCGCGCAAAGCGCACGGCGACAAGGTGATCCTCGACGACGTCACCCTGAGCTTCCTGCCGGGGGCGAAGATCGGCGTCGTCGGTCCGAACGGTGCCGGTAAGTCGACCGTGCTCAAGATCATGGCGGGGCTTGAGCAGCCGTCGAACGGTGACGCGTTCCTGTCACCGGGCTACAGCGTGGGCATCCTCCTGCAGGAGCCCCCGCTGAACGAGGAGAAGACCGTCCTGGAGAACGTCCAGGACGGTGTCGCCGAGGTCAAGGGCAAGCTCGACCGGTTCAACGAGATCGCCGAGCTGATGGCGACCGACTACTCGGACGCGCTGCTCGACGAGATGGGCAAGCTGCAGGAGGAGCTGGACCACGCCAACGCGTGGGACCTGGACGCCCAGCTGGAGCAGGCCATGGACGCCCTCGGGTGCCCCCCCGGCGACTGGCCCGTCACCAACCTCTCCGGTGGTGAGAAGCGCCGCGTCGCGCTCTGCAAGCTGCTGCTGGAGCAGCCCGACCTGCTGCTCCTCGACGAGCCCACCAACCACCTCGACGCCGAGTCGGTGAACTGGCTGGAGCAGCACCTGGCCAAGTACCCGGGCACCGTCGTCGCGGTCACCCACGACCGGTACTTCCTGGACAACGTCGCGGGCTGGATCTGCGAGGTCGACCGCGGCCGTCTGCACGGCTACGAGGGCAACTACTCCAAGTACCTGGAGAGCAAGGCCAGCCGCCTCAAGGTCGAGGGCCAGAAGGACGCCAAGCGGCAGAAGCGGCTCAAGGAAGAGCTGGAGTGGGTGCGGTCGAACGCCAAGGGGCGCCAGGCCAAGTCCAAGGCCCGTCTCGCGCGGTACGAGGAGATGGCGGCCGAGGCCGACAAGATGCGGAAGCTGGACTTCGAGGAGATCCAGATCCCGCCGGGCCCGCGCCTGGGCAACGTGGTCGTCGAGGTCGACAAGCTGAACAAGGCCTTCGGCGAGAAGGTCCTGGTCGACGGGTTGAGCTTCACCCTGCCGCGCAACGGCATCGTCGGCATCATCGGCCCGAACGGCGCCGGCAAGACCACGCTGTTCAAGATGATCCAGGGCCTGGAGACCCCGGACTCCGGTGACATCAAGGTCGGCGAGACCGTCAAGATCTCCTACGTCGACCAGACCCGCGCCAACCTCGACCCGAAGAAGACGCTGTGGGAGGTCGTCTCCGACGGGCTCGACTACATCAACGTCGGCCAGGTCGAGATGCCGAGCCGGGCGTACGTGTCCGCCTTCGGCTTCAAGGGCCCGGACCAGCAGAAGCCGACCGGCGTCCTGTCCGGTGGCGAGCGCAACCGCCTCAACCTGGCGCTGACCCTCAAGCAGGGCGGCAACCTGCTGCTCCTCGACGAGCCCACCAACGACCTCGACGTCGAGACCCTGTCCAGCCTGGAGAACGCCCTGCTGGAGTTCCCGGGCTGCGCCGTCGTCGTCTCCCACGACCGGTGGTTCCTCGACCGGGTCGCCACGCACATCCTCGCCTACGAGGGTGAGTCGAAGTGGTTCTGGTTCGAGGGCAACTTCGAGTCGTACGAGAAGAACAAGATCGAGCGGCTCGGTCCGGATGCCGCGCGTCCGCACCGCGCCACCTACAAGAAGCTGACCCGGGGCTGATCGAACTTGCGGCACCTGTACCGCTGCCCGCTGCGCTGGTCCGACATGGACGCCTACGGCCATGTCAACAACGCGGTCTTCGTCCGCTACCTGGAGGAGGCCCGCATCAACTTCCTGTTCCGTCCGGACAAGGAGTTCAAGCAGGGGTCCGTGGTGGCACGCCATGAGATCGACTACAAGAGGCAGCTCGCCCACCGGCACCACCCGGTGGACATCGAGCTGTGGATCACGGAGATCCGGGCCGCGTCCTTCACCGTCGCCTACGAGGTGAAGGACGACGACCTGGTCTATGTGAGGGCCTCGACGGTCGTCGTGCCGTTCGACTTCCAGACCGAGCGGCCGCGCCGGATCACCGCGGAGGAGCGCGAGTTCCTCCAGCAGTACCAGGATGAGGCCGCCGACGAGGAGGCCGTCGCCGCATGACGGTGCTGCACCTGGCCGACGAGACGGAGGCGGCCGACCTCGCCGCCTTCCTCTCCCGGCTGCTCCACTACGACCGTGGGGCCGCGGTGCGGCTGCAGGCGGCGGGCACCGCCCTCGCCGTCTTCGGCCGGCCGCCCTCCTTCGAGGTGCTGGCCGTCCGCGCCGTGGGGCTGGCGAAGCCGTACGAGGACGGGCTGGACGTCACCCTCGACGTGACCGTCTCCGCCGGTGAGTTCCTGGAGTCCGTGGACGAGCGGGCGGCCACCGCCGCCGTCCCGGCCGCGGTCACGGGACCGCCGTGGGCCGGTGTGCTGCCGCCCCGCGCCGGCTGGCGGCCCGAGCCCGGGCTGCCGGCGCCGGACGCGCTGCGCGCCACGGTCGCCGCCGCGGTGGCCGAATTCCGCGCGCGCAGCGAGGAGTTGGATCCCGACCGGCGCACCCGAGCGGAGCTCGACGGGATCGGCAGGGACATCTGGTCCCGGCAGATCAAGGGCACCCGGCTGCCGGTGCGGGCCGTGCACGCGGCCCAGTCGCTCGGCTTCCTGCGGCCCGGGACCGGGCAGGCGGACACCGGGCTGTTCTCGTCGGGGTCCTGGCTGCGGCTGCGTACGCCGTACGGCTCGGTGGCGGTGCGGCAGACGGGTCTCGGGGCCTTCGGGCTCAGCGTGCGCTGAGCCGCGCCGAGCCGGCCTGAGCGGCGCTGAGGGGACCTGGGCCGCGCGCACAGGCCCGGCCCGGCGGGCTCACTCCGCGGTGTTCACCATCGAGGCGGCGGCGTACGTCAGGTAGTTCCACAGCGTCCGCTCGTGCTCCTCGGAGAGGCCCAGCTCGTCGACGGCCGCGCGCATGTGCCGCAGCCAGGCGTCGTGCGCCGCGCGGTCCACGGTGAACGGGGCGTGCCGCATGCGCAGCCTGGGGTGGCCGCGGTTCTCGCTGTAGGTGGTGGGGCCGCCCCAGTACTGCATCAGGAACAGCACCAGCCGCTCCTCGGCCGGGCCCAGATCCTCCTCCGGGTACATCGGCCGCAGGATCGGGTCCTCGGCGACACCCTCGTAGAAACGGTGGACGAGCCGACGGAAGGTCTCCTCCCCGCCGACCTGCTCGTAGAAGGTCTGCTCCTGAAGCGTGCCGCGCCGAATCTCATTCACGGCTCCATGGTCTCAGACCGGGTGACCGAGGACTGCGGACTTAGGACCGTACCCAGGTCCGCCCCGGTCCGCCCCGGTCCGCCGAGGTTCCGCCGGGGACCGGCGCCCCTACTGTGGATCCATGGGTGCCTACGACGCCGGGATCGAGCGTCTCGCCGCCGCGGCGCGGGCCGCGCTGGTGCGGGAGATCGACGCCGAAGGGGTGTGGAGCGGGGACCCGGTGTGGCGGGAGGCGTTCGCCGCTGTGCCCCGGCACCTGTTCCTGCCGTACTACTACGCCGCCGGACCGGGCGGCTGTGAACGCCGCTGGGGCGAGAGCCCCGAGCCCGGAGCCAGGGAGCGCTGGGTGTGCGGCGCCTACACGGACGCCCCGCTGGCGACCCGGCTGCGCGACGGCGAGCTGCTCTCCTCCAGCAGCCAGCCCTCCCTGATGGCACGGATGCTGGTCGCCCTGGGGGTCGGGGACGGTGACCGGGTCCTGGAGGTGGGCGCCGGCACCGGCTACAACGCGGCCCTGCTCGCCCACCGCCTCGGCGCCGACGACCTCGTCACCACCGTCGACCTGGAACCGGAGATCACCGAGTCGGCCCGGCGGCACCTGGCGGCGGCAGGTCACCGCCCGGTCGTGGTCACCGGCGACGGCGCGCGCGGGGTGCCGGAACGCGCCCCCTTCGACCGGATCATCGCCACCTGCGAACCGCCCACGGTGCCGCGCGCCTGGCTCGCCCAGTGCCGCCCCGGCGCGCGCGTCCTCACCCCGCTCGCCACCGGCCTGCTCGCCCTGACCGTGCGGGACGCGGAGCACGCCGAGGGCCGCTTCCTGCCCAGGCCCGCCTTCTTCGTGCCGCTGCGCGGCGAGAGCCGGGCGAAGCCCGACGGCGTCCGCCTGGCCGGGCTGCCGGACCGGGCCCGCGAGCAGGAGCCGTTCCGCTTCCTGCTCGGGCTGACCCGGGCCGCCCTCGATCCGCTGGACGCGTACGCGCTCTGGGTGCGCGAGGGCCGGCCGGACCGCGAACGCTACGGCGTCACGGTCCGCGGCCGGCACGCCCGGGTGTGGCTGGACGACCCGGAGGGGCCGTACGCCTGGCCCCTCCCGTAGCCGTCCGGTGACGTCCTCCGGTCCTGCGGTGGCCTCGGTCAGCCGCGGCGGACGGTGATCGTCGTCCAGGCGCCCACGTGCACCCGGTCGCCGTCCTGGAGCGGGATCGGTACGAACGGCTGGATCGGCTCCTCCGACATGTTGACGGTGGTGCCGTTCGTCGAGTTCTGGTCGACGACCGCCCAGCTGCCGTCCGGCTGCTGCACCAGCACCGCGTGCTGGTGCGAGACGCCCGGGTCCTCCGGCGGCACCGCCAGGTCGATGTCGGGGGTGTCGCCGGTGGAGTGCCGGCGGCGGCCGATGGCGACCTGGTTGCCGCTGAGCGTGCGCTGCTGCTCGGGCGAGTACGCGGGCAGGTTCAGCCCCGCGGCCTCGGGGCCGGAGCGCTGCATCATCGCCATGAAGTACTCGCGGTCCGGGCCGATGGTCGCGGTCCAGGTGGTCCGCTGCGGAGCCTGGGGCGCCTGCGGTGCCGGGGGGAAGCCGCCCGGTCCCTGCGGCGCCTGGCCGGCGCCGGGCTGCGGGTAGCCGTATCCGCCGCCCTGGCCGCCGGGTCCCTGACCCGGTCCCTGACCTGGGCCCTGACCCGGGCCGCCGGGGCCGGCGGAGGAGGGCGGGGAGATCACCCAGTCGTCGTCACCGCCGCCGAAGGAGGGGCCGCCCGCCGGGGGCCGGCCGGTCTCCCGCGGAAACGCGGGCGGCGCCGCGCCCCCGGACTGCTGGAACGCCTGCGGGGCACCGCCGGGACCCGCGGGCGGCGGTACCTGACGGGAGGGATCGCCGAAGCCTCCGGGACCGGACGGACCGGACGGACCGGACGGACCGGGCGCACCGGGACCGCCCGGCTCCCGCCCGAACGCGGGCGCACCGGGACCGCCGGGACCCTGCCCCGGGTTGCCGCCGAAACCGGACGGGCCGGAGGGGGCACCGGGACCGGGTCCCTGGCCGGGACCGCCGCCGAAGCCGGACGGACCACCGCCGGGACCCTGACCCGGACCGCCGCCGAAGCCGGACGGGCCACCCGGACCCTGGCCGCCGCCGAAGCCCGACGGACCACCCTGACCCTGACCCTGGCCGCCGGCACCCGGACCCTGGCCTTGGTAGCCCTGGCCCGGACCTTGACCCTGACCCTGGCCCTGATGCTGACCCTGATGGCCCTGGCCGGGACCCTGGCCCTGGCCCGGCCCCTGGCCGAAGCCCTGCGGGGGGCCGCCCTGCGGGGGCCCGGGCCGGCGCTGGTCGCCGCCGCCGAACGGAGGCCGGCCCGCGGGGCCGGGGGAGGTCGGCGGGCCGGCCGGAGCGCGCTCGCCGCCGAACGGCGTCGGCCCCGACGGCTCGCTGCCGAACGACGGGATCGGCTCGGCGGGCCGGTTCATCTGCGAGGGCCGCGAGCCCTGGTACTCGTACGCGTCACCGCTGCCGTACGTCGCGCTCGGCGGCTGGAACCGCGGCTGCTGCGGGCGCGGGGCGGCCGGGGTGTACGAGGTCGCCGTGTTGGTCAGGAAGTTCCACCGGCACTCCTCGCAGAAGGGCGCACCGCCCTCGCGGGGCGTACGGCACTGCGGGCACAGCTCCGGCTCGTGCCCGGCGGCCGGCGGGCGTCCGCCGCCGGCCTGTGCACCGGGACCGCCGGGGCCGGCGGGCGGCGGGAATCCGTAGCCGCCGGCGGGCGGGGGCGGAGGGGGCGGAGGTACGGCACCGGCCATGCGGTGACCGCAGACCTCGCACCAGTCGTCGGAACCCGACTGGTGTCCGTTCGGGCAGGTCGGCATGTCGGTGCTTCCCCTTCTCCTAAGGGTCGGTCTGGATCGCTCGAATCGCTTCCAGGGGTCACTTCTTCACACGAACAGTCTTGGTGGACCGGGTCTCCAGAGTCATCTCGTCCGCCTCCGCGACCCTCGTCTTCAACCGCACAGTACCTGTCGCGGCATCGACCACGTCCACCACCTTCGCAAGCAGTTTCGCAGTATCCGCGTTCCCCGAGGCACTCGCGAGCTGAACCGCGCGCCCCAGTTTGGCCGTTGCTCCATCGAAATCGCCCGCTTTGCGCAGATCCAGCCCTTGCTGGATGGCTTGGGCCAGTTCGGCCTGCCCGGTGTAGTGGGCGACTTGGGGGCTGATCGAGGTGGAGGCGGCCATGTCGTCGGTCCACATGGCGCGGACGAGCCCCTGCGCGCCGAGGTTCTGCGCCGAACCGTCCGGCTGCGGCACCACCAGGGAGACCCGCGCGGCGAGCATCTCCTGGCCCAGCCCGGCCGGCGGGACCGCCACGCACACGTGGTAGTCGCGGGACTCGTCGCCCCAGGACCCGGTCGGATAGTCCCCGGCGCGCGGCCCGGCCTCGGTGCGGCGGCCGGTCAAGTCGGCCATGGTCGGGGCGACTTGCTTGACGAACCGGATGGTCGCGCCGAGCGGTGTCCACACCCGCAGGGCGACGTCGGCGACCTCCTTGCCCATCGCCGTCTCCATCATCCGCGTGAAGTCCGCGGCGAGGCCGGCCGGGTCGGCGACGATGTCGGCGGTGCCGAGCAACGCGGAGGCGACCCCTGTGACTTCTTTCACTTCCCAGTCGGTGCCCACGCCCCGCGCGTCACAGGTGAAACGCCCGGCGCAGGCGTCCAGCGTGGCCCGCAGATCCTCCGGCGACTCGTGTTCGTTGCGGCCGTCGGTGAGCAGGATGCCGTGCCGGATGGTCACGTCCGCCGCGGACAGCAGCCGGTCGGCGAGACGCAGCCAGGTGCCGATGGCCGTACCGCCGCCCGCGCTCAGCCGGCGCAGCGCCTGCTTGGCCTGGTCCCGGGTGACGGCGTCGGCGACCGCGAGACGTCCGCTGCCCGGATAGACCTCCTTGGCCACGTGCGTGCCGCCGATCACCGCGAAGTGGGTGCCGTCACGCAGGGTGTCGATCGCGGCGGCCGTGGCGTCGCGGGCGTTGCGCATCTTGGTCGGCGGGTAGTCCATGGAGCCCGAGCAGTCGACCATGAGCGCCACCGCCGCGGAGGGCGGGCCCCCGGCCGCGTATCCGGGCGCGGAGACCGCGCTGCCGAGGGTGCCGCCGCCGGTCGCGGTCACCGTGACGACGGCGTTGACCTCGCTGCCGCCCTCGGGCAGGTATTCGTTCTGGTAGACGTCCACCGAGAACCGCGGCACGTTCGGCTTCGCGAAATTGGCCATGCTTGATCGCATCCCCCTCGGACACCCCGCCGAAGCGAGGCGATGACTGTGGGCGGACCGGTCCCCACCGGTCCGCCACCGCTTCCCCGTTCCGTATCCCCGTCCCCGCGGGGTACGGCTCTCAGGCCGATCCTGCCCCCTGCGACGGCGCCGGGAACGGCAGGACCGCCACTGTTACGTTGTCGTGGCCCCCGCCGTCCAGGGCGTGCCCGACCAGTACCCGGGCGCTGTGCAGCGGGCGGGCCGCCGCGTCCGGCGGGACGATCTCGCCCAACTCCTCGGCCGTCTCGGCGTAGTTCCACAGCCCGTCGGTGCACACCACCACCGCGCCGGGCCGGTCCGGCTTGAAGGAAGCGGTGTGCGGCTCCAGTTCGTAGGCGTCGGCGCCGAGCCAGCCGGTGATCGCGTGGGCGCGCTCGTCGGCGTACGCCTCGGCCTCGCTCATCAGCCCCGCGGCGACCATCTGCGCGGCCCAGGAGTCGTCCTCGGTCAGCCGGGCGGGCGGCGCGGTGCGGTCCGTGGGCACCCAGTAGACCCGGCTGTCGCCGACCCAGCCGACGACCAGCAGCCCCGGAGTGACCACCGCGCCGACGATCGTGCAGGCCGGCGCGTTCTGGTGCGGGGCGTGCTCGCGGGCCGTGGCGGGCTCCTCGGCGAGCGCGTTGACGGCCTGCGCCGCGGCGACGATCGCCTCGTGCATCGCCTGCTGCGGATGCGTGCCGCGCGGCAGCGCGGCCAGCAGGGTGTCGCCGGCCGCCTGGGAGGCGGCGAGCGAGGCGTCGTCGGGGCGGGTCGCGGAGGACACGCCGTCGCAGACGATCGCCAGCGCCGCCGGGGTGCCGTCGGGCAGCGCGGTGTGGCCGACGGAGAAGGCGTCCTCGTTGCGATGGTGGCGCAGCCCGCGGTCGCTGACCGCGGCGACCGGGCCCGTCTCCCGCTCCACATGGTCGCGTTCGCGCGGCTGGGCGTGCCCGCAGTTCTCGCAGTAGCCGTCGCCGTCCACCCGGCCCGCCCGGCAGGCCACACAGACCTGCGCCGGCCCGGCCGGGGCGCCGGCACCGGCGGCCAGCCGCGGGTCCGGTGCCTGCAGCGGGTACTCGTCGGGCTCCGACGGGCGGTCGAAGCGCACCCCGGAACCGGCGGACGCCTCGGGGCCCGGCTCGTGCCCGTGCAGCGGCGAGCCGCCCGAGTCGGTGCCGGGCAGGTCCGCCGGCAGATGCGCCGCGGGCGCGGCGCCGGAGCCGGCCGGCTCGGGGGCGGGCCAGGCCACGCCGTCCCCGGGCGCGTCGGAGCCGTTCATGGTGAGCGTCGGATGGTCCTGCGGCGGCGCGGGCACCACCGAAAGGTCGTATCCGCACGCTCCGCAGAACAGATCACCCGACTCCACGGGCTCCGCGCAGCTCGGGCACTTGGGGAGTGCGGCCTGCTGGGGCATCTGCGACATCGATTACACCCACGTTCGGGGGCGGTAACGGTTGGCCCGTTCCACCAGCTCGATCCTCTCATCGCCGCCGGGCGCCAGCCGGGCCAGCGTGCGATAGGCGCGCTCCAGGCCGAAGCGCAGACCCCGCTCGTCCAGACCGCTGCCCAGCAGCACCCGCCCTCCGGCGGCGGGCCCGGTGCCCTGACCCCCGGAGAGTATCCAGTCCAGCGCGCAGCCGAGCACCTCCGCCGACAGCAGCTCGCGCCGTGCCGGATCCAGACCGTACGCCTGGAGTGCCTCGACCTGACCGGCGGCGGCCGTCAGGTCGTCCAGGAACGGTACGTCACCCGCGCTCGCCGTGCGCTGTCTGAGCCGGGCCCGGACGGCGGCGACCCGGGCGGCCGTGTAGTGGATGGATGCCTCCGGCACCGACTCCAGCGTCCGTACGGCGCCGCTGCGGTCGCCGGCCGCGAGCTGCACCCGGGCCAGCCCGAACGCGGTGCTCACGAAGCTGGGGTCGGTCGTCCACACCAGCCGGTAGTACTCGGCCGCGTTGTCCAGCTGGCCCAGCACCTCCGCGCACACGCCGAGCGCCAGCTTGGGCGCCGCCTCCCCGGGGAAGGCGTCGTAGATCGCGTCGAAGGCGAGCGCGGCGCCCTCGAAGTCGCCGGTCACCAGGGCGGCCACGCCCCGGTACCACACCACCCGCCAGTCGTCGGGCCGTTCCTCGTCCAGCTCGGCCAGGGACATCAGCGCGGACCCGTGGTCGCCGCTCTCCAGCAGGGCGCGGATCTGCCGCAGCCGGGTCTCCACGGTCTGCTCGGGCGCCGCCGCCAGCGCGCTCATCAGCTCGGCCGGCGCGGAGGCCAGCAGACCCGCCAGGAAGCCGGCGCCCGGGTCGCCCGGGTCGACCAGCGGGACCGGCAGGGCGAGCGCCGCCGCGGCCGTGCCGACCGGCCTGACCAGGGACTGCGGGAGGGGCGCCGGAGCGGCCGGCCGGCCGCCCTTGCGCGGCTGCCGCGCGCCCAGCAGCGACACGTCCCCGTCCAGCAGCGGGAACAGCTCGGTGTCGGTGACCTTCACCTCGGGCCCGAACAGCGTCGACAGCGCCGGCCGCGCCTGCCCGGTCTGCAGCGAGACGACCTCCCGCAGCACACCCGTCAGCTGCTCGGCCATCTCCTGAGCGGAGGCGAACCTGCGGGCCGGGTCGGGGTCGGTGGCCCGCACCAGGAGCCGGTAGAAGGACTCGTAGCGGTGGAAGACGTCGATGGTGTCGGGGTCGGGCAGGGAGTCGGCGTAGACCGTCGTGTAGCCCTGGAAGTCGAAGGCCAGCACCGCGAGGGTGCGGCCCACCGTGTACAGGTCGCTGGCCACCGAGGGGCCGGTCTCGGCGACCTCCGGCGCCTGGTAGCCGACCGTGCCGTAGATGGCCGACTCCTCGTCGTCCATCCGGCGCACGGCGCCCATGTCGATCAGCTTCAGCTGGTCCTCGGTCTGGATGGCGTTGTCGACCTTGAAGTCGCAGTACAGCAGGTTGCGGCTGTGCAGATGGCCGAGCGCCTCCAGGGCCTCGATGCCGTACGCGCACGCCTGCTCCACCGGCAGCGGGTCGCGCCGGCCGTCGGCCGCCCGGCGGGCGTTGGCGATCTCCTTCAGGGACTTGCCGCCGACGTACTCCATGACGATGTAGCCGTCGAGGGAGCCGGTGCGCGGGTCGAGGTGCTCCACGAAGTTGTAGATCCGCACGATGTTGGCGTGCTCGATCTCCGCGAGGAAGCGCCGCTCGGAGATCGCGGCGGCCATCGCGTCCTGGTCGCCGGTGTCCAGCAGGCCCTTGAGCACCACCCAGCGGTCGGAGACGGCCCGGTCGACGGCGAGGTAGACCCAGCCGAGGCCGCCGTGCGCGAGGCAGCCCGCGACCTCGTACTGGCCGTGCACGATGTCCCCGGCGCGCAGCTTGGGCACGAAGGAGTACGGGTGCCCGCACTTGGTGCAGAAGCCCTCCGTGCGGCCCGGCCGGTCGCCCCGGGCGCGGCCCACCGGCGCCCCGCAGTCCGACCGCGAGCAGAACCGCTTGCGCTCGGGCACCTCCGGGTTCTCCAGCACCATCGCGCGCGGGTCGGGCCGCGGCACCTGCGGCACGGAGACCAGGCCGGCGCCCAGCCGGCCGCGCGTGGAGGTGCCGGAGGAGGAACCCGAGCTGCGCACCGACACCGAGCGGCCCGTGGACCTGCCCGACGCCGACCGGGAGAGCCGCCCGGAGACCGAGCGGCGCGACTTCGACGACTGCGAGGACGTACGGGAACTGCGCGAGCTGCGGGAACTGCCGGCGTCCGCCGAGCCCTTGGTGACCCCGGTGGGCAGCGAACCCACCGCGCCGCCGCCGGCGGGGGGACCCCCGGCCGCGACGACGGGCGCCAGACCGCAGGTGTCGCAGTACAGCTCGCCGCCGCCGACGTCCTCGTAGGCGCCCTCGCAGCCCGGCCGCTGACAGGTCTGCCCCGCCTGACTCATGACTGGTCCCCCTTACGGTCCTCGGGCGCGCTCGCGCCGCCGAGCGCCTCGGCCGCCGCCCGCTGGTAGCGCAGCACGGCCTGTTCGGCCACGCGCAGGTCGCAGGGCGCGCTCCACAGCATGCGGCGGGCCGCGTCGTACCGCTCGACCAGCAGCGGGTCCTCGGCGAGGCCGTGCCGGGCGACCTTCGCCCGGTAGGCGTCGAGCCGGCCGCGCAGCTCGGCGCGGACCGCGAGCGGCGCGGTGACCGCGGTCAGTGACTCGCGGGCGCGCAGCAGTTCGTCCTCCGCCTTGCGCTCCAGCGACTCCAGCAGCGGGGAGAGCCGGTGCCACTGGGCCTGCCTGCGGTACTCGGCGGCGGTGGCCAGCTGCTCCTGCAGCGCGGTCGGCGGCCCGCTCACCACCGGCACCTCGGTCGCGGCGATCTTCGCCAGCACCTCGCCGCGCGCGGTGCGGGCCTCGGCGAGGGTGCGGTCCGCGCGCGAGAGGACGTCCCGCAGCCGGATCAGCCGCGCCTCCGCGTCCTGGCGCACCGTCAGCACGGCGTCGATCTCCCGGCGCACGTCCTCCAGGGCGCGCGCCTCACGGTCGTAGACCGCCGTGTCCGGACGTCCGCCGCCGGGCGCCGAACTGCCCTCGGCCGGCACCCAGAAGGCGATCGGGTCGGAGACGACGTCCGCGCGCAGCCTGGTCAGCGTGCGGGTGATCCGCTCCAGGTCGTCGCCGGCCGGGTGCTCGCCGGGACGCACCCCGACGGAGTGCGCGAGGCCCCGGGTGCGCTGGAGTTCCGCGGCGAGTAAATCGATCCGGGCGGGCAGCGCCGACCACACCGCGTCGGCGGCGACGATCAGGTCCAGGCTGGTCGCGTACAGCTCGTTCATCCGGTCCACCAGCGCGGACAGCGAGAACGTCTCGCTCAGCCGACCGCTGTCGCCGCCGGCGACGGTCACGGACTCGCCGCGCAGCAGCTCGGTCAGCTCCGCCAGGTCCTCGCGGCTGGACCAGCGGCGCCGGGCGCGGATCTCGCGGGCGCCGCGCAGCGCGGCGGTGTACGCGTCGAAGTACGCCCACAGCAGGGTGATCCGGGTCTCCGTGGTCTGCCAGCGCTGCCCGGTCACGCCGGTCAGCTCGGCACCTTCGAGGAGTCTGCGGCCCGCGTGGTCCTGGAGGGCCAGCAGCGAGGTCTCGATCGCCTCGTGCTCCTGGCCGAGCCGCGCCAGCGCACGGTCCACCTCGTCCCGGTCCATCACCGGCCCGGCGGGGTCCGTGACGCCCATCGATCACCTCTCGCTTGCTGTCTGTTCCGGTCGGGTACGGCTCAACTGCCGCGCAGGTACTGCGGTGCGGGCGGCTTCGAGGCGGCCGCGTCCTCGCCCAGTGTGGCCGACAGCCAGTCGTCGTACGACTTCTGCCAGCCGTGTGCGCGGTAGTCCACCAGAACACGGTTGACCCGGCGTACCAGATCGTCGGCGTCCTTCTTCATCGCCACGCCGTAGTACTCGGTCGTGAACGCCTCGCCCTTCAGCTCGACCGTCGGGTCCTGGGCGGCCTGGCTCGCGGCGAGCGCGCCGTCGGTCACCACCGCGTCGACCTCGCCGAGTTGCAGCCGGACCAGGCAGTCGAGCTGGTTCGCCACGGTGGTGGACAGGTCGGTGGAGGCGGGCAGCCGCCCGGCCTTGCGGTCGGCGTCCAGCTTGGCGTACGCGGTCGAACCGGCGGCCGTGCAGACCTTCTTGTGCGCCAGCGTGCCGTTGTAGCCGGTGACCGGGGACGACTTGGGCGCGAGGACCTGCTGCCCGGTCTTGAAGTAGGGCGCGGAGAAGGCGACCTGGCGCAGCCGGTCGCAGGTGATCGTCATGGTCCGGACGACCATGTCGACGCGCCCGTCCTCGATCGCCGGGATGCGCTGGCTGGTCGGGATCGCCTTGAACTGCACCGCGTCCGGGTCGCCGAGGATGTCCTCGGCGATGCGGTGGACCAGGTCGATGTCGAAGCCCTCAAGGCGGGCGCCCTCGGTGTTCGGGTTGCGGTAGCCCCAGCGGTAGCTGTTCTGGTCGACGCCGACGATCAGCTTGCGCTTGGCGCCCGTACGGGCCTTGATGGCGTCGATGGTCGGGCCGTCGGCACCGGACGGCGCCAGCGTCCGCTGGTGCGCCTCGGCGTCCTGGCACGCGTCGGCGCGCACCTGGACGCCGGTGGCGGCCCTCTGCGCCGCCCGGTCCGGGCCGGCCGGGCTGCGCTGGGTGTACGGCAGCAGCAGGACACAGGCCAGCGCCAGCGCGCACAGCACCGCCATCGCGGCGACTCCGCCCCAGCCCCGCAGGGAGGTCCGTGCACGGTTCACGTACATCGCCTTGCCCCCTGTCACCGGTACTCCGAAAGTCTGCGGCCGATACCGGCGACGGCGCCGGCCGCGGCCAGCACGGCGAGGACCGCCGCGCCCACGGACAGTCCGGTCATGGCGCCCCGCCCGTCACCTGCCGCCCGCTGGAACTCGGCCTGCTCATGGTCGATGGCCCGGGCGAGATTGCGGTCGACGCTGTCGAAGCACTCGCCGGTCGCGCCCTTCGCCCCGATCACCTTGTCCAGCGCTTGCTGGTAGTTGCCGTTCTCGTCCTCGGCCCTCGCCGAGGCGTGGCGCTGTCTCCACACGGCCATGTTGCCCTGGGCCGCCTTGACCGGTGCGGTGCCCCCCTGGTCGTCGGCGAGCCGGGCCGCCTCGGTCAGGCCCTTGCCGAGCACGGACATGTCCTTGTCGAAGTCGTAGTAGTAGGCGTCGTAGGGCTCGCCGTCGACCGTGACGGTCTCCGCGCCGCGCGCCACCAGGCTCAGGTTCTCGTTGCCGCGCGCCTTCAGGGAGGCGATCCGGGCGTCGTGCAGCACGTTGAGCGAACGGATCCCGTGGTCGTAGGAGCCGTCGAGCCCGGACCGGGCGACCGCGTGGCCCACGACCAGCCAGAGCAGGGCGACGGTGGTCGCGGCGGAGGCGGCGACCAGGCCGTGGTTCAGGACGCGGTGGGTGCGCCGGTACGTGCGGTGCTGGGCCCAGCCGAGCCCGGCGAGGGCGAGCAGCCCGAGCGCGATCGCCGCCCACGGGTACGGGGTCGCGTCCGCGTAGTCGGCGTCGAGCCGCCGGTTCTCCGTGGTGTAGAGGTCCTCCGCCGCCGGGAGCATCTCCTTCTGCATCTTCTCGTTGGCGTACCGCAGATAGGCGCCGCCGACCGGATAGCCCTGCCGGTTGTACGTCCGGGCCCGCTCGATGAGGCCCTTGTACTCGGGCAGCAGCCGGTTCAGCCTGGCGATGGTCGCCTCGGAGGCCGAACCGGGCTCGGCGTTGGCGGCGGCGGTGACGAGGCCGGAGGCGGCGGTGCGGATGTCCTTCTCGTACCGGTCGCGGGAGGCCGCGTTCTCCTGGCCGCCCGCCAGGAATCCGCTGGAGGAGGCGGTGTTGGCGTCGGCCAGCGACCGGTAGATGCCGGCCGCGCCCGAGCTGAGCGGCTGGCTGCTGTGCAGCACGTCGTCGGCGGCGGCCGAGCGCGCGCTGGTCTGCCAGGCGGTGACCGCCCCGAACGCGATGACCAGCAGCGCCAGCACGGCCCCGATGATCCGCAGCCGCCCCGGCTCGGTCGTGGCGGCGGCCCGCACCCGCTCCACGCCCTCGGCGAAGGCGGTCCGGCGCGCGGGCGGCACGGCGGCGCCCGCGGCCCCGGGCCGGGCGGGCACGCCGGGCTGGGCGGGGATGCCGGGCCCGGCGGGGATGCCGGGGGCACCGGCGGACCCGGCCGGTGGCGCCGTGCTGCTCTTCGGCGGGTGTGTCACTCGACCTCCCCCATGGTCATCCGTTCGCCGCCCAGTATCACCGCCCGCACTGACATCCGCACCGGCCTTCGCTGGATCTTGATCGGATCGCAGCGCGTCCGGGGGCGCGTGGCTGCGGGCGCACCACCCCCTGTGAAGGAACACGCTGGTGACGGGGGATCGGTTCCCCGGTGCCGGTCAGGGCGTCCCGTCCTCCCAGTACGCCCGGGCCCGCGCCTGGGCCCCGGCCCCCGCTTCCAGCCGGTCGAGGCCGAGCAGGGCCGAGCCCAGCACCGGGCTCGCCCTCACCAGGCGGACGTCGGCCTTGGGGGCCCGGGCCGCGAGGAGGGTGTGGACGGTGTCGTTCAGCAGCGGGTGGCCCGCGGTGAGGACGCTGCCGCCGAGCAGCACCGGGGTCTGCTCGGCGAGGAGGTCGAGCCGGGTCAGGGCGACCGTGGCCATCACCGCGACCTCCTCGGCGAGCCGGGTGACGAGCGCGCGGGACACCGGGTCGCCGTCCGCCGCCGTCGCGAACAGGACCGGGGCCAGCTCGTGCCGGCGGTCGTGGTCGATGTGCTCCAGGTGCAGGGCCTCGATGAGGGCGTACATGGTCGGCAGGCCGAAGTGCCCGGGCAGGGCGCGGGCGAGGGCGGTCGGCTCGCCGCGGCCGTCCTCCGCGCGGGCCGCGTACCACAGGGCCTCCTCCGCGAGCCCCCAGCCGCCGCCCCAGTCACCGGAGATGCGGCCGATGGCCGGGAAGCGGGCGGTGCGGCCGTCCGGGCGCATGCCCACGCAGTTGATGCCGGCCCCGCACACCACCGCCACCCCGCGCGGCTCGGCGACACCGGCCCGCAGGATCGCGAAGGTGTCGTTGCGGACCGCCACGGACGTGCCCCACGCGCGCGCGTGCAGCGCGGTCGCCAACTGCTCCTCCTCCACCGGGAGATCGGCGTTGGCGAGGCAGGCCGAGACATGGGTGACCGTGTCGACCCCGGCGTCCGCGAACGCCCGGGCCACCGGGTCCGCCAGCGCGTCCAGCGCCGCGGCGACCCCCACGGCGGGCGGGCGGAAGCCGCCGCCGCGTGCCGTGGCCAGCACCTCGCCCGCGGCGGTGACCACGGCCACGTCGGTCTTGCTGTTGCCCGCGTCGATGGCGAGGACCGTCAGGGATCCAGGTGCGGTCAGGCCCACGCGAGGTGCTCCCGGTTGTGTGCGACCAGCTGGTCGGTGAGGGCGTCGGCGTACGCGTACTGGCCGATCAGGGGGTGCGCCAGCAGCGCCCGGAAGACGCGGTCCCGGCCGCCGCGCAGCGCCGCCTCCAGGGCCAGGTCCTCGTACGCCGTCACGTTCGCGATCAGCCCCGCGAAGAGCGGGTCCAGCTCCGGGACGGGCAGCGGGACCGGGCCCGCCGGGCCGACCGCGGCCTGCACCTCGATCACCGCGTCGTCGGGCAGGAAGGGCAGCGTGCCCTTGTTGAGCGCGTTCACCACCTGGTACGGGCTTCCCCCGCCGCCCAGCAGCGCCGCCGCCAGGTCCACGGCCGCCTCCGAGTAGAAGGCGCCGCCCCGCTTGGCCAGCAGGGCCGGCTTCTCGTCCAGGGCCGGGTCGCCGTACATCGCCAGCAGTTCCCGCTCCATGGCGGCCACCTCGGAGGCGCGGGAGGGCTTGGTGCGCAGCTCCTGCACGACCTCGTCGTGCGCGTAGTAGTAGCGCAGGTAGTACGAGGGGACGACGCCGAGGCGGTCCAGCAGCGGGCGCGGGAGGCGGACGTCGTCGGCGATCGCGTCGCCGTGCTCGGCCAGCAGCCCGGGGAGCACGTTCTCGCCTTCCGGACCGCCCAGGCGCACACCTGTTTCCCAGGTGAGGTGGTTCAGGCCCACATGGTTCAGATGCACGTGCGCGGGGGTGGTGCCCAGCAGGGCCGCGAACTTCCGCTGGAAGCCGATCGCCACGTTGCACAGGCCGACCGCCCGGTGTCCGGCCTGGAGCAGGGCGCGGGTGACGATGCCGACCGGGTTGGTGAAGTCGATGATCCAGGCACGGGGGTTGGCGCGGCGCACCCGCTCGGCGATGTCGAGCACCACGGGGACCGTGCGCAGGGCCTTCGCCAGGCCGCCGGCGCCGGTGGTCTCCTGGCCGATGCAGCCGCACTCCAGCGGCCACGTCTCGTCCTGCTCCCGGGCCGCCTGGCCGCCGACGCGCAGCTGCAGGAGGACCGCGTCGGCGCCGTCGACCCCCGCGTCCAGGTCGGAGGTGGTGACGACGCGGCCGGGGTGGCCCTGCCTGGCGAAGATCCGGCGGGCCAGGCCGCCGACCAGCTCCAGGCGGTCGGCGGCCGGGTCGACGAGGACGAGTTCCTCGATGGGCAGGGTGTCCCGCAGCCGCGCGAAGCCGTCGATGAGTTCGGGGGTGTAGGTCGAACCTCCGCCGACCACGGTGAGTTTCATAGCCAGATCAACCCTTTACTCCGGTGAGAGTGACGCCCTCGACGAACGCCTTCTGGGCGAAGAAGAACACGAGGATCACGGGGGCCATGACCAGTACCGTCGCGGCCATGGTGAGGTTCCAGTCGGTGTGGTGGGCGCCCTTGAAGGACTCGAGGCCGTAGGACAGGGTCCAGGCGCCGGGGCTCTCGGACGCGTAGATCTGCGGGCCGAAGTAGTCGTTCCAGGCGTAGAAGAACTGGAACAGGGCGACGGCGGCGATGCCGGGCCTGGCCATGGGCAGCACGACCCGCAGCAGGGTCCTGAGGTCGCCGCAGCCGTCGACCCGCGCCGCGTCCAGGTACTCGTTCGGGATCGTCATCAGGAACTGGCGCAGCAGGAAGATGGAGAACGCGTCCCCGAACGCCATCGGGACGATCAGCGGCCACAGCGTGCCGGACAGGCCGAGCTGCTTCGCCCAGAACAGGTACATCGGGATGACGACCACCTGCGGCGGCAGCATCATCATCGAGATGACCAGCATGAGCGAGAGATTGCGGCCCCGGAAGCGGAACTTGGCGAGCGCGTACGCCACCGGGACCGAGGACACCACGGTCAGCACGGTGCCCAGGCCGGCGTAGATCAGCGTGTTCTTCCACCAGGTCAGGAAGCCGGGAGTGGCGAAGACCTTGCGGTAGTTGCCCCACTCCCAGGTGTGCGGGATCAGGTCCCGGCTGAGTGCCTGGCTGTCGCTCATCAGCGAGGTCAGGAACACGAACACGAACGGCAGCGTGAAGAACAGCGCGGCGGCGACGCCGAGCGCGTGGACCGCGATCCACTCCAGCAGCGCCTTGCGGCGGGCGGTGTGCTCGGCGGCGGAGAGGGGCGGCGCCGGCTTCACGGGCCGGTCCAGTACCTGGGTCATGGTCAGTCACCTGCCTGGATCAGTCCGCCCCGGCGCCGCATCAGCAGGGCCGTGAACGCCATCGACAGGGCGAACAGCACGAGCGCCACCACGCAGGCCGAGCCGTAGTCGAAACGCTGGAAGCCGAGGTTGTAGACGAGCTGGGGAAGGGTGAGCGTGGACTTGTCGGGGTAGCCGGGCTCGAACTGGGTGCCGGCGCCCTGGATCACCCCGGAGGCGACCTTCCCGGCGATCAGCGGCTGGGTGTAGTACTGCATGGTCTGGATCACGCCGGTGACGACGGCGAACATCACGATCGGGGAGATGTTCGGCAGGGTCACGTACCGGAAGCGCTGCCAGGCCGAGGCGCCGTCCAGCTCCGCCGCCTCGTACTGCTCCGCCGGCACGTCGAGCAGCGCGGCCATGAAGATCACCATCAGGTCGCCGACGCCCCACAGGGCCAGCAGGGTCAGCGCCGGCTTGGACCAGGCGGGGTCGTTGAACCAGCCCGGCGCCGGCAGACCGGTCTTCTCCAGCAGGGAGTTGACCGGTCCGGTGCCGGGGTTGAGCAGGAACGCGAAGGCCATCGTCGCCGCGACCGGCGGGGCCAGGTACGGCAGGTAGAACAGGGTGCGGAAGACGCCCGTGGCGGTCTTGATCTTCGTGATGAGCAGGCCGACGCCGAGCCCGAAGAGCACCCGGAGGCTCACCATGATCACGACCAGCCACAGCGTGTTGCGCAGGGCGGGCCAGAAGAGCGGGTAGTGCGCGAAGACGTACGTCCAGTTCTTCCCGCCGCTCCACTCGGGCGGCCGGAAACCGTCGTAGTGCATGAAGGAGAAGTAGGCCGTGGAGATCAGCGGGTAGGCGAAGAAGACCGCGAAGCCGATCAGCCACGGGGACATGAAGGCGAGCGTGCGCAGCGCCGAGCGCCGGCGCTTGGCCGCGAGGGTGACGGTGCTCATCACTGCGCCTGCGCGATGTCCGTGTCGATCTGCGCGGCCGTCTTCTTCAGCCCGGCCCCGAGGTCGGTGGCCTTGCCGCTCTCGTAGTCGTAGCCGAACTGCTGGATCGTCACCAGGTAGACACCGCCGTTGATCGAGGCGGGGGTCGTGGTCGAGTGCGGGTTGGCGGCGATGTCCAGGAAGGTCTTGAAGCGCGGGTCGTACTTCAGCTTCGGGGACTTCAGCGCGGCCAGCGTCGAGGGCACGTTGTGGATGTCGTTGGCGAAGCCGACCACCGCGTCGGTGTCCGTGGTCATGTACTTCACCAGCTCCCAGGCCGCGTTCTGCTTGTGGCTGGTGGCGGCGATGCCCGTGATGGTGCCGGTGATGTAGCCCTTGCCGTACTGGTCGGCCTGGTCGTCCGGGACGGGCAGCGGGGCGACCCCGATCTCGAACTTCGGCTTGGCCTCCTCGGCCATGCCGAGCCGCCACTCGCCGTCGAGCTGCATGGCGACCTGGCCGGTGTGGAAGGGGTGCCGTGCGCCCCACTCGTCGCCGAGCGTGGCCCGGAACTTCTCCAGCCGCCGGAATCCGCCGAGTTCGTCCACGAGCTTCTTCTGGAGCGTGAACCCCTTCTCGAAGGCGGGGTCCGAGGCCAGGCTCGACTTGCCGTCCTTGCCGAAGTACGTCGGCGAGAACTGGGCGAAGAGGTGCTCGGTGGTGGATTCCCAGCCGTGGTAGTTCGGCATGAACCCGAGCTGCCGGTAGCCGTCGCCCTGGGAGATCGTCAGCTTCTTCGCGTCGGCGGTGAATTCGGACCAGGTCTTCGGCGGGCGCTTGATGCCGGCCTTCTCGAACGCCGTCTTGTTGTAGTAGAGCCCGTACGCGTCGCCGAGCAGCGGAGCCGTGCAGCGGTTGCCGTCGAACCGGGTGTATTCGTTCATCGGCTTCGGGAACGTCGTCTCGGGGTCGATCCCGGACTTCTCGAAGAAGGGGTTCAGGTCCACCAGCGCGCCCGAGGAGCAGAACTTGCCCACGTTGTTGGTGGTGAAGGACGAGATCACGTCCGGGGCCTTGTCGCCGCCGGCCCGCAGCGCCTGGTTGATCTTGTCGTCGGTCATGTTGCCGACGATGTTCACGTGGATGTTGGGGTGCGTCTTCTGGAAGCCGGCGACCAGCGACTTGACCGCCTGGACCTCGTTCGGCGCGCTCCAGGCGTGCCAGAAGTTGATCGTGGTGTCCCGCGAGGCGTCGTCCGTGGCGCCGGAGCCGGACTGGCCGGTACAGGCGGTGGTGAGCAGGGCCAGCGACGCGGTCAGGGCAAAAGCCGTCTTTCGGGCGAGCGATGGTATGACTTCGGGCATGGCGAGGTCTCCCAGGGACGGGTGGACGGAACGGGGTGGAAGCGGGGCCGTGCTGCCGGGGTGCGGCGGGGCTCAGCGCGAGGTGTCGAAGATCTCGTCGCGGGTGGCGGCGAGCGCGGACTCCAGCGCGCCGCGCAGAACGGGGTGTTCGCGGACGTCGCCGACGACGAGGCGCGGCCGGGCCGCGGCCAGCTCCTCCAGCTCGGCCTGGACGAGGCCGCGCAGCACCTCGCCGCCGGGCGTCAGGGCGGAGCCGCTGAGGACGACGAGTTCGGGGTCGAGGACGGAGACGAGCGAGGCGAGACCGATGGCCAGCCGGGTGGCGTAGGCCCGCAGCAGCTCCCGGTGGGGGCCGCCCGCGTGGTCGGCGGCGCGGGCCAGGAGTTCCGCGGCGGCCTCGGTGTACGGCCCCGACGGCACGTCCGGGACGCCGAGTTCACGGGCCAGCCTCGGCAGCGCCTGGGAGCCGGCCAGCTCCTGGTAGCCGCCGCTGTTGGCCTTGGTGACCTGCCGCACCAGCGGGGTGCCGGGCACCGGCAGGAAGCCGACCTCGCCGGCGCCGCCGGTCCAGCCGCGGTGCAGCCGGCCGCCGAGGACCAGGGCGGCGCCGATGCCCTCCTGGTTCCACAGCAGCACGAAGTCCGCGTGGCCGCGGGCCGCCCCGAGCCGCTGTTCGGCGAGGGCGACGAGGTTGACGTCGTTCTCGTACTCGACCGGTGCCGGCAGCGCCGCCGCCAACTCGTCGAGCAGCGCGGGGGTGTGCCAGCCGGGCAGGTGGGAGGCGTAGCGCAGCCGCCCGGTGCCCGGGTCGAAGGCGCCGGGGGTGCCGATGACCAGCCGGTGCACATCGGAGCGGGCGAGTCCGGCCGCCTTGACGGCGCCGTCGAGGGCGTCGGTGACCTGCTGGACGACGGGCTGGGCCGGACGGCGGCCGGGGGTGGGCAGCTCGTACTCGCCGACCGTGCGGCCGGTGATGTCGGCGACGGCGGCGCGGATGCGGTGCGGGGTGACGTCGAGCCCGGCGGCGTAGGCGGCACCGGGGTTGACCGCGTACAGCTGGGCGTTGGGGCCCGGCCGGCCCTCGCTGGTGCCGGTGACCCGGACGAGTCCGGCCGCCTCCAGTCGCGCCAGCAGCTGGGAGGCGGTGGGCTTGGACAGGCCGGTGAGCTTGCCGATCCGGGTGCGGGACAGCGGGCCGTGCTCCAGCAGCAGGTCCAGGGCGGCGCGGTCGTTCATGGCGCGCAGGACGCGCGGGGTGCCCGGCGTACCGGCGGTTCCTGCCATGGGGGTCGACACCTGCCTTTCCAGCCACTCAGCTTTTCAGCGACCTGGGCATGACGTCCAGTCTTGATCACCGGGCGCCCGAAGATCACTGTTAGGAAAGTTTCCTATTCGGGTGGGAGGAACGTAAGCCGAGGACGAAGGGGGCGTCAATAGACAACGCCCCCGAGGCAACAGACTCGTTACCTCGGGGGCGTGGGGACGAGGGCGCGCGCGGCCCTCGCCGACCGCGTCGGCGGCTACTTGACCGTCACGTGGTCACCGGCGGACGTCTTCGCCGCCGTGGTGGCCGTACCGGCGAAGACGAAGCGGTAGGTGCCGCTCTTCGCCGCCTTCACCGTGGTGGACAGGGCGCCCCCGGTACCGGAGGTGAGCGTCTTGACGTTCGTGTACGCGCCGCCGTCCGCCTTGAACTGCAGCACGGCCTTCTGGCCCTTGTAGCCGGTGTTCCGGCCGGTCGCCCAGTCCGCGCGGGTCAGCTTGCCCCTGACGGTGAGCGTCCTGCCCTTCTTCACCGGCTCCGGGGCGGCGTCCGCGGTCAGCTGGGCGGCGCGCTGCACCTTCACCGAGGCGAGGTTGCCCCACATGGTGACGTCGTTCTCGCTGTGCAGGTAGTCGTCGGAGACGCTGCCGTCGCTGTGCGCGAAGACGCCCGCGGCCTTCCAGGTGCCGGCGTCGGCGGCCTCGTACAGCGACTGGTCCGGAGCGGCGGCGATCTTCTCGGTGCAGCTCTCGGTGACCGTGGTGTCCGTCGTGGCGGTCGTCTTGCAGGTGGGCGGGGTGTCCGGGCCCAGGTCGTTGTCGAGCGACCGCAGGGTGCCGCGGTACAGCATCACCGCCTGCAGGGTCTTCTCCTGGTCGATGACCAGGTTCTTCGGCCGGGTCAGGGTGTACGACACCGGCACGCTCACCGCCTTGGTGGCGCCGACCACGACGGGCTTGCCGTTGTTCACGGTGACGCCGGAGAACTTGAGGTCGGGCGTGCCGGCCGCGGACGCGGCGGGCGCGGCGAGGCCGGCGAGGGCCAGGGCACCGGACAGGGCGGTGCCTATGGCGAGCTTGCGCATGTTTCCCCACATTCGAGACGGGCCCCCGGGCGATGTCGCGCTCCAGAGCAAGGGCCCGTTGTGCAGGTGACCTTAGAGGATCACGGGGTGCGGAGGAAACGCGGGGTTCCTGTGAAGACGAGCAGGGCCGGCGGGCGCGTCACGAGTGCGTCACGGAGGTGGTTCCGGCTGGTCACAGGGCCTACATTCACAACTCCATGGACGGGCCGGACGGGCGGCACGGGGGCGGACGGCTCCACGCGGACGAGGGGCTGACCGGTATGCCGGGGCAGCGCGGGGCGGGCGCGTGCGTGGCGCTGTGCCGGACGGCGAGACTGGGAGAGCCGAAGTGAGAAGACGTCCGGCGGCGCCGGTGCTGGGGACGCTGCTGGTGGCGGCCGTGGTGGGGGTGGCGTGCATGACGGCGCAGCCGCGCCAGGTCCGGGCGGCGGCGCCGGGCACGCGCTCCGCCTCGCCCTCCGCCGCGCCTTCGGCCTCGCCCTCCGTGCCGTCCTCGGCCTCGCCCTCCTCCGTGCCGCCTTCCTGCGGTTCCGGCGCCCTCCGCTGGGGCGCGGTGCGGCAGCGGACCCAGCTGACCGGTCTCTCCCCGGTGGTGGCGCTCGGCGAGGACGACGGATGGACCACCTTCCGGGACGTTCCCGTGCGCTCGGTCGTCGCCCGCGTCCGCACGAGCGGGACGCACCTCGCGCAACGGCGGGTGCTGGCCTCGCTCGCGCGGCACCTCGGCTACGACACGGACGACCTGACGGCTCCGGGCGAGGACACCGCCCGCCATGCCCGGCCCCCCGAGCGCACCCGCTTCCACGGCGCCGGCCGCTTCGCCACCGCCGAGGCCGTGCGGACCGTGGACGCGAGCTTCACCGTCACCTGCCCGGACGGCGACCACTACGGCAGCGTCACCACCTGGCTCGGGCCCGTCCACGGCGACAGCCTGGCCTGCGGCACGGACCCCGGGAAGGAGCCGTGGCTCCGCGAGGCGTACCGGCTGGCCTGCGGTCCGCTCACCGGCCGGTGAGGAACCCCGGCCGGTGAGGAACCCCGGCCGGTGAGGCGCACCGGCCGGTGCGCGGCGGGGCGGACGCGCGTGCCGGACCGCCGCGCCGCCCGCTCGGCTACTTGACCGGCGGCACCGGCTGCTGCGGGACTATCGGAGCCGTCGCCCTCGTCTGCGGGGAATCCGCGTTGGCGAAGGCCGAGGGGGCGGCGACCGCGGCCGTGGGATCGGCGGCCGCGGACATGGCCTCCGGGGTCGTCTCACCGCCCACGATGCGGATGTCCGCCGCGTCGAACGCCCGCTTGATGCGCCAGCGCAGCTCCCGCTCCACCGTCAGCGCCTTGCCCGGCATCGTCTTGGCCGTGACGCGGACCACCATGGAGTCGATCAGGACCGAGTCGAGGCCGAGGACCTCGATCGGGCTCCACAGCAGCTCGTTCCAGGGCTCTTCCTTGCCCATCCGCTCGGCGACCTCGTCCAGCGTGGCCTTCACCTTGTCCAGGTCCTCATGGGCCCGCACGGTCACGTCGACCCCGGCCGTCGCCCAGCCCTGCGACAGGTTGCCGATCCGCTTGACCTCGCCGTTGCGGACGTACCAGATCTCGCCGTTGTCACCGCGCAGCTTGGTCACGCGCAGCCCGACCTCGATCACCTCGCCGGTGGCCACACCCGCGTCGATGACGTCACCGACGCCGTACTGGTCCTCGAGGATCATGAACACGCCGGACAGGAAGTCCGTGACGAGGTTGCGCGCGCCGAAACCGATCGCCACACCGGCGACACCGGCCGACGCCAGCAGCGGCGCCAGGTTGATCTTGAAGGTGGAGAGCACCATCAGCGCGGCCGTGCCGAGGATCAGGAAGCTCGCCACCGACCGCAGCACCGAGCCGATCGCCGCCGCCCGCTGCCGCCGGCGCTCGACGTTGACCAGCAGGCCGCCCAGCGCGCCGCCGTCCGCGGACTGCACGGTGCGGTTCATCCGCTCGATCAGCTTGGTGATCGCCCGCCGCACGACCGCTCTGAGCGCCACCGCCACGACCACGACCAGCAGGATCTGCAGACCCATCGCGAGCCACGTCGACCAGTTCTGCTCGACCCAGCTCGCCGCGTTCGTCGCGCTCTCCTGGGCGTCCTGGAGGCTCGGCACGGCCGGAGTCGACTCCGACGGCGAGGGCGACGGGGACGGCGATGCACCGGCGGCCAGGAGGGCGGCGGGCGAGGACGACACGGCAGGTACCTCCAGGTGCTGCGCGGTCCGCACCGGCGGGCGGTCAAGGTCACGAAAAGGTCACCGGGCGGACAGGACAACCACACTAACGGGGCATTGTGTGTGCCCTCCGCGGTTCCGCACAGGAGACGGTCAGGAGAGACACGACTCACGCGGGCTTGAACAGGCGGTGCGCCGGGGGATGAATCAGGTGTGGTCGAAAACACTCCCAGCCCGTTACCGGGACATGGTGGCGCTTCCACCAGGCATGAGGGGAGACTGACTGCAGATCGTCCCGGCGCGAGCCACGCGCCGCCGACGCCCAAGGAGGCCCCCGTGCCGCATGTCCTGGTCCTCAACGCGTCGTACGAGCCGCTCGGCGTCGTACCGCTCCGCCGCGCGCTCGTCCTCGTCCTGGAGAACAAGGCCGTCTCCCTCGAGGAATCCGGCGCCTTTATGCACAGCGCGACCGTCACAGTCCCCGCACCCAGCGTGGTCCGGCTCAAGCGATTCGTCCGGGTTCCCTACCGGGGGCCCGTTCCTCTGACCCGCAGGGCGCTCTTCGCCCGGGACGGGGGCCGGTGCATGTACTGCGGTGGCATCGCAACCAGCGTCGACCACGTCATCCCGCGCAGCCGCGGGGGACAGCACCGCTGGGACAACGTGGTGGCCTCCTGCCGCCGCTGCAACCACGTCAAGGCCGACCGCCACCTGGTGGAGCTGGGCTGGCGGCTGCGGCACAAACCGGCTCCGCCCTCGGGGCTCGCCTGGCGCATCATCGGCACCGGGCATAGGGATCCGCGCTGGCTGCCGTACTTGCAGCCGTTCGGCGCGGACGATGCTCTGGCCCGGATCGACGGCGTCTCCGCCTAGATCCGGGCTTGTGTGTTTCGTGCCCACGGCAGCTGTTTCCACGGCAGCTGTTTCCAAGGCATCTGTTTCCACGGCTTCGCGCCATGGCTTCAGTACCACGTGACCAGTGCCACGGGACTCGTGTCACGACAGGGAGCGCAGGACCCGCCCGGGACTCAGCCGCGCGGCCCCTCCGGGCGGGCGCCGCGTACCGCGTACAGCGCCGTGCCCAGCGTGAACGCCGCCAGCGCCGCCGCCCACGCGCCCGGCTGTCCGCCCGGCTGCATCGGCCACGCCCACACCGTCTCCGCGCGGCCGTGCGGCGCGGCGGAGCCCAGGTACACGGCGGTCACATAGCCGAACGCGGGCAGCCAGCTCAGCCGGGCGCCCAGCAGGACGGCCGCCGCGGCGGTGAGGCCCGTACAGCCCAGCGTGTTGCGGATCATGGCCGGCGGCCCGAAGGTCTCCGCGTGGCCGAGCACGGCCACGGACAGCAGCAGCGCCGCCAGGACGGCGAGACCGGCCGGCTGCGCCAGCCGGCGCGGCCACCACGGTCGTACGGCCGTACGGTCCAGCTCGTCCGAGGCGCTGTACAGGCTCGTCCCGATCACCGCCGCGGCCAGCAGCGGCGCGAGGGCGACGATCGGCACCCGGCGGTCGGGGTCGAGCCAGGCGTCCAGCCGCCCCGCCGCCCACACGGCGAAGGCCGCCGTGCCGGCGAGCGCGGCCAGGGTCGCGGGGAGCGCGCGGGAGCGGGCGTACAGGAGGATCCCGGTCACAGGGCAGGCACCCCCTTGTCGTCGCAGCGGTCGCGGGCCCCGAAGTAGGCCGAAAGCCATGCCCTGCGCTCCTTCCCGGTCAGCGCCGCGAACCGGGCCGCCGCGGCGCGGCGCGCGCGCAGCTCGGCGCGGTGGGCGGCGTCGCCCCGGGCGTACGCCTCGTCGTGCTCCTGCTGCCCGGGCATCGGCGCGAGGTAGTGCGCCACCACCTCGTCCGCCCGCAGCACCCGGTCGGTCAGCCGCTCGTCGGGACAGTCGCCGCGCAGTCGCAGCGCCCCCACGGCCTCCCACGCGAACTCCGCCGGATCGGTCAGCCGGCCCCGCACCGCCGTCCAGCCGATCGGCGTCAGCATCGGCAGCTGGGCCTCGTCCGGGCGGGAGCCCCCTTCCCGGTCCTCCCACCGCGCCGGCAGGTTCCGTACCCCCCGCAGTTTGCCCGTCACCCCGGACAGGGCATCCCTGACCTGCGGGAGCATCCCCGCGTACCGGGCGTTGACGCACACCGCCGGGGTGGTCGAGGTGTCGCACACCTGGCGGCGGGCGAGCGGGTCGGCGTGCCAGAGCCCGTCCCCGGTCTGCGCCAGCAGCGTGCCCGCGGCCAGCGCGGCGGCCAGGGGCAGCACGGCCGTCACCCGGCGCCGGGCCGCGTACCCCAGGGCGGCGGCGCAGGCGAGGCCGGCGGTCCACGCCGCCATCGCCCAGGGCTGCCACCACACCGGCACCTCGCCGGCCTGCACCAGCGCGGCGGGGCTCAGCGGGCGCGCGACGGACGGCCCGCCGTCGGCCGCCAGGGTGCCGAGCCCCAGATAGCCGGCCATCGCCAGCAGCGGGGCCGCCAGCCGCGAGGGCACGATCCGCCCCACCACGTGCCCGGCCAGCGCGCCGGCGCCCAGTGCCACCGTGTCCCCCGGCAGCAGGACCGGGCGGGGGACGTCGCCCTGGGCGTAGGGCCAGGTGGCGAGCAGGGCCGCGGCCACCGTGACCAGATAGCCCGCGCTCACCCAGAGCGCGACGGGCAGGGCCGGGACCAGCAGCCGGGTCAGCGGCGGCCGTACGGTCGTCCCCCACAGCTCAGCGGTGCGCCGCCGCCGCTCCCGGCCGCCTTGCCAGCAGCCCGCCGCCAGCGCCAGCGGGAAGGCGATCAGCAGGGTGGTGTGCAGCTCGGCCGCGGTCTCCGCCCAGCCGCCCTGCCAGCGGTCCGCCGTCGCGGCCAGCGTCACGCCGAGCGTCAGCAGCACCGCCGCGCCGGCCCAGGGCGCGAATCCGCGTACGGCCTCGGCCCGCAGCGGGTGCGGCGCACGCGCGGTCGCCTTCCTCCCGGTCACGGGGCTCATCGCGCCACCGTCCCCGCACGCCGCCCGCGGTGCGCCCGCAGCGCCGCCGTGTACCCGCGCTCGATCGGGTGGTCGCCGGGCCCGTCGGACCCCTCGCCGAGCAGGGTGAGCGTCTCGGGCGTGCCCCGGTAGGCGATCCGGCCCACGTCCAGCAGCGTGACCTCCGTGCAGGCGGCGGCCACGTCCTCCACCAGGTGGGTGGAGACCACCACGGTCGCCGAGGCGCCCAGCTCGCGCAGCAGCTCGCGGAACTCCACCCGCTGCTCGGGGTCGAGTCCGGCGGTCGGCTCGTCCAGCAGCAGCACGGCGGGGTCGTTGACGACGGCCTGCGCGATGCCGACGCGGCGGACCATGCCGCCGGACAGCGTCCGGACCTTCGCGTCGATACGGTCCGCGAGGCCGACCCGGGCCACCGCCCGCTCCACGGCCGCCGGCACCAGCGCGGCCGGCATCTCCTTCAGCCAGGCCACGTACGCCACGAACTCCCGCACGGTGAATCCCGGGTAGTAGCCGAACTCCTGCGGCAGATAGCCCAGCCGGCGCCGCACGTCGGCCAGGCCGCGGTGGCCCGCGGTGTCCTCGCCGAGCAGTTCCACCCGGCCGGCGTCCGGCCGCGCCACCGTGGCCAGCACCCGGATCAGCGAGGTCTTCCCGGCGCCGTTCGGACCGAGCAGCCCGTGCACACCGGTGCCGAGGGCCAGGTCGAGCGAGTCGAGGGCGAGGGTCTTGCGATGCCGGACCCGCAGGCCGGTCACGCGTAGGGACGTCATGTCTCTCCAGGAGAGGGCGCGGGACGCCACGACGGCGGGCGGTCCCGTGATTCGGTCAGAAACGATCACAAAATGACGGTCAGGAGCGACGGTCAGGAGAAGGACGGTCAGGAGCAGCGGGAGGCGGGAGGGGCGGGCCGCGGAGCCCCGCCGCGCCCTGTCACGGGCGCAGCGGGCGGTCGTACACCGGCCGGCGCGCGGTCAGCAGGACGGCGCTCAGGACGGCCGCCGCCGCCCACGCGCCCTGCGCGGCCGTGCCGTCGAGGCAGCGGGAGAGCTGCCCGGCCAGCCGTGCGCCCGCCGTACCGCCCGGCGCGACGGCCGCCGGTGACAGCACGGCGAGCAGCCAGCCGCCCCCCGTCAGCCCGGCCGCCGCCCGGCAGCCCACGAAGGAGGCGAGGGCCAGCGAGGCCAGCGCCAGCGCGAGCCCGGGCAGCAGCCAGGCGGCGGCGGCCGGGGCGCCCGAGGCGGGCAGCAGCAGCCCGGTGAGGGTCAGCAGCGGCAGGCTCACCGCGAGCACCGCGACCGTACGGATGAGCGCGAGCCGCAGCCCGCCGCCCGGTGTGGCCGCGGTGACCTCGTACAGCGGGTCCGCGTGCGGGCCGTACGACAGGGCGACCCCGGCGACCGGCAGCACGGGGGCGACGGCCAGCAGCAGCGCCCGCACGTCCGGGAAACCCGCCCCGTACGACAGCGCGGGCGCGGCGGCGGCCACCCCCAGCACGGCCGGCAGCCAGGCTCCGCGCACGGCGGGCCCCGCGGCCCACAGCAGCCGGGCGAGCCGGGAGAGCCCGGGGCGCGCGGGCCGGGTCGGTGCGGGCGCGAGCGGCTCGCGGGCCGCCGCGACCGCCTCCGGCGCCGCTGCCAGCACCGCAGCGCGCACCTGCGCCAGCACCGGTCCCGCCGCCGTACCGCGCACCGCGGCCGACACCCGGGACGCGCAGTCCGCGCAGCCCTCCACGTGCTTCTCCAGGGACCAGGCGTCCGGCTCCGGCAGGACGCCCCCGGCATAGCGGGCGGCCAGCTCGTCGGAGGCGTGCCAGGGCCTTCTGTCGCGGCGCGTCATGCCGTACCTCCCAGCGGGGACGGGTGCAACTGGTCGAGCGCCTCGCGCAGCTCCGCGCGGGCGCGGCGGGCCCGGGACTTGACCGTGCCCTCCGGGATGCCGAGCAGCCGGGCCGCCTCACGGGTGCTGAGCCCGTCGACGACCGTCGCCCGCAGCACCTCGCGCAGCTCGGGGGAGATCCGGTCGAGCGCGGTGCCGACATCGCCGTACTCCAGCCCGGCCAGCACCCGGTCCTCGGCGGAGGGCGCGGCGGCGCTCTCGTACCGCCCCCGCGCCTCCGGCTCCGGCAGCGGTCCCGCGACCCGCGCGGTCCGCTCCTGGGCCCGCCGGGCGTCGACCAGCCGGCGCGCGGCGATCGTCCACAGCCAGCCGCCGGCCTCCTGCCCGCGGTGCCCGGCCGCCGACCGCCACACCGTGACGAACGTGTCCTGCAGCACCTCCCGCACCAGCTCGGGGTCGGCGCACCGCCGGGCCAGCCGCGCGTGCAGCCATCCGGCGTGCCGGTCGTACAGGGCGGTCATGGCCGCGGCATCGCCCTGCGCCACGGCCCGCAGCAGGGCCGCGTCCGCACCGGCCCCGTCGTCCGTCTCCCGCTGGCCCCCCATGGGGCGGAACAGTCTCACACCCCCTCTATCGACGGCCGGGGCGGAACCGGATCACAGCGGCGCGGGTTCCGGTGCGCGTGGTCGCGGGCTCACGGGGTAGGCCTGCCCGTACACCGACCCAAGCCGCAGCGTCCGGCACAGCGTCCGGCACAACGACAAGGAGGCCCCGTGGCCGCACCGGCTCGTCTTCCGATCCCGGCCCAGTGGAAACCCGTGGCGGAACCGTCCGCCGAGACCGACCAGGCGCCCCGGTGCGTCTTCGGCGCGGAGCGCGCGTGCACGCAGGCACCGCTGACCAGCGAGCCGCCGCTGCCCGACGCCGAGCCGCTGACCAGCGAGCCCCCACTGGCCGAGGCCGCCCCGCTGACCAGCGAGTCCGACCCGGTCCCTGACTTCTACGCGCCGGGGCTGTAGATGGCAGCGGCGCCCGAGGCGCAGCCGTCGGAGGACCTCGCCCGGCTCGCCGGGCTGCACGGGGTCGCCACCTCCTACCGCCCGGCACCGGACCGTACCGTCCATGTCCCCGCCGCCGCCGTGACCTCCGCCCTGGCCGCCCTCGGCGTCGACGCGAGCGGCCCCGACGCCGTACGCGCCGCCCTCGCCGCCCGGGAGCGCGAGCTGCGCGAGCGGCTGCTGCCGCCCACGGTCGTCCACTGGGCCGGCGCCCGCCCGCCCGCCGCCCTCACCGCCCTGCCCGCCGGCACCCGGCTGCGCGTCGAGACGGAGGAGGGCGAGGAGGGGGAGTTCCCGGCCCATGGCGAGGGCCCGGCGGACCGGGGGATCGCCGGGCTGCCGCTCGGTGTCCACCGGCTGACCGCCGCCGCCCCCGACGGACGCACCGGCGAGGCGTTCCTCGTCGTCGCCCCGGACCGGCTGCCCGCCCCGCCCGGCCGCTCCTCGGGCCTCCTCGTCCAGCTGTACTCCCTGCTCTCCCACCGCTCCTGGGGCATGGGCGACCTCGGCGACCTGGCCGAGCTGGCCGGCTGGGCCGGACGCACGGCGGGCGCCGGGTTCGTCCAGGTCAACCCGCTGCACGCGGCGGTACCCGGCGCCCCCACCGACCCCTCCCCCTACCGCCCCTCCTCCCGCCGCTTCCCCGACCCCGTGCACCTGCGCGTCGAGGACATCCCCGAGTTCGCCTACGCCGAGGACCGCGAGCGGCTGACCGCGCTGCTGGGGCGGGCCGCACGACTGCGCTCCGCCGTCCTCGACAAGGGCGCCCTCATCGACCGGGACGCGGTGTGGGAGCTGAAACGGGAGGCACTGGAGACGGTCCTGGCGGTCCCCCTCGGCCCCGGCAGGCAGGCCGCCTACGACGCCTTCCGCGCCGCCCACGGCCAGGCCCTCGACGACCACGCCACCTGGTACGCCCTCGCCGAACTCCACGGCTCCGACTGGCACCGCTGGCCGGACGGCCTGAGCGATCCCCGCTCGGCCGCCACCGCCCGCGCCCGCACCGAACTCGCCGGCCGCATCGCCTTCCACACCCGTCTCGCCTGGCTCACCGACGGCCAGCTCCGGGCCGCCCAGCGCGCCGCCCGCGAGGCCGGCATGGCCGTCGGGATCGTGCACGACCTCGCCGTCGGCGTGCATCCCTCGGGCGCCGACGCCTGGGCGCAGCAGGACGTGTTCGCCGCCGGCATGTCCGTCGGCGCCCCACCGGACGCCTTCAACGCCCGCGGCCAGGACTGGGGCCTGCCGCCCTGGCGCCCCGACCGCCTCGCCGCCTGCGGCCACGCCCCCTACCGCGACCTCCTGCGCGCCCTCTTCCGCTACGCGGGCGCCCTGCGCATCGACCACGTCATGGGCCTGTTCCGGCTCTGGTGGGTCCCCCAGGGCAGCCCGCCCACCGACGGCACCTACGTCCGCTACGACGCCGACGCCATGCTCGCCCTCCTCGCCCTGGAGGCCGCCCGCGCCGGGGCCGTCGTGATCGGCGAGGACCTCGGCACCGTCGAGCCCGGTGTGCGCGAGGCGCTCCAGCGGCGCGGCGTGCTCGGCACCTCCGTGCTCTGGTTCGAGCGGGACTGGGAGGGCGACGGCCACCCGCTGCCGCCCGAGCGCTGGCGGGCCGACTGCCTGGCCACCGCCACCACCCACGATCTGCCGCCCACCGCCGCCCGGCTCACCGGCGACCACGTCGACCTGCGCGACCGGCTGGGCCTGCTCACCCGTTCGGCCCCGGAGGAACGCGCCGAGGCCACCGCCGACATCGCCGAGTGGCTCGCCCTGCTGGGCAGCCTCGGGCTGCTGGACCGTCCGGCGGCCGGACCGCCCGGGTCCGACGAGGAGGAGGAGATCCGCGCCGTCCACCGCTTCCTGCTGCGCACCCCCGCCCGGCTGATCGGCGTCTGGCTCCCGGACGGCGTCGGCGACCGGCGCCCGCAGAACCTGCCGGGCACCTGGGACCAGTACCCGAACTGGCGCCTGCCGATCGCGGACGGCGAGGGCAGGCCGGTGCCGCTGGAGGAGCTGGTGGCCTCGCCCCGGCTGCGGGCACTGCTGGAGGTTCTGCGCTGAGCGCGCGCCGCGCGCCGGGGGCGGGGGTGCGGGGGTGTCCGCACCCCGTACGGGCACCCCGGGCGCGCGGCCTTCCGGGCCGTTCGCTAACTTGGCACCGTGGACAAGAAGAACGCCCTGCGCGCCGGCGCCCTGGCTGCCGGTACGACGCTGATGATGCTGCTCATGTCGTCCCCCGCGCTCGCGCTGACCCGCGACGACGGCGACGACCCCGGCAAGGGCCTGAGCGTCATCGAGACGCTGGGCCTGTACGTCTTTCTCCCGGTGGTGCTGTTCCTGGTGGTCGCCGGCCTGGTCATGGTGCTGGACAAGTCCAAGATCCGGGTCGTGAAGAACACCCCCTCGTCCCGCGCGGGCGCCAAGTCCGGCGCGCAGGCCAAGGCCTGACCCTACGTCGGTCCAGTCGCCGGGGGCGCCGGTCCTCCCGTCGGTACGCGCGCATGCCGTACCCGGGGTGAGACCGGCGCCCCCGGCGTTCTTCGTGCGCCCGGCCGTCGCTCCGGTCCCGTGTGCCCGGCCGTCGTCGAGGGGCCCGGCCGGCGTCAGGGAGCGGGCGCGGTCAGATAGCGCTGCACCGTCGGGCCCAGCCACGCCACCACTTCCTCGCGGGCGAGCGCCTGGGCCGGCGCGAACCGCAGCACATAGCGGGTGAGCGCCACCCCGAGCAGCTGGGACGCGCACAGCGCCGCCCGCGCGGGGGCCTGCTCGGGGTCGGGGCACACCTGACGGGCCACCGGCAGCATCTGGTCGCGGAAGATGGCCCGCAGCCGCTCCGTCCCGGCCTCGTTGGTGACCCCGACCCGCAGGACGGCCGTCAGTTCCTCGCTCTCCTCCCACAGGTGGAGGAAGTGGTCCACCAGCGCGCGGCCCACCTCCTCGCGCGGGACCCGGGCCAGCTCCGGCAGCCGCAGGTCGAGCGCGACGGCCGCGTCGAACAGCCCCTCCTTGCTGCCGAAGTACCGCATCACCATCGACGGGTCGATCCGCGCGTCCCTGGCGACGGCCCGGATGGTGGCCCGCTCGTAGCCGTCGGCGGCGAAGCGCTCGCGGGCGGCGGCGAGGATCGCGGTGCGCGTGGCGTCGGACCGGCGGGGCGGGGGCGCGGGGGGCTGGTTCTGCTGCGTGGTCGCCGTCATGCCGACAAACGTAGGTCAACTTGCGTAGGCCGACTTGCGTGCGTCAACAGGTGTGGGTCAACGGATGTAGGTCAACAGGCGTGGGTCAACACTCGTAGGCCAACGGTCGTCGAGGCCCGGGCCGGCCCGGACGGCAGGCGCCCCCGGGGTTACTCCTGCTCCGTCCCCGCGAGCAACTCGCGCAGCAGGCCCGCCAGTTGGCCGGCCTGCTCGTCGCCGAGGGAGGACAGGGCCTCCGTCTGGACGGCGAGGCCCGCGCCGACCGCCTCGTCGATGACGCCGAACCCCTTCTCGGTCAGGGTCACCTGCAGGCCGCGGCGGTCGTGCGGATCGGGGGAGCGGCGCAGCAGGCCCGCGCGCTCCAGCTTGTCGAGGCGGCCGGTCATGCCGCCGGTGGTGAGCATCAGCGTCGCCGAGAGCTGGCGCGGGGAGAGGGTGTACGGCTCGCCGGACCGGCGCAGGGCCGACAGGACGTCGAACTCGCCGCGCGAGATGCCGTAGGCGGCGTAGGCCCTCTCCATGCGGTCGCCCATGGCTCGTGAGAGGCGGTGGATCCGCCCGAAGACCTCCATGGCCTTCGTGTCGAGGTCGGGCCGTTCGGCCGCCCACTGACTGATGATCGCGTCGACCGGGTCTTTGCGCTGCTGCATGCGCAGAGTATCCGCCCGGTTCCGGTCGCCCGCAAGAAAGTAGCTTGACCACAAGTAGCTTACGACTAAGATACTTCCCATCGAGCCTATTTGGGGGAGGGTGTCGTGAGAGGCACGGAGAAGAGCCGCGTGAGACAGGACGCCGAGCGGGTCCGCGGGGAGTGGGCCCTGCCCGTCGCCGCCGCCACCCGCACCGAAGGGACCCGGTCATGAAACGGTCCGCGACCGTCCTGCTCACCGCCCTCGCCCCCGTCTCCTGGGGCACCACCTACGCGGTCACCACCGAGTTCCTGCCGCCGGACCGCCCCCTGTTCACGGCCCTGACGCGGGCCCTGCCCGCCGGTCTGCTGCTGCTCGCCCTCACCCGGGTGCTGCCGCGCGGCGCCTGGTGGGCCAAGGCGGCCGTGCTCGGGGCGCTGAACATCGGCGCCTTCTTCCCGCTGCTGTTCGTCGCGGCGTACCGGCTGCCCGGCGGGATGGCCGCGGTCGTCGGCTCGGTGGGACCGCTGATCGTCGTCGGGCTCTCGGCGCTGCTGCTCGGACAGCGGCCGGCTCCGCGCACGCTGGTCACCGGCCTGGTGGCCGCGCTCGGTGTCAGCCTCGTCGTACTGAAGGGAGCCGGCGCGCTCGACCTGGCCGGCGTCCTCGCGGCCCTCGCCTCCACCGCCTCCATGGCCGCCGGCACCGTGCTGACCAAGCGCTGGGGCCGCCCCGCCGGCGTCGGCCCGCTGGCCCTCACCGGCTGGCAGCTCACCGCGGGCGGCCTGCTCATAGCCCCGGTCGCGCTCCTGGCCGAGGGCGCCCCGCCCGCCCTGGACGGCCCCGCCGTCGGCGGATACCTCTACCTCGCCCTGGCCAACACCGCCGTCGCCTACTGGCTCTGGTTCCGCGGGATCGGCCGGCTCACCGCCACCCAGGCCGGCTTCCTCGGCCCGCTGTCCCCGCTGACCGCGGCGGTCGTCGGCTGGGCGGCGCTCGGGCAGGCGCTCACCCCGGTGCAGGTGGCGGGCATGACGCTGGCGTTCGGCGCGACACTGGCCGGCCAGCTGGGCACCGGCCGGGCCGCGGACGGCAAGACCCCCAAGGCCCCATCGTTCAGTTCCACTGAACAGACCGGTCGAAAAGATTCGATGGACCTGACAGGTCAGGCGTTGCCACGGTAGGGGCACACCGCCCACCGAAAGGAACTCCGTGGCCACGGCCCCGCACCTGACAGCCGCCCCGACAGCCCGCCCCCGGAAGGCCGCCGCCCCCGCACTCGGCCTCGGCCTCGCCGCCCTCGCCACGGTCGTCTGGTCCGGGAGCTTCGTCACCTCGCGGGCGCTGCACGACAGCGTCCCACCCGTGCAGCACGCCTTCTGGCGCTGGGTGATCGCGCTCGTCGCCGTCGCGCCCCTGGGTGCCCGGCCGGCCTGGCGGCAGCGGCGGCTGATCCGGCGGCACGGCCGCTACGTCCTGCTGGCCTCCCTGCTCGGTGTCGCCGTCTACAACACCCTGGTGAACCAGGCCGGGCTCACCACCCCCGCCGCCACCATGGGCATGATCATGGCCGCGGCGCCGGTGCTGATGGCGGTGTTCGAACGGCTGGGCGGCGTACGGCTCGGGGCGCGGCGCACCGCCGGGCTGCTCATGGCCTGCGCGGGCGTGCTGCTGCTGGTCGGCGGCGGGGCCGGCCCGGGGGCGGGCGGCCTGTGGATGATCGCGGCGTGCTGCAGCTTCGCCGGGTACAGCGCCCTGCTGCGCCGCAGGCCCGTCGAGATCGGCGGTACGGCCTTCCTGTTCACCACGTTCCTGGTCGGCACGCTGCTCCTGCTGCCCGTGCAGGCGGTGAGCCTCGCCGTCCAGGGCGGCTTCCGCCCGGCCCCGTCGACGGTCCTGCCCCTCCTCTACGTCGGCGTGGCCTCGTCGGCGGTGGCCTTCTTCGCCTGGAACAAGGCGATCGCGCTGGTCGGCGCCGTCCGCGCGGGCATCGTGTACTACCTCCAGCCGGTGTGCGCGGCCCTGCTGTCCTGGGCGGTGCTGGGCGAACGGACCGGATGGCCGCAACTGCTGTGCATGGCGCTGATCCTGACCGGGGTCGTCCTGGGCGCGGGCTCGCGCCGCTGACGAGCGAAGGCGGCCTCAGCGGACGGTGAAGCCGGCCGCCTCGGTGTCCAGGGTGCTGGTGCCGTCCTGCGCGGTGGCGAGCACGGCGACGCGCCAGGCACCGCGCGGGGACGACGCGGCGTCGGCGCCCGTCACGCGGACCGTGCAGGCCCAGCGCACGGTGCCCTTGCCGGCGCTCTCGCAGGCGGCCGGCTCCACCGCGGCCATCTCCGCGGCGGTCGGCTCCTTCCCGGCGAGGGAGGAGTCCGCCGGCCAGGCGAGCACCTTCAGGCTCCTGACGCCGGAGGAGGCCGTGACCTCGGTGCTGAAGGCGAGCGAACCGTCCCGGCCGCCGCCGGGAGCGGTGTAGCGGGCGGTGCTGTGCGCCAGGGCGGGGGGCTGGCTGCCGGCGTAGGCGACGGCGAAGGCTCCGGCGCCGCCGAGGACGACGACACCGGCGGCCAGGGACAGGGCGATACGTCGGGACATGGCGGGTTCTCCGTAACGGGGTCAGCGGGTCGCAGCCGGCGCGCTCGGCCGCGCCGTTGCGTCGATACTCGCCTCCCGGGCACGCCCCGGCCCTGAGCACGGATACTCAACTCGGCCTGGGTGCGCGCACCCGGCCCGGCCGCCCCTTCCGCCGGGTAACGTGCCCGCATGGCCGAGTGGGACCTGAGGAAGCTGCGGATCCTGCGCACCCTGCGCGAGCGGGGCACCGTCACCGCGACCGCCGAGGCCCTGCACATGACCCCGTCCGCCGTCTCCCAGCAGCTCACCAACCTCGCCGCCCAGCTCGGCGTGAAGCTGCTGGAGGCCCAGGGCCGCCGGGTCCGGCTCACCGACGCGGCCCGGCTGGTGCTGGCCCGGACGGAGGCGGTGTTCGAGCAGCTGGAGCGGGCGGACGCGGCGCTCGCGGCGTACGCGCGGGGCGAGGCGGGCGAGGTGCGGGTCGGGGCCTTCTCGACGGCGGTACCCGCCCTCGTCGTACCCGCCGTACGCGAACTGGGGGCCACGCACCCCGAAGTGACCGTCCGCGTCCGGGAGGCCGAGGCGGCCGCGGCCTACGACCTGCTGGCCGCCGGCGAGGTCGACCTCGCCGTCTCCCTCGCCGCCGAGGCGCCCAGCGCGGCCGACCCCCGCTTCACCCATGTCCCGCTGCTCACCGACCCCCTGGACGTGGCCCTGCCCCCCGGCCACCCCCTGGCCGGCGCCGCCGCCGTGACCCTCACCGACCTCGCCGCCGAATCCTGGATCTTCGGCGGCAGCGGCCCCTGGTCCGACATCACCCGCCGCGCCTGCGAGACGGCCGGCTTCAGCCCCCACCAGGGCCACTCGGCCGCCGGCTGGACCGCGATCCTGGCCATGGTGGAGGCCGGGATGGGCGTCGCCCTGGTCCCCCGGATGGCCGCGGCCCGCCGGGAGGGCGTGGTGATGCGCGAACTGGGCACGGACCGGCCGGTACGGCACGTGGTGGCGGCGGTCCGCAGGGGCGCGGAGGGGGGAGCGGCGGTCGGCAGGGTCCTGAAGGCCCTCGCGGACGCCGCCGGACCACCGGCGATCCCACGGGCGTGAACCCGTATCGCGGGCCGCGCCCCGTCAGGGAGGCGGAAGGGCGCCCGGCAGGTGCCGGGCGCCCTTCTCCTGGTGCGGGGGGCTACGCGGAAGCGTCCGCCGCCTGGGCCCGCAGGGCCCGCTCGACGCCCGCGCGGGACTCCGAGACCAGGCGGCGCAGGGACGCGTTCGGGCCGGCCGAGGACAGCCAGGTGTCCGTCCTGGCCAGCGTCTCCGGGGAGACCTGGACGGTCGGGTACAGGCCGGTGGCGATCTGCTGGGCGATCTCGTGCGAACGCGACTCCCAGACGTCCTTGACCACCTCGAAGTACTTGTCCGCGTACGGCGCGAGCAGCTCGCGCTGGTCGGTCTGCACGAAGCCGGCGATCACGGCCTCCTGCACGGCGTTGGGCAGCTTGTCCGACTCGATGACCGAGGACCAGGCCTCCGCCTTCGCCTCCGGCGTCGGGCGGGAGGCGCGGGCGGTGGCCGCGTGCCGCTCGCCGGCCGCCGTCCTGTCCCGCTCGTACTCGCCCGCGATCTCCGTCTCGTCGAACCGGCCGACGGCCGCGAGCCGCTCCACGAACGCCCAGCGCAGCTCGGTGTCGACGGCCAGGCCCTCGACGGTCTGCGTGCCGTCGAGCAGGGCGTCCAGCAGGTCGAGCTGCTCCGGGGTGCGCGCGGTCGCCGCGAACGCCCGGGCCCAGGCCAGCTGGTGGTCGCTGCCCGCCTCGGCCGTCCGCAGATGGGCCAGCGTGGCCTCCGTCCAGCGGGTCAGCAGGGCCTCGCGGGCCGCCGGGTCGGCGTACAGGTCGATGGCCAGCTTCACCTGGCGCTGCAGGGACTGCACGACGCCGATGTCGGACTCCTTGCCGATACCGGACAGCACCAGCGAGAGGTAGTCGCGGGTCGCCAGCTCGGCGTCACGGGTCATGTCCCAGGCCGACGCCCAGCACAGCGCGCGCGGCAGGGACTCGGCGAAGTCGCCCAGGTGCTCGGTGACGAACGCCAGCGACTGCTCGTCCAGGCGGACCTTGGCGTACGACAGGTCGTCGTCGTTGAGCAGGATCACCGCCGGGCGCCGCTTGCCGGACAGCTGCGGCACGGCCGTCAGCTCGCCGTCGACGTCCAGCTCGATCCGCTCGGTGCGCACCAGCTTGCCGGTGGCCGCGTCGAGGTCGTACAGGCCGATGGCGATGCGGTGGGGGCGCAGGGTCGGCTCGCCCTTCGCGCCGGCCGGCAGCGCCGGGGCCTCCTGGCGGACGGCGAAGGAGGTGATCGTGCCGCCCGCGTCGGCGGCGATCTCCGGGCGCAGCACGTTGATGCCGGCCGTCTCCAGCCACTTCCGCGACCAGGTCTTCAGATCACGGCCGGAGGTCTCCTCCAGCGCGCCCAGCAGGTCGGAGAGGCGGGTGTTGCCGAACGCGTGCCGCTTGAAGTAGGCCTGCACGCCCTGGAAGAACTCGTCCTCGCCGACGTACGCCACGAGCTGCTTGAGCACGCTCGCGCCCTTGGCGTACGTGATGCCGTCGAAGTTGACGAGCACATCGTCCAGGTCGCGGATGTCCGCCATGATCGGGTGGGTGGACGGCAGCTGGTCCTGCCGGTACGCCCAGGTCTTCATGGAGTTGGCGAACGTGGTCCACGAGTGCGGCCAGCGCGAGCCGGGCGCGGCGGCCTGGCAGGCGATGGAGGTGTAGGTGGCGAACGACTCGTTCAGCCACAGGTCGTTCCACCACTCCATGGTGACCAGGTCGCCGAACCACATGTGCGCCAGCTCGTGCAGGATGGTCTCGGCCCGGACCTCGTACGCCGCGTCGGTCACCTTGGACCGGAAGACGTACTGGTCGCGGATGGTCACCGCGCCCGCGTTCTCCATGGCGCCCGCGTTGAACTCGGGCACGAAGAGCTGGTCGTACTTCGCGAACGGGTAGGCGTAGTCGAACTTCTCCTGGAACCAGTCGAAGCCCTGCCGGGTGACCTCGAAGATCGCGTCCGAGTCGAGGAACTCGGCCAGCGAGGGCCGGCAGTAGATGCCGAGCGGCACGGACTGCCCGTCCTTCTCGTACACGCTGTGCACCGAGTGGTACGGGCCGACGATCAGCGCCGTGATGTACGTCGAGATCCGCGGGGTCGGCTCGAAGGACCAGACGTTGTCCTTCGGCTCCGGCGTCGGCGAGTTGGAGATCACCGTCCAGCCCTCGGGGGCCGTCACGGTGAACTGGAAGGTCGCCTTCAGGTCCGGCTGCTCGAACGAGGCGAAGACGCGGCGGGCGTCCGGGACCTCGAACTGGGTGTACAGGTACGCCTGCTCGTCCACCGGGTCGACGAAGCGGTGCAGGCCCTCGCCGGTGTTGGTGTAGGCGCAGTCCGCGACGACCCGCAGGACGTTGCGGCCCGCGAGCAGACCGGGCAGGGCGATCCGCGAGTCCTGGAAGACCTCGGCGGGGTCCAGCGTCTCGCCGTTGAGGACCACCTCGTGGACGGCCGGGGCCACCAGGTCGATGAAGGACTCGGCGCCGCCGCGGGCGGCGTCGAAGCGCACCGTGGTCACGGACCGGTAGGTGCCGCCCTCCTGCGCGCCGGAGAGGTCGAGATCGATCTCGTACGAGTCAACGGTGAGCAGCTCGGCCCGCTGCTGCGCCTCTTCGCGAGTCAGGTTTGTGCCAGGCACGCGGTCATCTCCTCGATATGTGTCGGTTGCGTCATCCTTCCATGGGAGCCGCACGGAAGGCGATGTCCGTATCCCGCCGGTGGCCGCGGCGGGGCGGCGGGACGCTGGACGCATGACGGCACACCTCGCACGCCCCATCGCCCCCGCGGTCCTGAAGGAGCTGCGCACCGCCGACGACGCGGGCCGCGCCCCGGCTCCGTTCACCGACACGGAGGGCGGTGCCCCGCTGCGCTGCTGCCTGCGCCGCAGCGTCCCCGGCGAGCGGATCGCGCTCGTCTCGTACGCGCCGCTGCGCCGCTGGGCGGCCGAGACCGGCGCCGACCCGGGCGCCTACGACGAGCAGGGCCCCGTCTTCGTCCACGCCGGGGAGTGCCCCGGCCCGGACGGCGACGACCTGCCCTTCACCCGGGCCCACCGCACGCTGCGCCGCTACTCGGCGGACGGCCGTATCCTCGGCGGCCGGCTCGTGACCGGCGAGGACGGCTTCCGGCCCGCCCTCGCGGAGGCGTTCGGCGACCCCGAGGTGGCGCTGGTGCACGTGCGGGCCGTGGAGTACGGGTGCTTCCTGTACGAGGTGCGCCGGCCCTAGCGCGGGGTCCCGGGGAAGGCGGGGCCGCGCAAGCCGACGCCGGACGGGTGGGGACCCGTCCGGCGCAGGCGTGGCGGAATCGAATCAGCGGTCCGCTCGCGTGGTCAGCCCACCACGATCACCACGACACCGGTGCCGAAGTAGCCGTTGCCGTAGCCGAAGCCGTTGCCGAAGAAGCCGCCCCGGCCGAAGTTGTTGCAGCCGCCCCATCCGTAGCCGCAGCCGCGGTTGGTGGTGACCTGGTCGGGAGTAGCTGCCGAGGCCGTACCCGCCGTGCTGATGGCGGCGCCGCCGGCCAGGAGGACGCCGGCCGCGGATACCGCGAAGAGACGCCTCACGCGCTGTGCTTTCATGGGCCTTCCTTCCTTCCACGCCCTCGCAGGGGGTTTCCGGTACGGGGGCGATGGCCGCTACCGCGGTGCGGACGGACGCTGCGCGGTCGTCAGGTGTCGCCGCGGAGGTCGGGGAGCCGGTCCACGTGCCACCCGGGCTGTCGGCCCGGTGGACGGGACACTCGCCGACGGCGGGCACACGGTCCGATCGCGGCCCTCCTCCAACAAGCTAGTCGCCCGCCGTCGGCTCGGCATCTCGGACGGACGCGCCCGCGCGTCCGCCGCGCTGCCGCCCCGGGGCGCCTGGCGGGCGGGCGCCGTCCCCTTCCCGCGCCGCCCGCGTCCGCGCGAGCACCCGGGCGAACTCCCGTACCGTCTCCGTCTCCGCCTCCCGGTGCCAGACCAGGCCAAGCGCGGAGTCGGGCAGGCCCTCCACGGGGACGTAGGCGATGTCGTCGCGGGGGTGGCAGGCGGCCGTGGGGCGGCACAGCAGCAGCGCGCCCCGGCCGGCGGCGGCCAGCGTCAGCGCCTCCTGGAGGGTGCCGGCCACCGGTCCCGCCGGCGAGCCGGGGGCGCGCGCGGCCCGCCAGTACGACGGCGCGGGCGGGGCCGCCCCGATCAGCGGCACGGCCGACACCTCCGCCGCGCCGACCCGGTCCCGGCCGGCGAAGGGATGCGTGCGCGAGACCGCCACCGTCTGCCGCACCCGGCTGAAGACCGGGCCGAGCACCAGGTCCGGCTCGTCCACCGGCAGCAGCACCACCGCCACGTCCACCGCGCCCCGCCGGACCGCCCCGAACGGATCCCCGTACGGGATCTCCACCAGGTCCACGCTCCGGGCCGGTTCCGCCGCCTCGAAGGCCGCGACCGCCGCCACCAGCCCCGCGTCCGCCGCCCCCTGGAACCCCAGCCGCAGCGGCCCCGCCCCGCCCCGGGCCACCGCCCGCGCGTCCGCGACCGCCGCGCGCACCGCCCCGTACGCCGGCCGCAGCCGCTCGAGGAACCGCTCGCCGAGCGGGGTCAGCGCCACCCGGCGGCTCGAACGGTGCACCAGCCGGGCGCCGACCCGGCGCTCCAGCGCGGCCGTCAGCTGGCTCACCCGGCTCTGCGAGACGAACAGCCGCTCCCCGGTCCGCCCGAAGTGCAGTTCCTCCGCGAGCACCAGAAAGCACTCCAACTCCCGCAGCTCCAGCCCGGACACACGGCCTCCCCGACGTCGATCACTCCCGCTCATGCAAGGGTGAGGACATCGCCGTTGTTCCCCCGGCCGGTCCGCAACAGGCTGTCGGGCATGGCCTCCACGCAGCTCACCCCGCCCGAGACGGCTTCCTGGACGGGCGTATCCGCCCTCGCCGCCGCCACCTTCGCCGTCGTCACCACGGAGATGCTCCCCGTCGGGCTGCTCACCTCGCTCGCCCGCGCGCTGCACGTGTCCGACGGCACCGCGGGCCTCGCCCTCACCCTGCCCGGCCTCGTCGCCGCGCTCGCCGCCCCGCTGCTGCCGGTCGCCGTGCGCCGCGCCGACCGCCGTACCGTGCTGTGCGCGCTGCTGCTCCTGCTCGCCGCCGCCGACCTGGTCACCGCCTTCGCCCCCGTCTTCCCGGTGCTGCTGGCGGCCCGGCTGCTGGTCGGGGTGTGCATCGGCGGGGTGTGGGCGGTGGCCGCGGGGCTCGGCCCACGGCTGGTGCCGGGTCCGGGCGGCGGCCGGGCCACCGCGCTGGTCTTCAGCGGCATCGCCGTCGCCTCGGTGCTCGGCGTGCCCGCCGGGACCTTCCTCGGCGCGCTCGCCGGCTGGCGCTGGGCGTTCGCCGGGACGGCCGGCATCGCGCTCCTGGTGGCGGTCGCCCTCGCCGTCGTCCTGCCGCCGCTGCCCGCCCGGGGCGCCGTCCGCCTCGGCACGTTCCCGCGGCTGCTGCGCGTCCCGCGCGTCCGGTGGCGGCTGGTCACCGTCACCCTGCTGGTCACCGGGCACTTCGCCGCCTACACCTATGTCCGGCCCGTCCTGGAGCGGACGCCGGACACCGGCTCCGGCCTGGTGAGCGCCCTGCTGTTCGGCTACGGCCTCGCCGGTGTCGCCGGGAACTTCGCGGGCGGCGCGCTCGCGGCCCGCGATCCGCGCCGCGCCCTGCGGCTGGTCTCCGGTGTCCTCGGCGCCGCCGTCCTGCTCCTGGCCCCGGCCACCGGTTCCGCGGCCGTGGCGGGCGCGCTGCTCCTGGTGTGGGGACTGGCGTACGGCGGGGTGTCCGTGTCCGCGCAGCGGGCCCTCGCCGCCGCCGCGCCCGAGGCACCGGAGGCGGTGTCCGCGCTGTTCGCCGGGGTGTTCAACGCCGCCATCGCGCTGGGCGCCCTCGCGGGCGGGCGGCTCGCGGACGGGCTGGGGCCGGGTGCCGTCCTGGTCACGGGCGCGCTGCTCGCGCTGCTCGCGGCGGCCGTGGAGACGGCGGGGGCGGCCACGCGCGCGTGAGCGCCCCCTGCCGTACGGGTGCCTTACCTGGCCGACAGCTCCGCCGCCACCAGCTCCGCGATCTGCACCGCGTTCAGCGCGGCGCCCTTGCGGAGGTTGTCGTTGGAGATGAACAGGGAGAGGCCGTTGTCCACCGTCTCGTCCCGGCGGATCCGGCCGACGTACGACGGGTCCTGCCCCGCCGCCTGCAGCGGGGTCGGGATCTCGGACAGGGCGACGCCGGGGGCGCCCGCCAGCAGCTCGGTGGCGCGCTCCGGGGAGATCGGGCGCGCGAAGCGGGCGTTGACCTGGAGGGAGTGGCCGGAGAAGACCGGGACGCGCACACAGGTGCCGGAGACCTTCAGGGCCGGGATCTCCAGGATCTTGCGGGACTCGTTGCGCAGCTTCTGCTCCTCGTCGGTCTCGTTGAGACCGTCGTCGACGAGGTTGCCGGCGAGGGGCACCACGTTGAAGGCGATGGTGCGCTGGTAGACCTGCGGCTCGGGGAAGTCGACCGCCGAGCCGTCGTGGGTCAGCTTGTCGGCCTCGGCGGCCACCTTCTGCACCTGGCCGTGCAGTTCGGCCACGCCCGCGAGACCCGAGCCGGACACCGCCTGATAGGTGGCGACGACCAGCGCCTCGAGACCGGCCTCCTCGTGCAGCGGCCTGAGGACCGGCATCGCGGCCATCGTGGTGCAGTTCGGGTTGGCGATGATGCCCTTGGGGCGGTCCGCGATCGCGTGCGGGTTCACCTCGGAGACCACAAGCGGGACCTCGGGGTCCTTGCGCCAGGCGGAGGAGTTGTCGATCACGACGGCGCCCTGGGAGGCGACCTTTTCGGCCAGCGCCCTGGAGGTCGCGCCGCCCGCGGAGAAGATCACGATGTCCAGGCCGGTGTAGTCGGCGACCGCCGCGTCCTCCACCGTCACGCCGTCCAGCACGGTCCCGGCGGAACGGGCCGAGGCGAACAGGCGCAGCTCGGTGACCGGGAAGTTCCGCTCCACGAGGATCCTGCGCATGACCGTGCCGACCTGACCGGTGGCTCCGACGATTCCGACCCTCACAGCGACTCCCTCTATATGTCTCTTGCCTGACCGGGGCGTTTCCATCATGCGGCCGACCCCGGCCCACCTGTCCAATTCTTTGCCGCGCGTGCCCGAGGTGTGGGACACGGCCACCCGGCGGGCGGTTCCACATGTCCGTCGGACACCTCGCTGAGCTGCAGAAATTCCCTCGGCCTCGGGGCCGCACCGGAAGCTGTGCTGTCCCGCCCCTGCCCGTCGGGACCCCGGCCATACGAGGGTGTGACGTACGCCTCGGCGGCGGCCGGCGGCCTGCCGAACGTTTCGGCCCGCCGGGGCGTCGTAGGGGCAAAAGCGTGAGGGGGTGGCTTGTGCTGCGCGGAAGGACGCGCCGCGACCAGGTGGCGGTCGCCGCCGGTGCGGACGCCGCCGGTGCGGACCGCACCGGCGGCGATCCGCTGGACGCGGCCCAGGAACGCCGGGTGCGGGCGGTGCTCGCGCTCGGCGGTGTCCCGCAGTCGGACCTGCCGGACGGGGTGCAGCAGGTCAGGCTGCGGTTGCTGGAGCGGGCCGCGAGCGGACACGAGCCGCCGCGCGACGTGTCGGCGTGGGCGGCGGTGGTCGCCTCCAACCTGGCCATGGACTGGCATCGGGCCAAGCGGCGCCAGGAGCGGCTGGGGGAGCGGCTGTCCGGGCTGCGCGCGCTCGCGCACCCCTCCGGCGAGGAGACCAGCGTGCTGTCCCTCGCCGTCGCCCGGGGCCTCGACGGGCTGCCGGCCGCCCAGCGGCAGGTGGTCGTGCTGCGCTTCTTCGCCGACCTGCCGGTGCGGGACATCGCCGAGGAGCTGGGCATCCCGGAGGGCACGGTCAAGAGCAGGCTGCACACGGCGGTCCGCGCACTGCGCGACCGGCTGCACGAGGACGAGGTGGTGTGACATGACCGCCGAACACGAGGACGCGCGGGACGCCGGGAACGCCGCGAACGCCGGGCGGGACGGGGAGAACGGGGAGACAGGGACCGGCGAGTACGGCGAGTACGGCCCGCACCGGGAGTACGACGGCATGGACGCCCTGATGGCCGCGATCACCGGTGACCCGCTGCCGGCGCAGGCCCGCAGGGACCCCGCCTTCCTCGCCGGACACCGGGCGGCCGAGGCCGATGTGGCACTGCTGCGGGACCGGCTCGCCTGGCTCGCGGAGGCGCTGACGGGGGAGCCGCTGACCGGCGCGGAGACCGCCGGGCGCGAGAGCGGCGGACCGGAGGCGGCGCGGCGGGACACGGCCGGCGAGGGGACGGCGGGCAAGGGTACGGCGGGCAAGGGGGCGGCCGGGAGCGAGGCGTCCGGGGGCGCGGTGTACGGGGAAGGGGTGACCGGGGACGGGGCGACGGGGGGCGTGGACGGACCGGGCGGCGCCGGGCCGGCCGGGTCAGCCGCCCGGCGCCCCCGGAGCCGTACCCGGCCCGCCGGACCGGGCCGTCCGCCGCGGCCCGGGCGGCCGTCCGGGCGCCGCCGGGCGCTGCGGATCGCGCTCGGCTCGCTCGCCGGCGCCGCGGCCTTCTCGCTGGCCCTGGGCCTCGGCTTGCTGGTGACGCGGTCCGGGGGCGGGATCTCCGGGGACAGCGCCGGGTCGGCCAAGAGCGCCGCCGACGGCGCGAAGGAGGCCACCGGGGCGGCCGGGCGGCCGGCGGACCCGGAACGCGAGCTGGCCTGTTCCCGGCTGGTCGTGGAGGGCACCGTGGCCCGGGTCGAGCCGCTGCCGGACTCCCGCGCGAGCCGGGTGACGCTCACCGTGAGCCGCTCCTTCAAGCCCGCGCACGGCCCCGCCGAGGTCGGCTTCCTGCTGGAGCCGGACGTGGAACCGGCGCCGCGCGCCGGACAGCACGTGCTCGTCCGGGTCGCCCGGGGCGAGCGGTACGCGAGCCTGTGGGCCGTGGGAGACAGCCGGGTGGCCGCCGAGCGCGGCTGGATCACCGAGGCCGTGCCCGGGTCCCGGGACACGGCCTGCCCCGCCGACGACGGGCCCTGAGCCGGCCCGGGGCCGGCCCACAGCGCGTGACGCGCCGAGGGGCGGGCGTCCTGCCGGACGCCCGCCCCTCCTGTGCGCGTCACCCCGTTACGGGGTGACCTTCCCGATCTGCACGCTGCCGGTGCCCGCGACCGTGCCGCGCGCGTTCAGCAGCTGCACCCGGCCGAAGAACTCACGGCCGGCCGGAGCCTCGGCGGCGGCCGTGACCTGGCCGGTCACCGTCGCCGAGTCGCCCGTGCCGAGCTTGACCGGGGCCGAGTCGCCGACCGTGACGGAACCGAGCGCGGAGGAGAAGAACACGTCCCGGTAGTCGTAGTCGGTCGAGCCGGTCGGGACCGAGTAGCCCACGACCTTGACGGTGTAGGTCCCGGCGGCCGGGGACGGCACGGAGACCGCCTCCTCCGCGTCGCCGTCGGCGGACTGCGCGACCTGCTTGCCGCTCGCGTCGTACACCGTCAGGTCCAGGTCGGCCGCCGCGTCCGAGACGCCCCCGATGGCGACGTCGAGCGAGGTCGCGCCGGCCGGGACGTCCACCGTGGTGGTCTGCGTCTCGCCCTGCTTGATCGCCGGGCGGGTCGTCTTGGAGGAGCCGAGCGGGCCGCCGGCCAGCGTGGCGTCAAGGGCGGCGAACTTGTTGGTCACCTTCCAGGAGGCGGCGACCGGCGTGCCGACCCTGGCCTCGGGGACGGTCACGGTCTCCGGGTCGAACGCGGCACCGAGGACGGCCGCGTCGAGCCGGTAGGGGTTGTCGAGCAGCGGCGAGGTGCGCCGGGACTCGACCTCGACCTCCCAGACGCCGGGCTGCGGGTCGGCGTACGCGCGCACGTCGGGCTTGCAGCCGTTGCCGTCCAGGTAGTTGGGGTAGCAGTACGGGGTGCCGGTGTTGTCGACCGGGGTGCCGTACGGGTGGATGGCGATGAACCGGGTCTGGCTCTTGTCCTTCAGGCCGCCGATGGCGACCTCGAGGGACTTGGCGCCCTCGGGCACGGTCAGGAAGTACGAGCGGGTGCTGTTGCGCTGCACCGATCCGGAGACCGACCAGGTGTGCCGCACCGGCGAGGCGACCACCACGGTGGACAGGACCTGCTTGTCGACGCCCTCCGTCCTCGGGTCGTCGACCTCCAGGATCGCGCTCTTGAGGCCGGCGGACTCAGGGGCGGCCTGGACCTTGACGGTCACCGGCTGGTTCAGCGGCAGCCGCACCACGTCGTCGCCGAGGATCCGGAAGGTGTGCCCGGCGTTGTTCTCGAAGTGCAGCTCGTGCCGGAGGGCCTTGTCGGGGCCCGAGGTACGGGTGATCGTCACGTCGTACGTCTTCTTCTGGCCCGCCTTCAGGCCGCCCTCGCGGTCGTACAGGCCGGTGCCGAAGCCCGGGGTCTTCAGGGCGTCGTCGATCGCGGTGTCGACCGGCGCCTTGACGGTGTAGTCGTGCGCCGAGGCGCCGTCCTTGATCGACTCCCACGCGTCCGGGATGTTGATGAGGCCCGCGCCCTCCTCGTACGCCTGCACGCCCTTGATGTGGTCGGCGGTGGAGGTCAGGGCCGTGCGCAGGGTGGCGGGCGTCAGGTCGACGCCCTTCTGCTTCGCGGCGCTCAGCAGCAGCGCGCTCGCGCCCGCGGCCTGCGGGGAGGCCATCGAGGTGCCCTGGAGCATCGAGTAGCCGGCCGGCAGCGCGTAGCCCGCCTCGGCGACGGGGGAGCCGGGCAGCCAGGTCTGGGTGGTGTTGATCGCGGCGCCGGGGGCGCTCAGGGTCGGGGTGAAGCCGCCGTCCTCGCGCGGGCCGCGTGAGGAGAACGGCATCATCGCGTACTTCGTGCTGACGTCCGAGCCGTAGTTGGCGGCCCAGGTCGCCTTCGAGATGGTCGCGCCGACCGAGATCACCTTGTCCGCGAGGCCGGGGTCGCCGATCGTGTTCGCGCCCGGGCCGGAGTTGCCGGCGGAGATCACCAGCTGGACGCCGTAGGTGTCGATGAGCCGGGTGTACAGCTCGGCGCGCGCGTTGTTGCCGTCGTTCAGCGCCGGCAGGCCGCCGATCGACATGTTGACGATGTCGACACCGCGGTTGGTGACGAGGTCGATCATGCCCTCGGTGAGGGCGACATTGGTGCAGCCGCCGGTCCAGGTGCAGGCCCGGGAGGAGACGATCTTCGCGCCGGGGGCGGCGCCGTTCATCTTGCCGCCGAACAGGCCGTTGGCGGCGGTGATGCCGGCGACATGGGTGCCGTGCTCGGACTCGATGACACCGATGTTGACGAAGTCGGCCTTCTTGCCGACCCAGTCGCCGCCGTACGGGTCGGTGGGCACGTCCTTGCGGATCTGGACGACGAACGGCTGCCGCTCGGAGACGTCGGTCTTCGGGTCGTCGGTGCCGAAGTACCCGACCTGGTGCTCGTCCTTGTACGGCTTCATCGGCGTGTCGTCGGTGAAGTCCTGGTTGTTGTTCAGGTCGACGCGGACGGTGCCGGCGGCGGGGTCGTAGAGGATGCCCCAGGCGTCGGTGGTGTCGCCGTCCCGGTTCGCGTCGCCCTTGGCGTCGCCGCCGGCCGTGGCGTTCTCGCGGAACAGGCTGATCTGGTAGTCGCCCGCCGGCGCCTTCCAGTCCGCGCCGCCGTAGCTGAACGACGGGCCGCTGACCGGGTTGGTCATCCGGCGCCAGGTGCCGTCGCTGTCGAGGATCGGGTCCGTCGCGGTGACCCAGTCGACGATCTTGCGCTCGCCGGTGGTGGTCTTCTGCAGCGCCGGGTGGCCGAGGTCGACGCCGGAGTCGAGGATGCCGATGGTGACCCCGCGGCCGTCCGCCTTCGGGTGCTCCTGGACGAAGTCGACGGCACCGGTCTCGAAGGAGGGGTTGTACGGGTTCTCCGCCGGGGTGTTCTTCCCCGGGGCGGGCCGGCCCTCGGTCGCCGTACGGGCCTTGGCGGCGGTGTCGGCGCTCGGCGTCGGGTCGTCGAGCGGGATCTCCTGCCTGAGGTCGATGGCGTGCACCGAGGAGAGGCCCGCCGCGGCCTTGATGGCCGCGTCCGCCTCGCCGGTGGGCACGGTGGCGCGGACGTAGCCGACCTTGTCGTAGCTGCGGCCCACGGAGCCGCCCTTGACCGCGTCCAGCTTCTGGGCGACCTGCTCGGTCTGTCCCGGAGCGGTCGCGATCATCATCGTGACGGTCTTGGCGCCGTCGGCCTTGGCCTCGGCGAGGGCGTCGGCGTCGTCCGGACCCAGCTTCTCGGGGGCGGACTTGACGCCGGGGTCGGCGGCCGGGGCGGTGGGAGCGCCGGCGGCTAGGGCCAGGGGTACCGGGCCCGCCGCGGAGAGGGCGGCCACCACGCCCACGGCCACGGCTATGCGGGCCAGGCGTCTCGGACCGGGTATGGATTCACGCTCGGGGGTGTGGGTCATCGGCATCCCTCAGGTAAAGGAACGAGCGGACGAGAGCGCTCAGCCTTACCGAAGGGCCCTGCGTTTGGGGTCCGTTGACCTAATCGAGATGAACGTGTGGGGAAAACCCGCGATGGGATTTGACCGGATCGGCTGCTGATAGCCCGATATTGGTCGGCTATTTGGTCAGTTCTCCTTCGAACGCGCGTAATGGCGGGACGCCTTGGCGCGGTTGCCGCACGCGGCCATCGAGCACCAGCGGCGGGTGCCGTTCCGCGAGGTGTCGAAGAAGTGCAGGACGCAGCCGCCGCCGGCGCAGTGGCGGATCCGCTCTGGGGCCCGGGTGAGCAGGTCCAGGTAGTTCCGGGCGGCGAGCCAGGCCGGGGCCCAGGCGGGGTCGGCGAACTCGGGCTCCTCGGCGGGGCCCGCCGCGGTCAGTCGGGCACGGATGCGCCCGTTCGCCAGTACGGCGTCCACGAGCGGCGCCGCCTGCTCCGGCGGGCCGTCCAGCGCGGCCCGGAGCGCCTCGCGCGCGGTGCGCAGACGGTGCAGCACCTCCGCGTCGGCCGGGTGGTCCCCGGCCAGCCCGTTGCCCGCCAGCCACGCCGCGAGTCCCTCGGTGTCCGCGAGCAGGTCCCGGGCGGCGCCCTCCTCGTTCCACCGGGTGTTGACCAGGTCGAGCGCGAGGGGCTCGCCGGTGAGCGGGCGGGGATCGCGGGCGGTGGACATGGGCACTCCTCCTTGGCTAACCGCTCAAGCGTACGTGAACGGTTGACTCTGTCGAGTCTAACCCCTTACAGTGGTCTGAGACGGTTAGATGTGATCGGGGTGGCGACCGCTCCACCCCGCCGAGGCCCGCCGCACCCCGTCCGCCGCACCCCGCGCCGCTCCGCTCCGGAGTACCCGCGGGGCGATCCGGCCCGCTAACGTCAGGGAATGCGCCGGAAGTTGAGGGTGGCGGCCTACGCCGTGTGCGTCCGTGACGGACGTGTCCTGCTCGCCCGTTCACCGGGCCCCGACGGCACACCCGAGTGGGTGCTGCCCGGCGGCGGCATGGAGCACGGCGAGGACCCGTACGACACCGTCCGCCGCGAGGTCACCGAGGAGACCGGCTACCGGATCGAGGTCACCGGCCTCCTCGGTATCGACTCCAGCCGCCGTGTCGCCCCCGGCGGGCGCCCGCGCCGCCGCACCGACCACCACGGGGTGCGCATCCTGTACGCGGGCGAGGTGGTCGGCGGCGAGCTCCGCCACGAGGTCGGCGGTTCGACCGACTTCGCCGCCTGGCAGGATCTGGCCGACGTGCCCGGACTCACCCGCGTGCGGCTGGTCGACACCGCCCTGCGGCTGTGGCGCGAACGACCGCCCCGCGGACGCCTGGAGGACCATCCCCTACCCCGTCAGATGAACGAGGAGTGACCGGTCACCGGCCACCCGCAATCCACTCCGTGACCGCATCCGGTACCCCGTGATCCACGTACGGTGATCGGCGCTGCGCGTTGCCGCCGCGTTCACGCGCAGGTCATCCCCACTGCCAACGATCCACAGTGAGCGGGACGTTCGCGTCCGCGACGGCCCGCGACCACTGCCGACGCGTTCGCACCCGGGGAGATCGCGCCATGTCGCGCATACGCTCTGTCGCCGCCTCCGCTCTGGGGGTCAACCGCCGTACCGTCCTCGCCGCGGCCGGAGCCGTCTCGCTCTCCGCGGGCGTCGGCTACGCCCTGCGCCCCACCGAGAGCCAGGCCGCCACCGCGTCCGCCGGGGAGGCCGAGGCGCCGGTCGCCCACTCCCGGCAGGCCGCCGCGACCAGCCCGCTGGCGCCCTACACCAAGGGCACCACCGTCGCCTCCGTCGCCGCCCCCCGCAACAGCTCCGGCTACCGCCGCCTCGGCGACGGGCCCGGCTGGAAACGGGTCGTGCGCGGCGAGCTGGCGGCGCCCAAGTCCGGCCGGGCCGGCCGCCGCACCACCCTCGCCGCGTTCGTGCAGTTCACCGACCTGCACCTGATGGACGTCCAGCACCCGCTGCGCCTGGAGTACCTGCGCTCCCACGATGTGCACGCCTGGCGCCCGCACGAGGCGCTCACCGTGCCCGGCGCCGTATCCCTCGTGGAGCGGGTCAACGCGCTGCGCGGCGCCCCCGTCACCGGCGCCCCGCTGCACTTCGTGATGACCACCGGCGACAACACCGACAACAACGCCCACTCCGAGCTGGAGTGGTTCATGAAGGTGATGAGCGGCGGCCGGATCACCCCCAACTCCGGTGACCCCAAGCATTACGAGGGCGTCCAGAACAGCGGTCTGAAGCAGTACTGGCAGCCCGGCTCCAGCGCCCGCGACAACGACAAGGCGCTCGGCTTCCCCTACCTCAAGGGCTTCCTGGCCGCTGCGATCCGCGAGGTGCGCAGCCCCGGCCTGAAGCTGCCCTGGTACTCCACCGTCGGCAACCACGACGCGCTCCCGCTCGGCTGCTACGGCTCCCACGGCGACCGGTACCTCGCCGAGGCGGCCATCAGCGGCAAGAAGCTGATGAGCGTCACCGCCGCCGACGCCAAGAAGCTCCAGGACACCATCAAGAACGCCAAGGACCCCAAGGCCACCGGCTACCGGGACTTCCTCAAGGCCCACGCCCGCTCGATGCGCTCGGTCACCGCGGACGAGAAGCGGGCCCCGTACACCCGGTCCGACTACCTGAAGGCCCATCTGGACCCGGCCTACCAGGGCGTCGGCCCGGCCGGCCACGGCTACTCCTCGGCGAACCTGGACGCGGGCACCCAGTACTACGCCTTCCGCGTCTCCGACGACGTCATCGGCATCAGCCTCGACACCACCGACGCGGGCGGCCACTACGAGGGCTCCCTCGGCACCGCCCAGCTGAAGTGGCTCGACAAGACGCTGAAGGACAACAAGGACTCCTACGCCGTCGTCTTCAGCCACCACACCAGCAAGACCATGACCAACACCCGCCCCGACCCGGCCCGCCCCACCGAGAAGCGGCACGGCGGCGCCGACGTGATCTCCGTCCTCTCCGCCCACCCCAACGTCCTGGCCTGGGTGAACGGGCACATCCACAAGAACGTCATCACCCCCCACAAGGCGTCAGGCGCGCGCTCCTTCTGGGAGATCTCCACCGCCTCGCACGTCGACCACCCCCAGCTCGCCCGGGTCATCGAGCTGACCGACAACAAGGACGGCACCGTCTCCCTGTTCACCACCCTGATCGAGTCGGCCGCCCCGCACCGCACCGACTACGCCGACCTCTCCCAGACCGGCCTCGCCGCGCTCTACCGCGAGCTGTCCTACAACGCCCCCGGCGCCAACAAGGCCCTCGCCGGCACCACCGCCGACCGGAACACCGAGCTGGTGCTGAAGAAGGGCTGAAACTCACCCAACCGGCCCACACCGAGGCAACCTTCGCGCAGCACCCCCGGGTCCCCTTCCCCGACCGCACCGCCCATCACACAGGTCTGGGGAAGACATGCGCGTACGCACGACTCTGCTGGGCACCACCGTCCTGCTCCTTACGGCCGCCCTCGCGGCCCCGGCCGTGGCCGCCCCCGCACAGCACAGAGGGGGCGGCCACGCCGGGACCCGGGAGGCGATCGACGCGGCGGTCGCGGCCGGCGTGCCCGGCGTGACCGTCACCGCGAAGGACGCCCGCGGCACCTGGTCGGCGACCGCGGGCGTCGGCGACCTGCGCACCGGCGAACCCCGCTCGACGGCCGACCGCTACCGCGTCGGCAGCATCACCAAGACCTTCGTCTCCACCGTCCTGCTCCAGCTGGAGGCGGAGGGCAGGCTCTCCCTGGACGACACGGTCGACACCTGGCTGCCCGGCGTCGTCAGGGGCCACGGGCACGACGGCCGCCACATCACCGTCCGCCAGCTCATGAACCACACCAGCGGCATCTACAACTACACGTCGGACGAGGACTTCGCCCGCGCCTACTTCCTCAAGGACGGCTTCGACCGGCACCGCTACGACACCCGTACCCCGGCCGAACTGGTCGCGGTCGCGATGCGGCACGAGCCGGACTTCGCGCCGGGCACGTCCTGGAACTACTCCAACACCAACTACGTCCTGGCGGGCATGGTGATCGAGAAGGTGACCGGCCGCCCCTACGCCGCCGAGATCCGGCGCCGCGTCATCGAGCCCCTGCGCCTGACCGCCACCTCCTTGCCCGGCACTAAGGTCACCCTCCCGCGGCCCGCCAGTCGCGCCTACTCCAAACTCGCCGAGACCGCGACGGGCCCCTCGTACGACGTCACGAATCTCAACCCGTCCATCGCCTCCGCCGCCGGGGAAATGATCTCGAATTCCGCGGATCTTGATCGCTTCTACAGTGCCCTGCTGAGCGGGAAGCTCCTTCCCGCGCGGCAACTGAAGGAAATGAAGAACACGGTGGCGATTCCCGGCGCCCCGAACGTCCGCTATGGCCTCGGTCTCATCGATACCACGCTGACCTGCGGTGTCCACGTCTGGGGCCATGACGGCGGCATCCACGGATCGGCGTCCTCGGCGGTGACGACGACGGACGGCCGGCATTCCGTGGCGCTGAATTTCAACGGGGACTGGGCGGGCGACACGGGGTCCGTGATCGAAAAGGAATTCTGTTAGGCAGCGTTTCATTCGCGTAGTTCCGCGTTAACCCGTACGCAATGTCCGTACCGCCTCATATCGGCTAACCCGATGTCCACGGGGATGGCTCGATCTCTATGCAAGGCGGGTGGTCGTGTGCGTACGAGGCACGGACTGCGTGTGCTGTCGGTCTACGAGGGTTTCTTCTCCGGGGGAGCCCGGATCGTGCACTCCGACGTCGTACGGGGACTGGCCGAGGGCGGCCAGTCCCACCAGGTGCTCAGCATCCATGGCGAGGTCCACCGCGAGGCCACCAGGCAGCGCATGGAGGACGACGCCTGCTACCGGGCGCTGACCGCCGGCGGCGTCGGGGTCACCTCGCTCGGCCGCACCGCCGGCCTGGTGGACGGCCGGGTGGCGGCGCATGTTTTCAGCGGCCCGGAGCTGGCCGAAACTGCTCGGTCCATGGCCGCCGCGGACGTGATCCTCTCGCTGAAGGAGCAGCCGCTCGCCCTGCTGAACCAGGCCGGGCTGCCCCGCCGCCCGGTCGTGGTCTGCCTGCACCGCTCCGACCCGGAGAACCAGGGGCCCGCCCTGGACGAGCTGAAGGCCGCCATCGCCGACGGCACCGTCGCGGCCTGCGTCTGCTGCGCCGAGTCCACGCGGGCCGCCTACGAGGCCGCCGGCGTCCCGGGCGAGCTGCTGCACGTCATCCCCAACGGGGTGGACCTGCTCCGCTTCCGCCCGGACCCGGCGGCCCGGCAGGCGTTCCGGGCGTCCCTCGGCATCCCGGCCACGGCCCCCGTGATCGTCTTCGCGGCCCGCTACGCCGCGATGAAGAACGTCCCGCTCCTCCTCCGGGCCGCCCGCGCCTGGCTCGCCCGCGAGCCCGCGGGACACGTCCTGATGTGCGGCGCGGGCATGGACGACACCAACCCCGCCCTGTGGGCCGACACCGAGATGGCGTTCGGCGCCGACCGGCACCTCGCGGAGCGGGTCCGTCCGCTCGGCGTCCGCCGCGACATGGAGACCGTCTACGCCGCCGCCGATGTCGTCGCCCTCACCTCCGTCTCCGGGGAGGCGGCGCCGCTGTGCCTGATCGAGGGCATGATGTGCGGCGCCGTCCCGGTGACGACGGACGTGGGCGACAGCGCGGAGCTGGTCCGCGGCCTCGGCTTCGTGACCCCGCGGGACCCGGAGGCCGTGGCCCGGGCCTGGACGGCGGCCGCGGCCGGCCGCGCCGGCCTCGCCCCGGCGCTCGCGGCGAGCCGCGAGCGCTTCAGCCGGACCCGCATGATCGCGGCGTACGCCGCGCTCCTCGACGGCGTGCACACCCGGGCCGCGCCGCTGCCGCCGCTGGCCGAGCCGCTGTAGCGACGGCGGCCGGGACGGGACGCGCCCTCCGGACCGGCCTCCGTCCCGCCGCGGCGGCGCCGCGGCTCACAGGGCGCGGTCGAGCGCCGGAAGGTAGCCGAGGGACTGTCCCGGTGCCGTCGGGTGGTACGACTCGGTGATCGCCAGCACGTCCACGCCGTGCAGCCACGGTGTGGACGAGCAGATCTCGTGCCCGGTGAAGGCGCCGGTGACGTCGGCGAAGGCGAAGCCGTGGGCCGCGGCGCGCTGGGCGATCACCTGGTTGAGATGGTCCACGGCGGAGTTGAGCGAGGCGCGCTCGTCCTCCGGGAGGCCCAGCGAACAGCGGCCGCCGAGGTGGTAGAGGTGCGGGTAGCCCAGCACCACGACGCGGGCGGCGGGCGCCCGGTCCCGGATGACCGAGTAGAGCCGGTCGAGGTTGCGGCTGAGGGTCCCGTCCATGGCGGAGCGCGCCCGGGAGACGGCGGACGTGCACCGGGAGGTGCCGCCGATGGCGCAGGTCGTCATGACGGTGGCGAAGCCCGAGTCCGTGCCGCCGACGGTGAGGGAGACCAGGCGGGTGCGGGCGCCGAGCGGGCCGAGCTGTTCGGAGAGCACCTCGCCGGTACCGGCCCCGTTGCACGCGACGAAGCTGAAGGACGACTGCGCGTGGGCCTCGGCCCACAGCACGGGGTAGGCCCGGCTGCTGCGCTTGCAGTTCTTGCCGGAGGAGGGCAGGTAGTCGCCCGCCCCGGCACCCGAGGAGTAGGAGTCGCCGAGGGCCACATAGCCGGCTGCCGCGGTCCGGGGCGCCACCTGTGCCGTCGCGGGATCGACGAAGGCGCAGGCGGCGGTGAGGAGCAGGGAGCAACCGGCCGCGGCTATTCGGGACTTTCTCATGAGTCTCCTGTACCGCGGCCCGCGCGGCGCCGCCCGCGGCGGGCGGCCGTTGCGGTGAGCCCTCACCCGGACGGCGCAGCAAAACAGGAGAACCGGCCGGACGGCGGTACGCGCGGCACGGCACCCCGTACGGGGAGGGCACGGCACCCGTACGGGGACCGGCACGGCACCCGTACGAGGAGGGGCCACCGGTCCGGTCCGGTGGCCCCTCCTCTCCCCTCCTGACGGCCTCCTGGCCCCCTCCTGACGGCCGTCCCCGTGGCCTGCCGGCGCGGTCCGGGTCCGTCACTACCGGGGCAGCACCACGACATAGGCGGCCGGGTCGCGGTCGCCCGACGCCATCAGTGCCGTCCGCACCACCGCCGCCTGCTGCTCAAGGGAGGCCCGGAGCTTGCGCGGCGTGATGTGCACGACCGTGATGCCGAGGCGCTCCAGGTGCTCGCGCTTGCGGGCGTACTCCGACCACAGCGCGTCATCGTCCTGCGCGTCGCCCTGGCGCGGCGCGCGCGTGTCGAGTTCGACGGCGACCGCCTGGTCGGGCCAGTAGGCGTCCACGCCGCCCAGGTGCGGTCCGCCGGGCAGCCGCAGGTCGACGTTCCAGACCGGGTCGGGCAGGCCGTGCTCGGAGACCATCCGGTACAGCCGGTCCTCGGCGATCGAGCGGCCCTCCGCGACCAGGGCGTCCACCGCGTCCACCACGTGCGGGCGGTTCAGCAGCTTCGCCTGGGTCAGTTCCCGGACCACGGCCGCCGGTTCGCAGTGGCCGTCGCGCACCGCCTCGGTCAGCAGCCGGCGCACCGCCTGGGCGTCCCGCAGCTCCGCCACCGCGTCCGCCAGCGCCCGCGGCACCGGCGCCACCGGCAGTCCGCTCACCGCCTGCGCCGCGGGCAGGGCGGCGGTGCGCAGGATGCGGACATGGCCGGTGGAGCGCAGCCGGCGCAGCCGGGGGACCAGGACGTCGACCCGGTGGACGGCGGGCAGCGGCGGGGCGGACGCGAAGCCGTACAGGGCCAGCGCGGCGAGGCCGGTGAGCACCGCCTCCGCGTACAGCGGCCGGTGGGCGCTGCCGGCCGTCGGCTGGGCCGGGACGCCGGGCTCCGTCGCGCGGGCCGCGTACAGCAGGGCGCCGTGCAGCAGTTCCTCGCCGGTGGCCGGGCCGGGGTGCAGCAGGATCACGTTCGGGAGCAGCTCCCGCCAGGGGCCGTCGGGGCGGCACTGCTCGGCGAGCTCGGCCGCGCCGACCCCGTGGGCGCGCAGCTGGGCCGCCGTCAGAACGCGGCGGCGGCCTTCGGAGAGGTGGCGGAGGGGGCGGGGGGAGAGCGGGGTGTTGTGGGTCATGGCGTCGGAATTCCCCCGCCCGGACCGGCCCGTAACCGCTGTTACACGCCCGTCGAAAAATGCGGACAAGACGGGACTAAAGGTCAGGTGTTCGGATGCCGAGTAGGCACCGAAAACCCCTGGTCCGATCGGGTGCGGACCAAGGGTTACGGCTATGTTTGCCCGAATTTCGTAACGGTCACCCGCCGGGCAAGCTCAGGCCAAAGCTCAGTGGCCGGCGGCCGCCGCGTCGCACGCCTGTCCGCGCAGCGCCCGCGCCAGGTCGTCGCGCGCCTCCAGCACCAGCCGGCGCAGCGCCGGCGGCGCGTCCGGGTGCGCCCCGAGCCAGGCGTCCGTGGCCTCCAGCGTCTCCGGGGAGTCCTGGAGGGCCGGGAACAGGCCCCGCACCACGTCCATCCCGATCTGGATCGACCGCTCGTTCCACACCCGTTCGAGCGCCGCGAAGTACTTCGGCGTGTACGGGGCGGCCAGCTCCCGCTGCGAGGGCTGGGCGAAGCCCGCGATCGTCGCCTCCACCAGCGCGTTCGACAGCGCGTCGGACTCCACCACCTGCGCCCAGGCCTGCGCCTTGACCGCCGCCGAGGGCCGCGCGGCAAGGCAGCGCACCTGGTGGCGCTTGCCGGAGGCGGTGTCGTCCCTGGCGAGTTCGGCGGCCAGCTCCTTCTCGCCGATCACGTCGTGCACGGCGAGCGGCTCCAGGAACGTCCAGCGCAGCTCCTGGTCCACCTCAAGACCCGGCAGCGTCACCGAGCCGTCCAGCAGCCCCTTCAGCAGCTCGAACGCGGCCGGCGCCGCGGCCGAGCGCGCGAAGAACCGCGCCCAGGCCAGCTGGTGCTCACTGCCCGGCTCGGCGGCGTGCAGATGGCGCGAGGAGCCCTCGGCGAGCTCCCGGGCCGCCTCCTCGCGCCGCCCGGCCGCCGTGTAGTGGACCGCCGCCGACTCCGCCCACGCGTGCAGCATCTGCAGCACGCCGATGTCCGACTCCCGCCCCGCGAACCGCAGCACCAGGCCGATGAACTCCCGCGCCGGCAGCAGCCCGTCCCGCGTCATGTTCCACAGCGCCGACCAGCACAGGGCCCGCGCCAGCGGATCGGTGATGTCGCCCAGACCGCGCCGGAGCGCCGCGAGCGAGGTCTCGTCGAAGCGCGTCTTGCAGTACGTCAGGTCGTCGTCGTTGACCAGCACCAGCTCCGGCGCCTCGGCGCCCGCCAGCTCCGCCACGACCGTGCGCGGGCCGTGCACATCCGTCTCCACGCGCGCGTACCGCTCCACCGCGCCCTCGGGCGTACGCCGGTACAGGCCCACCGCGATCCGGTGCGGACGCAGCTCCGGGTGGGACTCGGGGGCCTCCTGGACGATCGCCAGCTCGGCGATCCGGCCGCCCTCGGTGTCCAGCAGCACCTGCGGGGTCAGCGCGTTCACCCCGGCCGTCTGCAGCCAGGACCGCGACCACTGGGTCATGTCCCGGCCGCTCGTCTCGGCCAGCACCGACAGCAGGTCGCCCAGGCGCGTGTTGCCGTACGCGTGTCGCTTGAAGTAGCGCCGGGCGCCCTCCAGGAAGGCGTCCTGGCCGACGTACGCCACCAGCTGCTTGAGCACCGAGGCGCCCTTGGCGTAGGTGATGCCGTCGAAGTTCAGCTTGGCGTCCTGCAGATCGCGGATGTCCGCGGTGATCGGGTGCGTCGAGGGCAGCTGGTCCGCGCGGTACGCCCAGGCCTTGCGGCGGTTGGCGAAGGTGATCCAGGCGTCCTTGAAGCGGGTCGCGCCCACGTTCGCGAACGTGCCCATGAAGTCGGCGAAGGACTCCTTCAGCCACAGGTCGTCCCACCACACCATGGTGACCAGGTCGCCGAACCACATGTGCGCCATCTCGTGCAGGATGACGTTGGCCCGCGCCTCGTACGACGCCCGCGTCACCTTCCCGCGGAAGATGTACTCCTCGCGGAAGGTCACCAGGCCCGGGTTCTCCATCGCGCCCAGGTTGTACTCCGGCACGAACGCCTGGTCGTACTTGCCGAACGGGTACGGGTAGTCGAAGTGCTCGTGGAAGAAGTCCAGGCCCTGCTTGGTGACCAGGAAGACGTCGTCCGCGTCGAAGTGCGGGGCGAGACCCTTGCGGCACATCGCGCCGAGCGGGATCTCCAGCGTCGTGCCGTCCTCGAAGGTACGGGTGTAGGAATCGGTCACATAGTGGTACGGGCCCGCCACCACGCAGGTGATGTACGTCGAGATCGGCCTGGTCTCCGCGAACCGCCACACCCCGTCCGCCTGCTCGCCGGCGCCGTTGCTCCACACCGTCCAGCCCTCGGGCGCCCGCACCTCGAAGCGGTACGGCGCCTTCAGGTCCGGCTGCTCGAAGTTCGCGAAGACCCTGCGGGCGTCCGCCGGCTCGTACTGCGTGTACAGGTAGACCTCGCCGTCCTCCGGGTCGACGAAGCGGTGCAGGCCCTCGCCGGTGCGCGAGTAGGCGCACTGCGCGTCCACCACCAGCTCGTTCTCCGCGGCCAGGTCCTCCAGGGCGATCCGGGAGCCGTCGAACACCTCGCCCGGGTCCAGATCCCGGCCGTTGAGCGAGACCGCGGTCACGCCCGGCGCGATCAGATCGGCGAAGCTCGACGCCCCCGGCTCGTTGCAGCGGAAGCGGACGGTGGTCACCGAGCGGAAGGTGCGCGGCTCGCCGCCGCTGTCGCCGACGGCGGACCTCAGGTCCAGGGACACCTCGTACCCCTCGACGGACAGCAGGGCGGCCCGCTCGCGGGCCTCGTCGCGGGACAGATTCTCACCGGGCACGGACGGCACTCCCTTGTGATCGCGTGAATGGCGGCTGAACAGGACCGATCCTGCCATGTGCTCCTGACGGCGGGCAGCAGGGAATGCGCGCGGGGGCAGCCTCGTTGACCTTTCAAAAGATGGTTCTGCTGAGGAGCGCCATGTCCGAGACCACCACCTCGTCCGGCAAGACCCCCGTCGACTTCTGGTTCGACCCGCTGTGCCCGTGGGCCTGGATGACCTCCCGCTGGGTGCTGGAGGTGGAGAAGGTCCGCGACATCGAGGTCCGCTGGCACCTCATGAGCCTCGCCGTCCTGAACGAGGACAAGCTGGACGAACTGCCCGAGAACTACCGCGAGCTGCTCACCACCAAGGCGTGGGCGCCCGTCCGCGTGGTCGCCGCGGCCTGGCAGAAGCACGGCGACGACGTCCTCGGCCCGCTGTACACCGCGCTCGGCACCCGCATCCACAACGACGGCGAGGGCCCGACCCGGGAGGCCATCGCCGGCGCGCTCGCCGACGCCGGCCTGCCCGCCGAGCTGATCGACTACGCCGACCAGGAGGACTTCGAGTTCGACGCCGAGCTGCGCGCCTCCCACAAGGAGGGCATCGAGAAGGTCGGCCAGGAGGTCGGCACCCCGGTCATCGCGGTGCCCGGAGCCGACGGCGAGCAGGTCGCCTTCTTCGGTCCCGTCGTCACCCCCGCCCCGAAGGGCGAGGACGCCGCCAGGCTGTGGGACGGCACCATCGCCGTGGCCTCCGTGCCGGGCTTCTACGAGATCAAGCGGAGCCGCACCCAGGGCCCCGACTTCAGCAACCTGTAGTCCGCCGTGCCGGGCCCGGTTCAGCGCCGGGCCCGCTCGCGCGCCGCGGCCAGCAGCTCCAGGTGCTCGGCGAAGCCCTTGGTGTAGAACGCCGCCCGGTCCGGGTCGGGCTCCACGATCCGGGCCGGCCGGGTCCACCGGCCGGCGTCCAGCGGGACGCCGTACCGCTCGGCCGCCGCCAGCACCGCGCCCCGCGCGCCGACCTCGCCGTCCACCACCCGCAGCGGCCGGCCCAGCACATCGGCGAGCAGCCCCACCCAGGCGGGGCTGCGGGCGCCGCCGCCGCACACCGCGAGCGAACCGGTCAGGCCCGCCGCCGCCAGGCAGTGCCGGGCCGCGTAGCCGATGCCCTCGCAGGTCGCCCGGACCAGCTGGGCGGGCGTCGACTCCAGGGAGACACCGAGGAGTTCGGCCCGCAGCCCCGGCTCCACGAACGGGGCCCGCTCACCGGACGGCGCGAAGTACGGCAGCACCCGCACCCCGTGCGCGCCGGGCGGAGCCGAGACCAGCAGGCCGTCCAGCTCCTCGTGCCGGGTCCCCGTCGTGCGCAGCACCCAGTCGAGCGCCGCCGTCCCGACCATCGCCGGCATCGCCCGCAGCCAGTGCCCGGGGCGGTCGGTGGAGATGTACAGGCCCGCCGGTTCGCCGGTCAGATCCAGCTCGGTGGTGGCGACCAGGCTCGCCAGGCAGGTGCCGAGGATCAGCAGCCCGTCACCGGGCGCGGTGACGCCCGCCCCGAGCGCGCACGCGGGCAGGTCGTACGGGCCGTTCGCCAGCGGGGTGCCGGCCGGCAGGCCCTCGCCGCACGCCTCGCCCGTCGCGACCGGGTCGCCGATCGGGGGCAGCAGCCGGCGGCGGTGGGCCAGGCCCAGCAGCTCCACCACCGTGTCGTCGTAGGCCCGGGTGCGCGGGTCGAGGAACGGCATCGACGCGTCCGACACGTCCGTCACCGCCCGCTCGGCGCCGGTCAGCCGCTGGAACACCATGTCCTTGCAGAAGACGGCCGCGTCCGCCGCGTCGAGGGCCTCCGGCTCGTGCGCGTCGAGCCAGGCCAGCAGCGGCCCCGGGCAGCCCGGGAACATCGCGCTGCCGGTGCGCCGGAACACCGCCTCCACGGTGCCGTCCGCCAGCCACCGGTCCACCAGCTCATGGGCGCGGCCGTCCATCCAGGAGAGCGCCGGGCGCACCGGCCGGCCGGCCGCGTCCACCAGCCACACCCCGTCGCCCTGCCCGGTCAGCCCCGCCAGCTCCACCGGCTCGCCGGCCAGCCGCCCGGTCAGGGCCCCCAGCACGCCGCCGACGGCCGCGTACACCTCCCGCATGTCCTGCTCCACGGCACCGTGGCGCACATCGAGGCGGACCGGCCGTGCCTCCACCGCCAGCTCCCGTCCCCCGCGGTCGAAGGCCGCCGCCTTGACCAGGGACGTCCCCACGTCGATCCCGACGAACATGCCCTCTCCTCACGTCAGACGGTGCGCGAGCGGCTCCCCGCGCAGCCAGCGCCCCACTTCGCCGGCGGCGATCCGCGCGGCCTTCTCGGCCACCGCCCGGCTGGCACCGCCCAGGTGCGGGGCGAGCACCACCCGGTCGGACAGCTCCCGCAGCGGGGAGCCGGCCGGGAGCGGCTCCTCGGCATAGGTGTCGAGGGCCGCGGCCGACAGCCGGCCCTCCGCCAGCGCCGCGCACAGCGCGTCCTCGTCCAGCAGCGGGCCCCGGGCCGCGTTGACCACCACCGCGCCCGGCGGCAGCAGCGCCAGCTCGCGGGCGCCGATCAGGCCGCGGGTCTCGGCGGTGAGCCGGGCGTGCAGGGTGATGACGGACGAGCGGCGCAGCAGCTCGTCCAGCGACTCCAGGCGCAGCCCGTGCACCTCGCCGCGCACATACGGGTCGTACACCATCACCCGCGCCCCGAACGCGCACAGCACCCGGGCGACCCGGCTGCCGACCGCGCCGTAGCCGACCAGGCCGACGGGCAGGTCCTCCAGCTCAAGGCCGCTGTGCTCGTAGGTGTAGTACGCCGAGCCCGCCCAACTGCCCTGCCGGGCCAGCGCGTCGTGGACCTGCGGGATGCGGCGCAGGGCGGCGAGCAGCAGGCCGACGGTGAACTCGGCGGTGGCGGCGGCGTTGCGGCCGGGCGCGAAGCACACCCGCACGCCGTGCCGCCCGGCCGCCTCCAGGTTGACGTTCACCGGTCCGCCCCGGCAGACGACGACCAGCCGCAGCGCGGGGCAGGCGGTCAGGACGCGCTCGGTGACCGGGCCCATCTGGGTGACGAGCACCTCGGCGCCGGCCAGCGCCGCGATCAGCTCGTCCTCGGCGTCGCTCGCCTCGCTCACCTCGGCCACCGGACCGAACGGCGTCAGCGGCCAGTCCAGCGTCAGCTCCCGCACCGCGCAGTCGGCCTCCTTCGCGAGGGCGGCCGTGATGAGGGAGGGCAGGACGAAGTGGTCGCCGGCGGCCACCACACGCACAGCACTGGAGGTCATCGCAGGGAATCTCCCGTCTCGGCGTCGAAGACATGGGTGAGTCCGGCCGCCACCCGCACCGGCTCGTCGTGGGCGAGCCGCACCTCGGGCCCGGTGAGGACCACCAGACGGCGCTCCACCCCGTCCAGGGCGAGGGTGGCGATGCCGGACTCCAGCAGGGGTTCGTGCGCGACGACCCGGGCGGGGATGCCCTCGGCGCCGGTCAGGGTCAGGTCCTCGGGGCGGATCCCGACCAGCACCGGGCGGCCCTCGGGCACCGGCACGGGCAGCGGCACGCGCACCCCGGCGGAGAGCCGGGCGCGGCCGTCGGCGCCGGCGATACCCGGCAGCAGGTTGATCGCGGGCTCGCCGACGAAGTCGGCAACGAAGGAGGTGGCGGGGTGGTCGTAGATCTCGTACGGGGTGCCGAGCTGCTGGATCACGCCGTCCCGCATGACGGCGATCCGGTCGGCGAGGGACAGGGCCTCCTCCTGGTCGTGCGTGACGAGGATCGTGGTGTGGCCCGCGTCCCGCTGGATGCGCTTGAGCTCACGGCGCGTGGTGTCCCGCTGGGCCGCGTCCAGATGGGACAGCGGCTCGTCGAGCAGCAGCACGTCCGGCTTCCTGATCAGCGCCCGGGCCAGGCAGACCCGCTGCTTCTGCCCGCTGGACAGACCGGCCGGGCGGGCGCCGAGGACCTCGGTGAGACCGACCCGTTCGGCGATCTCGGCGACCTTGCGGGCGACGTCGTCCCCGCGGGCCTTCCGGCGGGCCTTCAGCCCGAACGCCAGGTTCTCCGCGACCGTCAGCGGCGGATACAGCGCGTAGTTCTCGAAGGCGACCCCGATGTTCCGGTGCCGCGCCGGACGGTCCACCACCGAGGCGCCGCCCACCAGGATGTCCCCGCCGGTCACCGCCTCGAGGCCGGCGATCATCCGCAGCGTGGTGGACTTCCCGCAGCCCGACGGGCCCAGCAGCCCCAGCAGTTCACCGGGGGACAGGCGCAGGTCGATCCCGCGGACCGCCCGCACGGGCGGGCGGCCCCGCGAGTGGTAGGTCTTGCGCAGCTCACGTAACTCCAGCGCGGTCATCGCCCTCCCTCGGATCGGTGGCGCACACCTCGTAGCGCACCTTGTGCTCGTCCAGGTCGCGCAGCGCCTCGGGGGCCGCACCGTCGTCCACCAGCAGCAGGTCGAAGCGGGACAGCGGGGCCACCCGGTGCAGGGCGACCCGGCCCAGCTTGGTGTGGTCGGCCAGCAGCACGTTGCGCGCCGCGACGCCGAGCATCGCCCGCTTCACCGAGACGATGTGCTGCTCCTGGTGGTAGGCGTAGCCGCCGTGCACGCCCGAGGTGGACACGAAGCCGACGTCGACGCGCAGCTGCCCGACGGCCTCCACGCAGGACACCCCGAGGAAGGAGGAGTGCAGCGGGTCGTAGTCGCCGCCGAGCGCCATCAGGTGGATGCCCCGCTGGTCGGCGAGGAGATTGATCGCCTCCAGGAAGTTGGTGACGACCGTGAGCGGGGTGATCTCGCCGAGGCGCAGCCTGCGCGCTATCTCCAGGGTGGAGGTGGAGTCGTCGAGCAGGATCGCCATGCCGGGCTCGATCGACCGCATCGCCCGTTCGGCGAGCGCGGCCTTCTGCGCGCGCATGGTCTTCAGCCGGTACTGCACGTTCGACTCGAACACCCCGGACGGCTGCGCGGTCACCCCGCCGCGGAACTTTCTTACGATGCCCTGCCGTTCGAGTTCGTCCAGGTCCCGGTGGATGGTCATCAGACTCACCCCGAACCGCTCGGCCAGCTCGGCCGCGGTCGCCGACCCCTCGGCGAGCACGCGTTCGGCCATCGCGGCCTGCCGGGCCGCGGGTCCCTGCTGTGCACCATTGCTGCTCATCGCTGCTCTATCCGTCGTCCTGGGCGCCGCGGCCGGTCGGCCTCGAACAGCAGCAGGTTCTCAGGCCGGACGGCCAGACGGACCGGGTCGTCGGGACGCAGTCCGGCCGTTTCGCTCCGGGCGGCGACGAAGGACAGCCGCTGGGCGCCGATCCGCACGGTCACCTCCACGGACCGGCCGAGCACCTCGGTGACGTAGACCGTGCCGGCCAACCCGTGCCCGGCGCCGGCCGGCGACACGTCCCGGGGCCGCACACCGGCCAGCACCTCGGTGCCGGCCGCGATCCGCACCGGCAGCGGCAGTTCCAGGGCGCCGTCCGGTGAGCGGAAGCGGCCGTCCTCGGTCACCGTGCCCGGCAGCAGATTGATCCGGGGCCGCCCGAAGGCCCGCGCCACCTCGGTGTCGCGGGGCCGGTACCAGATGTCCTCCCGGGTGCCGGTCTGCACGATCCGCCCCTCCCGGATCACCCCGATCCGGTCGCCGAGCGCCAGCGCCTCCACGGAGTCGTGGGTGACGTACAGGGTGGTGGTGCGCCGTACGGCGCCGAGCGCCTTCAGCTCGGCCCGCATCTGCTGGCGCAGCTTGGCGTCCAGGTGGGACAGCGGCTCGTCGAGCAGGAAGGCGCGGGCCGGGCGGACCAGCACCCGGCCGAGCGCGACCCGCTGGCGCTGCCCGTTGGACAGCTGGGCCGGCATCCGGTCCAGCAGGCCGCCGATCCCGAGCAGCCCGGCGACGGTGCCCACCCGGTCCCGGGCCTCGGCGGCCGGCAGCCGGTGGCGCGGGGAACGCAGCGGCGAGACCAGGTTGTCGTACACGGACCGGTGCGGATACAGGGCGTAGCTCTCGAAGCACATGGCCACGCCCCGGTCGTAGGGCTCCACGTCCCGCATGTCCCGGCCGTCGATCTCGACCGTGCCGGCGTCGGGCCGCTCCAGACCGGCGACGGTCTTCAGGGCGGTCGTCTTGCCGGCCCCCGAAGGCCCGAGCAGGCAGAAGAACTCGCCTTCCCGCACATCGAGTTCGAGCCCGTCCAGGGCCGCTGTCCGGCCGTACGCCTTGTGTACGCCGCGCAGCGCGATGCTCATGACTTCACCGCCCCGAAGGACAGGCCGCGCACCAGGTACCGCTGGATGGTCAGCGCCAGCAGCAGCGGCGGGACGGCGGAGACGAGCGCGGCGGCGGCCGTGAGCTGGTACTTGGGCCGGTCGCCGCCGAGGAAGGACAGCGCGCCGACGGTCACCGTCTGGGCCGAGCTGGAGGTGAGGATCAGCGGGAAGACGAAGTTGTTCCAGGCGAAGATGAACGCCAGCAGCGACACGGCCGCGATGCCGGGCCTGACCAGCGGCAGCGCCACCTTGAAGAACGCCTGCCTGCGCGGGTACCCGTCGAGCAGCGCGGCCTGCTCCAGCTCCGGGGTGAGATCGGCGAAGTACGAGCGCATGATCCACACCACCAGCGGCAGGGTGACCAGCTGCAGCACCCACACCATGCCGGCGTACGTGTCGAACAGGCCCAGCTTCCGGTACAGCACGAACAGCGGGATGATCACGGTGAGTTCGGGCGCGAAGCGGAACGACAGCAGCAGGAACAGCAGGTTCTCCGAGCCCCTGAACCGCCAGCGCGCCGAGGCGTACGCGGCCGGCAGCCCGACCACCAGCGACAGCGCGACCGCGCCCACCGACACCACCAGGCTGTTGACGAAGAAGCGGACGAACGGGATGCCCTCGCTGCCGCCGAGCACCGTGCGGTAGGCGTCCAGGGTCGGGGTGAAGGAGAAGTAGGTGCTGAAGAGCTGGTCGGCCGGCTTGAGGGAGAGGATCAGCATCCAGGCGACCGGGAACAGCGCGAAGGCGAAGTAGAGCAGGAGGGCGGCGTCCGCCAGCAGGCCCCACAGCCGCTTCCTCATGCGGACACCTCCGCGGCCTTCCGCTGGATCCGCCCCAGGTACCGGACCAGCACCGTCGCGGCCAGGTACACCACCGCCCACAGCACGATCGTGTAGCTGATCCCGAAGGAGTACCGCTGGAATCGGATCGCCTCCAGATACGCCCGGATCTGGAGCACCACGGTGGAGTCGCCGGGCCCGCCCTCGGTCAGCGCGTAGATGATGTCGAAGACCTTCAGCGAGTCCATGAACCGGAAGATCACCGCCACCAGCACATACGGCCACAGCATGGGCAGGGTCAGCCGGCGGAAGGTGTACCAGGGGCCGGCGCCGTCCACCGCCGCCGCCTCGAACGGGGAGCCGGGCAGCGAGCGCAGCCCGGCCAGGGCGAGGATCGCCACGAACGGGGTGTAGACCCACACGTCCACGGCGATCGACGACAGCAGCGCGCCCGTCGGGGTGTCCGTCCACTGCACCCCGCCGAGCCCGAACGGCTTCAGCAGATGGTCGACCACCCCCACCGAGGGCTGGAGCATCAGCTTCCACATGATCGCCGCGATCACCGGGGCGATCATCAGCGGGAGGATCAGGATCTTCTCCAGGACCCGGCCCACCAGGGACGAGCGGTGCAGCAGCAGGGCGACGGCGACCCCGAGCAGGGTCTCAGCGCCGGCCGCGCCGAGCGCGTACAGCACGGTCACCCACGCCGAGTTCCAGAAGGCGTCCTGGGTGAACACGGTCTCGTAGTTCGCGAGGCCCACCAGGTCCGGGCGCGGCTCGGCCGCCGAGAAGTCGAACAGCGTGTAGTACAGGCCGAGTCCGAACGGATAGAGGATCCCGCAGGTCAGCAGGAGCGCCGGGAGGACGAGGAGATACGGCCGCAGCGCCGGGCGGACGCGCATCAGCCGACCTTCGGCCGCAGGTCGTCCGCGAGGCCGTCCAGCACGGACCGGGCGCTCTGTCCGCCGTAGATCTCCTGGAGGGCCGCGGCCCAGCTGGTGGTGGCGTCGAAGAACTGGGCCTGCGGGGTGAACTGGATCCTCGTCCGGTCCACGACCGTCTCGAAGGTCTCCAGGAAGCCGGGCAGGTGCCGCATCTTGTCCTTGTAGGCGCCGTCCTGGCTGATCGACCTGCGCACGGGGTCGATGTGGTCGTCGGTGAGCGCCGCCCGGCGCAGATGCTCCTTGCCGGTGGCCCACTGCAGGAACAGCCAGCCGGCGCTCTTGCGCCTGCTCCTGGCGTTCATGCCGAGCGACCAGATCCACATGTTGGTGGCGAGCGAGCCGTCGGGCCCCTTCGGCCCCGGGTGGAAGGCGATCTTCCCGGAGGCGGGGGAGGCCCCGCGCACGGCCTGGAAGTAGGCGGCCGTGTCCGCGTCGAAGAGCATCCCGGCCTTCTTCGCGCCGAGGTCGGCGGAGCACTGGTACCAGCTGTACGACGTCCAGGACGGCGGGCCGCCCCGCCGGACCATGTCCGCCCAGTCCTCGGTGAACGCGACGGCCGCCGGCGAGTTCATCGCGGGTGTGAGCTTCCCGCCCTCGACCGTGAAGTCGCGCAGTCCGTTGCGGGCGTACATGGTCATGAACCCGGGGTGGATGGTGGCCCAGCTGCGCGACCCGCGCACGGCGATCCCGTACATCCCGTCGAACCCGGCGCCGGGCGCCTTCTTCTTGATCGCCCCGGCCAGCTCGCGCAGTTCGTCGAAGGACTCGGCCGGCCTCAGCCCCAGCTTGCGGAACACCTCGGTGTTGTAGGCGACCACATTGGTCTCCCAGCCCCACGGCAGCGCGTACTGCCCGCCCCGGCCCAGCGGCGCCCCCGCCTTCAGCGACCACTGGTCGGCCTGGAGCAGGTTCGGGAAGAAGTCCGCCTGGTCCCACTCGGCGCCGGTGGCCGAGGAGTTGCGCATCCACGGGCCCAGGTCCTCCAGCCAGCCCGGGGGCCCGTACTGCCACACCATGTAGGCGCCGAGCATGAAGACGTCGTAGGAGGCGCGTCCGCTGGACAGGTCGACGGTGAGCTTGTCGAAGTAGTTGTCCTCGGGGAAGACGTCGTAGCTCACCTCGATGCCGGTCCGCTCGGTGAACGACTTCAGGTCCGCGATCAGGGCGTCCGTGTACGGGTGCTTGTTCAGCAGCGCCTTGATGGCGGTGCCCTTCTCCCGCTTCCAGTCGAAGGCCCCGGTGACGTCGCCCGCGGCCGAACCGCCGCCGTCGCCGCCGCTGTCGCCGCCGAAGCCGGCGCCGCACGCGGAGAGCAGCGGGGCGGCGGCGAGGGCCCCGGTGAGCGTGAGGAAGCGTCGGCGGTCGTGCGCGTGCCTGTCCATCCGGGACCTCCGTCGGTGGGGCGGTGGGGTCGGGCGGGTTAACAGTGCGAGTCGACTCGACAACAGAGGGTGTAACGGCACGGGAGGGCCGTCAATCCCTTGCGCACGGGGAAATCAAGGGGAAATCTCGGAGAGGAGTGGGAAGTTCACAGGCTCGGTCGCGAAGTGCGGAGGTCGGGATGGACGAGGCGTGGCTCGGGGTGGACCTCGGCACGCAGGGGGTACGGGCGCTGCTGGTGGCGGCGGACGGCGAGGTGCTCGGCAGCGGCTCGGCGCCGTTACGGAACGGGCACCGGGCGGGCGTCCGGCACGAGCAGGACCCGGCGGAGTGGTGGACCGCGGTGTGCGCGGCCTGCCGGACGGCGCTCGCCGGGGCGCGGGCCAGGCCGGCCGGGGTCGCGGTGTGCGGGACCTCCGGGACCGTGCTGCTCACGGACGACGGCGGACGCCCGCTGGGGCCCGCCCTCATGTACGACGACCGGCGCGCGGCGGCCGAGGGCGCCCGGCTGCGGTCGGCCGGGCTCGCGGTGCAGGACACCTGGGCGCTGCCCAAGGCGCGCTGGCTGACGGCCGCGCACGGCCCCGGGCGGATCGCCCACCAGCCGGACGTGATCACCGCCGCGCTGACCGGGCACCGCGTGCCCAGCGACTCCAGCCACGCCCTGAAGACCGCCTACGACCTGCGCCGCGAGTCCTGGCCCGAGCTGACCGGACTGCCCGCCGGCACCCTCCCGGACGTGGTGCGCCCCGGCACCCGGCTCGGCGAGGTCTGCGGGGCCGCCGCGACCGCCACCGGCATCCCCGCCGGCACCGCCGTCATCGCGGGCATGACCGACGGCTGCGCCGCCCAGATCGCCGCCGGGGCGCTGCGGCCGGGCGCGTGGAACTCGGTGCTGGGCACGACGCTCGTACTGAAGGGCGCGGCGTCGGCGCCGGTGTCCGACCCGGCCGGCGTGGTCTACAACCACCGCGCGCCCGACGGCACCTGGCTGCCCGGCGGCGCCTCCAGCGTCGGCGCCGGCGTCCTCACCGCCCGCTTCCCGGGCGCCGACCCGGCCGCCCTGGACGCCCGCGCCGCCGCCTTCGAGCCGTCCGGCGCCGTCGCCTACCCGCTCGTCTCACCCGGCGAACGCTTCCCGTTCCACGCCCCGGGGGCCACCGCCCTGCTGCTCGGCGACCCGGAGTCGGACGCCGACCTGTGGGCGGCCCTCCTCCAGGGCGTGGCCTTCACCGAACGCCTCTGCCTCGACTACCTGCACCAGCTGGGCGCCCCCCTGGACGGCCCGCTCACCGTCACCGGTGGCGGGGCCCGCAGCGCCTACTGGACACAGCTGCGCGCCGACGTCCTGGGCCGCCCGCTCACGGTGCCGGCCCGCACCGAGCCGGCGCTGGGCATGGCGGCGCTCGCCGCGTACGGCACCGGGGCGGGGGCGGGGCTGGCCCAGGTGGCGGAGGGCATGGTGCGCCCCGGCGCGACGGTCGAGCCCCGGCCCGGCCGCACGGCCCGCTTCGCCGAACCGTACGCGCGGCTGGTGGGGGAGCTGGAGGCGCGGGGCTGGCTGCCGCGCGCGGTGGCCGGGCATGCGCGGGCCCGGCTGGGCCGGAATACTCCGGGCTCATGAGTACGACCCTGCTGCTGGCCCGTCACGGGCAGACCGTCTGGCACGCCGAGAACCGGTACGCCGGGGTGAGCGATGTCGCCCTCACCGACACCGGGCGGGCCCAGGCCGAGGCGCTCGGCCGCTGGGTGCTCGCGCACCCGGTGGACGCCGTGTGGACCTCGCCGCTGTCCCGGGCGGTGCTCACCGCCGGCCCCGCCTGCCGGGCCCTCGGCCTCACCCCGCACCGCGAGGACGGCCTGCGCGAATGCGACTTCGGGGTGGTGGAGGGCCGCACCCTCGCCGAGTTCGCCGAGGAGGACCCCCGGGCGGCGGACGCCTTCCGCGCCGACCCGGTGGCCCATCCCTTCCCGGGCGCCGAGGAACCCGGCGCCGCCGCCGCCCGGGGCACGGCCGCGCTCGGCCGGATCGCCGCCGCACACCCCGGCGGACGGGTCCTCGTCGTCGCCCACAACACCCTGCTGCGGCTGGTGCTCTGCTCCCTGCTGGGCATCGCGCTCGCCGACTACCGGCGGGTCTTCCCGGGGCTGCGCAACGCGGCGGTCAGCGAGATCCGCCTCGACGGGCGGCACACCGCGCTGCTGTCGCTCAACACGCCCTGCGAGTGAACGGGAAGACCCCCGTGAGTCAGGTCCTCACGGGGGTCTTCTTTTCTCCGCCCGCCTCCGTGAAGGGTGAGAAGACGATCACGAGGCGGGACGCTCAGGGCTTATTGCGAAGAGCTTGCAACTGCACGCTACCAATAACAAGGCCGGAACGACAGAAAGGCCCCCACGCGTCGTGCGTGGGGGCCTCGCCGGGTGCGGCGGACGGGGGGCGTCAGCGCCTGGCCCGCGCCCGCTGCCAGGCGTAACCGACGGCGGCCAGGGTCAGGGTCATCGCGCCCGTCGAGTACAGCTGGACACGGGTGTCCGCCTCACGGGCCATCAGTACGAAGATCGCGGCCATGGCGGCCAGGGCGATCCAGGTCAGCCACGGGAAGCCCCACATGCGGACGACCAGCTTCTCGGGGGCCTCGCGCTCGATGCGGCGGCGCAGCATCAGCTGGGAGACCGCGATGAAGATCCAGACCACCAGGATGACCGCGCCGATCATGTTCAGCAGCCAGGGGAAGACGTCATCGGGGCGCCAGTAGCTGAGCAGCACGCAGACGAAGCCGAAGAAGCACGAGGTGAGGACCGCGATCCGGGGCACCCCGCCGGACAGCTTCGCCAGCGCCTTCGGGCCCTGGCCGCGCTCGACCAGCGAGAAGGCGATGCGCGAGGAGCCGTAGATGTTGGCGTTCATCGCGGACAGCAGGGCGACCAGCACGACCACGTCCATCAGCCGGCCCGCGCCGGGGATGTCGAGGTGGTCGAGCGTGGCGACGTACGGGCCCTTCTCCACGACCTCCTTGGAGTCCCACGGGACGAGGGCGACGACGACCGCCATCGAGCCGATGTAGAAGAGCGCGATGCGCCACATCGCCGTGCGCACGGCGGACGCCACACCGCGCACCGGGTTCTCCGACTCGGCCGCCGCGATGGTGACCGTCTCCAGGCCGCCGTAGGCGAAGACCGAGGCGAGCAGGCCGACGAGCAGGCCCTCGCTGCCGTGCGGCATGAAGTCGCTGAGGTTCGAGGTGCCGGGGGAGTCCGTGCCGGGCAGCACACCCGCGAGGGCCAGCACGCCCAGGATCAGGAAGAGGCTGATCGCGCCGACCTTCAGCGCGGCGAACCAGAACTCGAACTCGCCGAAGTTCTTCACGGCGGCCAGGTTCGCCCCGCAGAACACCACCATGAACAGCGCGACCCACATCCACTGCGGGGTGCCCGGCACCCAGCCCTGGACGATCTTCGCCGCGCCGATGCCCTCCAGGCCGACGGCCGTGCACAGCAGCACCCAGAACGACCAGCCCGCGGCGAAGCCCGCCCACGGGCCCATCGCCCGCTCGGCGTGCGCGGAGAAGGAGCCCGAGGACGGGTAGGCGGCCGACATCTCGCCGAGCATCCGCATGACCAGCATCACCAGCAGGCCGGAGACGGTGTAGGCGATCACGATGGACGGTCCGGCGGCGGCGATGCCCGCGCCGGAGCCGACGAACAGACCGGCGCCGATCACCCCGCCGAGGGCGATCATCGACAGATGGCGCTGCTTGAGGCCATGGGAGAGGGAGGTGCCCGCCTGGTCCTGGGGCGGCGTCTCGGTCGTGGTGCTGCTGGGCATGGGCGCGGCTCTCCCAGTGCAATAGGCGGGCAAAAACCCCGTCAGTCTGGGCGGCCCGTCCGCTCAGACGAAGGGGCTGCCCAGTATCCGGACACTCGCGGTACGAAGGGTGAATATACGGTTACCCGGCCACGCTTGTGTAGTGCGAGGCGTCACCTTCGATCGCGTAGCTCTCCTTGCCCTCGATGCCGACCGGTATGTCACCGGCCACGGTGACCCGGTGCAGCCGGCGCGGCAGACCGTCGTAGTTGTCGATGGCGTAGTGCTGGGTGATCCGGTTGTCGAACAGCACCAGCTGGTTCTCCGACCAGCGGTGGCGCAGCACGTTCTCCGGGCGGGTGACATAGGCCTGGAGCAGGTCGAGGATCTTGCGGGACTCGCCCGCCGACAGGCCGACGATCCGCTGGGCGAACCCGCCGATGAACAGCCCGCGCTCGCCGGTCAGCGGATGGACGCGGACCACGGGATGGGCGGTGCGGTACCGGATCGAGGTGAACCGGGCGCGCTGCGCGGCCCGCTCCTCGTCGATCTCCTCGTCCGGCACCGCGTAGTCGTAGTCGTTGGTGTGCTCGGCCCACAGGGTGTCGGCGAGACGGCGCAGCGGCTCGGGCAGATCGCGGTAGGCCCCCGCCGCGCTGGCGATCAGCGTCTCGCCGCCGTACGGCGGGACGGTGAGCGAACGCAGGGTGCTGGCCTGCGGCGGGTTGAGGACGAAGGTGACGTCGGTGTGCCAGTGGTTGGCGCGGCCCCGCTCGCTGTCGACCGGCAGCACGTTCGGGGCGCCCTCGACCGCGCCGACCGTCGGGTGGGCGGTGGTGAGGTCGCCGAGGTGGCGGGCGAAGGCCTGCTGGCCCGCGTCGTCCAGGTGTACGTCGTCGAAGACGAGCGCCTTGTGGACGTCGAGGGCCTCCCGGATCGCGGCGACCTCCTCCGGGGCGAGCGGCCGGGAGATGTCGGCGCCGAAGACATGGGCGCCGATACGGGCGGTGATCTTGGTGATCTCCAGGGACACGGGCGTGGTCCTTTCAGACGAGGGCGGCGGTGTGCTGGTTGGCGGGGCGGGGAAGGCCGTAGCGCTCCCGGAGGGTCTGGCGGGGGCCGTAGCCGGTGCGCAGCAGGCCGCGGGCGCGCAGGAGCGGCACGACGTGCTCGACGAAGGCCGCGAGGCCGGAGGGCAGCACGGCGGGCATGATGTTGAAGCCGTCGGCGGCGCCCTGGGCGAACCAGGTCTCGATCCGGTCGGCGACCTGCCCGGGCGTCCCGGCGAACGTGAGGTGCCCGCGTCCGCCGCCGAGCCGCCCGATCAGCTGCCGCACGGTCAGCCGCTCGCGCCGGGCCAGCTCCACGACGAGCGTGTAGCGGCTCTTGGCGCCCTCGATCGCGGACTCGGGCGGCAGGTCGTCGGGCAGCTGCCGGTCCAGGTCGAGGGTGCCGGGCGCAAGGCGCAGCAGGTTCTCCAGGCGGGCCCGGCCGTGCTCGGGCACGATGTGGTCCTCCAGCACCTGCTCGGCGGCCCGCGCCTCGGCCTCGGTCGAGCCGAGCACCGGGACGATCCCGGGCAGCACCTTGAGGTGCTCGGGGTCGCGTCCGGCCCGCCGGGTACGGGACTTGAGATCGGCGTAGAAGTCCCGCGCGCCGTCGAGGGTCTGCTGGGCGGTGAACACCGCCTCCGCGTACCGGGCCGCGAAGGCCCTCCCGTCGTCGGAGGAGCCCGCCTGCACGAGGAGCGGGTAGCCCTGGGGCGAGCGCGGCACGTTGAGCGCGCCCTCGACCCGGAAGTACGTCCCCCGGTGCCGGGGCGGATGGACCTTGGTGTCGTCGCCCCAGACCCCCGCCGCCTTGTCGCCGAGGATCGCGTCGTCCTCCCAGCTGTCCCACAGCTTGAGCGCCACGTCGAGGAACTCGGCGGCGCGGGCGTACCGCTCGGCGTGCGCGGGCTCGGCGTCGAGGCCGAAGTTGCGGGCGGCCTCGGCACCGGCGGTGGTCACGATGTTCCAGCCCGCCCGGCCGCCGCTGACGATGTCCAGCGAGGCGAACCTGCGGGCCAGGTTGTAGGGGGAGTTGTAGGAGGTGGAGGCGGTGGCGATCAGGCCGATGTGCTCGGTGGCGGTCGCCAGCGCGGTCAGCAGGGTGAGCGGTTCCAGGGCGCCGGCCGGGCGCTGGGCGAGGTTGCCCCACAGCTGGGGGCCGTCGGCGAGGAAGAGGGAGTCGAAGGTGCCGTGCTCGGCGATCCGGGCCAGCTCGACGTAGTGGGCGAGGTCGACATGCGCGTACGGGTCGCTCTCCGGCAGCCGCCACGACGCCTCGTGGTGCCCGGTGTTCATCAGGAACGCGTTCAGATGGAGCCTTCTCCGTGTCACTGGTGGTCCTCCGTGACGCCCAGCGCGGCCAGCAGCCGCTCGCGGTATTCGCCCAGGACCGGCTCGCGGTACGAGCGCGGGTGGGGACGGTCGATGGTCAGGTCGAGGCCGATGCGGCCCCGGTCCAGGACGAGAACCCGGTCGGCGAGCACGATCGCCTCGTCCACGTCGTGGGTGACGAGCAGCACGGAGGGCCGGTGGCGCTCCCACAGCTCGCGCAGCAGGGCGTGCATCCGGATCCGGGTCAGCGCGTCGAGCGCCCCGAACGGCTCGTCGGCCAGCAGCAGTGCCGGCTCGCGGACCAGGGAGCGGGCGAGCGCCGCCCGCTGTGCCTCGCCGCCGGACAGCTCGCCCGGCCAGGCCCGCTCGCGGCCGTTCAGGCCCACCTCGGCCAGCGCGGCCCGGCCGCGCTCCTCGGCGTCCCTGCCGTCCAGGCCCAGGAGCACGTTGTCCAGCACCCGGCGCCAGGGCAGCAGCCGGGAGTCCTGGAAGACCACGGACACCCGCTCGGGCGCGGTGAGCCGGCCGCTGCCGGCCACTGCGTGATCGAGCCCGGCGACGGCCCGCAGCAGGGTGGACTTGCCTGAACCGCTGTGCCCGAGCAGGGCCGTGAACTGCCCGGCGGGCAGGTCGAGGTCGATGTCGTCGAGGACCGTGCGGCCGGCGAAGGACCGGGTCAGGCCGCGGAGCCGGACCGCGGGCCGGGTCAGCTGCTCAGTGTGCGGCGCCATGACAGCACCCTCCGTTCGATCAGCCGGACCGCGCTGTCGGAGACCAGGCCGAAGACTCCGTAGATCAGCAGGCCGACGAGGATGACGTCGCTCTGGCCGTAGTTCTGCGCCTGGAACATCAGATAGCCGAGGCCGCTGGTTGCGTTGATCTGCTCCAGCACCACCAGGCCGAGCCAGGAGCCGGTCACCCCGAGCCGGAGTCCCACGAAGAATCCGGGCAGCGCGCCGGGGATCACGACCTGGCGGACGAAGGCGAACCGCGACAGGCCCTGCACCTCGGCGAGTTCGACGTACCGGCTGTCGATGCCGGACAGCGCGGCATGGGTGTTCAGATAGACCGGGATGTAGACGACGATCGCGATGATGGCGATCTTGAAGGTCTCGCCGATGCCCAGCCAGAGGATGAACAGCGGGATCAGGCCGAGGGTGGGGATCGCCCGGTTGAGCTGCACGGTCCCGTCGATCAGCGCTTCCCCGGTCCGGCTCAGACCGGAGGCGAGCGCGAGCAGCACCCCGGCGGTCAGACCGATCGCGAAGCCGTAGCCGGCCCGTTCCAGGGAGGTCAGGACATCGGTGGGCAGGGTGCCCTCGGTCCACAGCCGGCCGGCGGTCCCGAGGACGGTCCAGGGCGCCGGTACGGCACCCGTGTCGAGCGTCCCCGCGGCCGAGGCGCCGGCCCACAGCGCGAGCAGCACCAGCGGGCCGAGCAGCCGGGCGGCGGGCAGCCGGCGGCCGGGTGAGAGCCGGCGGCGCCTGCGGACCTGGGGCGGCTCCCCGGCGGCGGCCTGGGGCACCGCGGTCGTCGTGGTCACGGCGGTCACTTCCGGTACTCCTCGGGTACGGCCCGGGCCGCGAGGGCCTCGAAGCGGTGGTCGAAGAGGGAGGACACGTCGAACTTCTTCACGAAGCCGCCCTCGGCGAGCAGATCGGCGGTCTCCTGCTCCCAGGCGACCGCCTCGTCCCAGCGGGGCGGGAACAGCGGCTTGTTGGCGAGGGCGGTGACGGACTCCGCCTGCTCCAGGGAGAGGTTCTGCGTCTTGACGTAGAACTCCTCGTTCCACACGTCCGGGTGCTCGTACTGCCACACCTGGCCCCGGGCCCACTGCGGGATGTAGGCGGCGATCGCCGCGGCCTTCGCCGGGTCGTCCAGCACCGGCTGCGGCGCCCAGAGCAGACTGAGCAGATCGACGACGTCGGTCCGGATGACACGGGCGCCCCGGCCCGCGTACTGCTTCAGATACGCCGGCACCTGGCTGTTGGCGAGCGGGGCGATGTCCACCTGGCCGGACTGCAGGGCGGTCAGGAACTGGTTGCTGGTCAGCGGGACCAGTGTCACCTCGTCGTACGAGAGGCCCGCCCGCTTCAGCGCCCGCAGCAGCACGACGCCCTGGGCCTGGCCCTGGGAGAAGGCGAGCTTCTTTCCCCGGAAGTCCTCGGGCCCGCGGATGTCGCTGCCGGGCTTGGTGGCGAAGAGGTAGACGGGCTTGCGGGTGATGCCGATCGCCACGATCTTCGCGGCGAAGCCCTGGTAGTGGGCCTGGATCGGCGGGATGCCCGCGTTGGCGGCGAGGTCGAGGGAGTGGGCGCGGAAGGCGTTGATGACGTCCGGCCCCGCCCCGATGTTCACCCAGTCCGACACCTTGAAGGGCAGCCGGGGCAGCTTCGCCAGCCTGAACTGGAGCTGCTGCACGCCCTGGTAGGAGGCGATCTTCAGGCTGGTGCCGGCCGGGACCCGGTCGGCGAGCGGCCGGGCGGCGGCGCCGCTGGTGTCGGCGGCGGCACTGCCGTTCGCGCAGCCGCTGACACCCGCGGCGGCGGCGGACGCCCCGAGCAGGGAGGTGAGAAAGACACGACGGTGCATGGGAGGACTCCCCGGGGAAAAGGAGGGGAAAGGCAGGAAGAATTCCGGAGTCGGACACCGGAAGAAAGAAAGAGCACGGAGCCGGAAACACGCGCTTCACGCGCGGCAATGTGTCAGCAACAAAGAGTGCGACAGCTCCGAAGAAGGCTCATGACCAGGATGTTCCTGTCCGCGGCCGACCTCTGTCAACATTCCGAGTTTCTGAATTAAATACCCTCAGGTGACAGACCGAGCGGGTCCCGGAACAGCGCGTCGAGTACGACGGATCCGCCCGCGACCGCCAGGACGGAATCCGGGAAGCTCGTCGGGCGGACGGCGGCGGAACGTGCCGTGCCCGCCGCCTCCCGCAGCGCGTCGAGACAGTCCTCGAAGTGGATGACACCGACCTCGGTGACCACGACGGTCTCCGGGTTGAGCACGTCCAGCAGCAGCCCGGCCGCCCGCCCGGTCGCCCTGGCCCGGTCCACCAGCAGCCGCCGGGCGACCGCGTCCCCGCCCTCGGCGGCGGCCACCACCCGCAGCGCGTCGGCCGAGCCGCGCACCCCGGCCGCCCGTGCCCGCCGGCACAACGTCCGCTCGCTCAGCTCCGCCTGGAGGCAGCCGGTACGGCCGCACGCGCACGGCTCGGTGCCGCCCGGCACCGGCAGATGGGCGATGGCGCCGGCCGCCGACCGGGGCCCGTAGTGCACCGCGTCATGGGTGGCGAAGGCGGCGTCCACCACATTGCCCACGAACAGATGCAGCACACTGCGGCTGCCCCGGGCCCGCCCGAACAGCCGCTCCCCGTGCACCAGCGCCCGCGCGTGCCCGTCCACCTGGACCGGCAGACCGGTGCGGGCGCCGAGCAGCTCCCGCACCGGCACCTCCCGCCAGCCCAGCAGCTCGTGCTCGACCACGGTCCCTGTCTCCCGGTCCACCCAGCCGCCCACCGCGACGCCGACCCCCAGCGGACGCCGGCCCGGCACCCCGGCGAGCAGTCCCGCGAGTCCCTCGGCGGCCCGCGCCAGCACCCAGCCGGGCTCGGTCCGCTCGTGCCGCAGCTCCCGCCGGGCCACCACCCGGCCACGCAGGTCCAGCAGCGCCACCGTGGTGTACGGCACGGCCACATGCACCCCGGCGACGAGGAAGCGGGAGTCGTCCAGGTCGACCGGGACGTGCGGGCGGCCGACCCCGTTGGAGCGGCGGGGCGCGGCCGACTCCCGGATCAGGCCCCGTTCGGCGAGCCGGGCGCAGTGCTCGGTCACCGACGCGGGCGAAAGACCGGTCAGCCGGGCGACGGTGGAGCGGGCCACCGGGCCGTGCTCCAGCACCGTGCGCAGCACGACGCTGGCGCTGGTGCGCCGCCGGTCGCTGTCGGCGGCACGCGGGACGGGGGAGGCGAGGGGGGAAACGGCGGTACGGGTCATGAGGACCGTCCTCGGGAACGGGGCCGACACGTCTCGGAGACTTCGAAGAAGGCGAGGCGTGCCGAAGGGCCCGCCCCTACCCCGGACGGCGACAGGTGGCCGTGCCCTGGCGTCGCAGGTCGACATAGCGACGCGACGTGAGATTCCGGGCCTGGGCAACCATGGCTGGAAGGGTAGGGCAGGAAAGCCGAATCCGACCAGATGACCAGGATTCGTTTGGCGGGACTCCACAGTCCGCCCGCGACCCGCGAGAGTGACGGAAACGTCCCGGCCTCAGTGATCAGTGTCACGCCCGGACCGGTGTCATCACCACTCTTTGTCCGGTGCCCACCAAGGTCATGTTCCGGCCTTTGTCGATCGCTGACGGTGATCGGCCCGTGGGGCCTGGGATAGCGTCACCGTGTCCCAGCATGTCCCCGTCACCCGCGGAGATCCCATGAGCACCGCCACCGCCACCGCCCGCCCGGGCGCAGTCCTCGCCGACCTGCTGCCGTCCTCCCGCGTCCGCGACGCCGCCCTCGTGGCCGGCGGCGCGGTGCTCACCGGCCTCGCGGCCCAGCTGTCGGTGCCGGTGCCCGGCTCCCCGGTCCCGGTGACCGGCCAGACCTTCGCCGCGCTGCTCGTCGGCACCGCCCTCGGCGCCCGCCGCGGCTTCCTCTCCCTCGCCCTGTACGCGGTCGCCGGTGTGGTGGGCGTGCCGTGGTTCGCGCAGGGTGCCTCCGGCGCCGGCATGGTCTCGTTCGGCTACGTCATCGGCATGCTGCTCGCCTCGGCCGCCGTGGGCGCCCTGGCCCGCCGCGGCGCCGACCGCTCCCCGCTGCGGATGGCCGGCACGATGATCCTCGGCGAGGCGATCATCTACGCGGTCGGTGTCCCCTACCTGGCCCTGGCGGCCCACCTGTCCGCGTCCCAGGCGATCGCGGCCGGCCTCACCCCGTTCCTGATCGGCGACGCCCTCAAGGCCGCCCTGGCGATGGGCGCCCTGCCCACCGCCTGGAAGCTCGCCGGCAAGCGCTAGGCGCCCGCGCCGCGGTTCCCGCGAAGAGGCCCGCCGGGCCGAAGCCCTGCTTCGGCCCGGCGGGCCTCTTCGGCGTCGAGAGCACCATGCACCCCCGGGCCGGCCGCCCCGAAGGGCACCCCGACATCCGCCCGAACGCACCCGGCCCGCCCCCTCCGCGAGCACCTAGGCCCGCCCTGCCCCCGCGCGGCGCCTGACCCGCACCCGCGCCCGGCCGGGCCCGCACCGGTGCCTGTGTCCCGTGGCCAGCTCGGCCTGCGCCCGGGCCGGCCTGCGCCCGGGCCGGCCTGCGCCCGGGCCGCGCCCGGCTCGGCCCGCGCCCGGGCCGCCCTGCACCCGCGCTGCGTCCGTGCCCGCCTTGCACCCGTGCCCCGCCCGGCTCGGCCCTCGCCCGTGCCGGCCCGCACCTGTGCCTGTGCCTGCGCCCGGCCCGGCCCCGCGCCCGGCCCGGTCCGGCCCCGCGCCCGGCCGGGCCCGCACCCGCGCTCGGCCCGTACTCGTGCTTGTGCCCGTACTCGCACTCACGCTCGGCCCGCGCCCGCGCTCGACCCGCACCCGGTCTCGTACCCAGTCCTCTCGGCGCGCGGCCTCGGCCCCGTCTTCCCGGCCCCGCCCGGCCCTGGCCCCCCGCCTTCCTGGCCCCCGCCCGCGCCCCGCCCGGTCCCGGCCCGCCCCCGCGCCCGAACCCGTACCCAGACTTCCCGGCGTGCGGCCCCGGCCCCCGTCTCCCCGCCCGCGCCTTCCTGGCCCTCGCTCGCTCGCGCCTTCCCGGCCCGCGTACTCCCGCCCCGGAGGCCCCCGCCGCCGCCCCCGGGCGGCGGCGCCCCGCCGGGCCGTGCGGCCGTTCGCGGGGTCCCAGAACGCGGTATGGCCGCATGACCTGACACCTTCGTCAGGTCATGCGGCCATGAGCCGTGCTCGCTCGGGGGCGTGCGTACGGGTCAGCCGATGGACACCTTGTCGGCCGGGGTCTCGGCCGCCGGGGCCGGGCGGCCAGCCGTGAGCCGCTGCTTGACCACCGCGATCACCAGCACGACGGCGGCGACCATCAGCGACAGCAGCACGGTCTCGCGCCCGTCGTGCTCGGTGTCGAACAGCATGTAGACCAGCACACCCACGATCAGCGTGGCCGTCGCCCAGGTCAGGTACGGGTACAGCCACATCCTCACGACGAGCTTCTCCGGCGCCTCGCGCTGGAGGATCTTCCGCATCCGCAGCTGCGAGAAGCAGATGACCAGCCACACGAACAGGGCCACCGCGCCGGAGGAGTTGACGAGGAAGAGGAAGATCGTGTCCGGGGACAGGTAGTTGAAGAAGACGGCGACGAAGCCGAACACCACCGAGGCGAGGATCGCGGTCATCGGCACGCCCCGGCTGTTGACCCGTGCGAACGCCTTCGGCGCGTCGCCCCGCTCACCGAGCGAGAAGGCCATGCGGGAGGCCGTGTAGAGGCCGGAGTTCAGGCAGGACAGCACCGAGGTCAGCACGATGAAGTTCATGATCTGACCGGCGTGCGCGATGCCGAGGGAGTCCAGGGCGGCGACGTAGGAGCCCTGCTCCTTGATCGACGGGTCGTTCCACGGCAGCAGCGAGACCACGACCAGGATCGAGCCCAGGTAGAAGACGCCGATCCGCCAGATGATGCTGTTGGTGGACTTGGTGACCGCGCGCTGCGGGTTCTCGGACTCGCCGGCCGCCAGGGTGGCGATCTCGCTGCCCATGAAGGAGAAGACGACCAGCAGCACACCGGTGAGGATCGCGCCCGGACCGTGTGGCAGGAACCCGCCGTGGGAGGACAGGTTGCCGAAACTCGCCTTCTCGGCGTCGACGCCCGGCAGGACACCGAAGATGGCCAGCAGGCCCACCACGATGAACGCGCCGATCGCCACGACCTTGATACCGGCGAACCAGAATTCGAACTCGCCGTAGGAGCCGACGGAGACCAGGTTGGTCGCGGTCAGCACGATCATCACGATGAGCGCCCAGCCCCACTGCGGGACGGCCGGGATCCAGCCTTCGAGGATCTTCGCGCCGGCGGTCGCCTCCACGGCGAGCACGACGACCCAGAAGAACCAGTAGAGCCAGCCGATGGAGAAACCGGCCCAGCGGCCCAGCGCACGGTCGGCGTGCGCGGAGAACGAGCCGGAGGTGGGATTGGCGGCGGACATTTCGCCGAGCATGCGCATCACCAGCACGACGAGAGTGCCGACGAGCGCGTAGGACAGCAGGATGCCGGGTCCCGCGGTGGCGATACCGGTACTGGAACCGACGAAGAGGCCGGCTCCGATGACACCACCGATCGCGATCATCGAGAGGTGGCGGTTTTTGAGTCCTGCTTGGAGGCCCGAACCAGGGGTCATGGACGGATTTCCTTTGCACCAGGTGGAGCGTCCCGTACGAGCGGTGTACGAGTCGGTCCAGTGAATCCGAGGCGAACGAATTCGGAAACCTCTGATTCCGGATCGTTACTTGAGGTTCCCTTGAGCTTCTATGGTTTCGCTCACATTTCACGGTCCCGGCCGACCGCGCTTTCGGCCCCCCTCGGGCGCCGACACCCTGGGGCTGCTGCCCCCCATGGGGCATGTCACACTCGTGGCATGCGCGTGTATCTCGGCTCCGACCATGCGGGCTACGAACTCAAGAACCACCTCGTCGAGTGGCTGAAGGCCGCCGGCCACGAGCCCGTCGACTGCGGGCCGCACATCTATGACGCCCAGGACGACTATCCGCCGTTCTGCCTGCGCACCGCGGAGCGGACGGCGGCGGACCCGGAGGCCCTCGGCATCGTGATCGGCGGCTCCGGCAACGGTGAGCAGATCGCCGCGAACAAGGTGAAGGGCGTGCGCGCGGCGCTGGCCTGGAGCGAGCAGACCGCGGCGCTGGGGCGTGAGCACAACAACGCCAACGTGGTGGCCGTGGGGTCGCGGATGCACACCCAGGAGGAGGCGACCAAGTTCGTCGAGATCTTCCTGAACACCCCGTTCTCCGGCGACGAGCGTCACATCCGCCGCATCGACATGCTCACGGAGTACGAGACCAGCGGCACCCTTCCCCCCATCCCGCCCCACCACCCCCAGCAGTAACCGCACGGGCCCGCACCCGCCCCTCACCCCTGCGCCCGGCCCGCTCGGCCGGAGCGCGCCTCCCGAGTCGAGCACCCGTCCCGGCCGGCCGGGACGGGTGGGCGGGCGCGCGGGCGAAGGCTTGAAAGGACACCCCCGCCGTGCCGGAAGGGCACACCATCCACCGGCTGGCCCAGGACTACGCCGAGCGCTTCTCGGGCGGGCCCGTCCGCGTCACCAGCCCCCAGGGCAAGTTCTCCGACGCCGCCGCCCTCCTGGACCGCACCGAGCTGACCGCCACCGAGGCCCACGGCAAGCACCTCTTCCTGGGCTTCCGGCACGCCGACTGGGTCCACATCCACCTCGGCCTCTTCGGCAAGGTCGGCTTCGGCGACGCCCCGGCACCCCCGCCGACGGACACCGTCCGACTCCGCCTCGCGAACGGCACGGCGTACGTCGATCTGCGCGGCCCCACCACCTGCGCCCTGATCACGGACGCCGAGAAGCAGGCGGTCCACGACCGGCTCGGCCCCGACCCGCTCCGCGCGGACGCCGCCCCGGACACGGCGTACCGGCGGATCTCGCGCAGCCGTACGACGATCGCCGCGCTGCTCATGGACCAGAAGATCGTCGCCGGCGTCGGCAACGTCTACCGCGCCGAGGTCCTCTTCCGGCACGGCATCGACCCGTACCGCGCGGGCCGCGACATCACCCCGGCCGAGTGGGACGCCCTCTGGACCGACCTGGTCGCGCTGATGCGGGAGGGCGTACGGAACAACCGGATCGACACCGTCCGCCCGGAGCACACCCCGGAGGCGATGAACCGGCCGCCCCGCGTGGACGACCACGGCGGCGAGGTGTACGTCTACCGCCGCGCCACCCTGCCCTGCCACCTCTGTGGCAGCGAGATCCGCACCGCCGGCCTCGCCGCCCGCAACCTCTTCTGGTGCCCCGGCTGCCAGACCCGCTGAGCTAGAAGCCGTGGGGCAGCCACGGGGCCACCGCGGAGCCGAAGGCCACCGACGCCCGCTCCAGCGCCCCCGGCCGCAGCTCCCGCACCCGCCCGGCCGCCGCCAGCGACAGCAGCGACACCCCGCCCAGATAGGCCGAGCCCAACTCCCTTACGGACAGGGCGAGGTCGGCCGCGTCGGCCGTACGCTCGCAGGACGCCCCCTTCGGGTCGCCGGACAGCCGCCACCGCCCCGCGTTCCACGGGCAGAAGGCGTCCTCGACCTCGAACACCACGTCCACCGGTGCCGCATAGGTCCGGGCCGACAGCGCGGCGCCGACGTCCACCAGCCGGACGTAGGCCTCGTCGCGCAGCCGCGGCGCACAGCGGCGGGTGTCCGAGACCAAGTGCTGAAGAGCGTCGTCCACCGGCAGCGACCTCACCGACAGGTTCGGCATCAGATCGACGGCGAACAGGAAGCGCCACAGCGCCGCCTCGGTCACCGGGTCGAGCCCCGCCAGATCCGTGAGCCGCACCGTGCCCTCGGGGACACCGCTCTCGTTCCAGCGGCTCTTGGTGCGGAACCGGGCGTACCCGGTGATCTCACCGTCCCGCTCGGCGACCACGCAGCGCAGCGGCGAGGCCCCCTCCCGCTCGCTCTCCGGGTCGAGCAGCGCCGCCCGCTCCCAGTGCGGCACCCGGGCCAGCATGCCGGGCCGCCGCGGCACCAGGGCCGCGTACACCGCCTCGCAGGAGTCGAGGACGTCGGCCGGCGCCGCGTACCGCACCCGCACCTCCTCGGTGCCGGCGGGGAGGGCCAGGGACACCCGGTCCGTGTCGATCTCGACGCCGCGCCGGAAGGACGCGACGCCGTACCCGAACCGGCCGTAGATGGCCGGCTCGGACGCGGTCAGCACCGCGACCGGCTCGCCCAGCGCGCGGATGTCGTCGAGCTGCCGGCGCATCATCGAGGTCAGCACCCCGCGCCGCCGGTGGGTGGCGGCCACGCTCACCATCGTCACCCCGCCCGCCGGGACCGCCGCCCCGCCCGGCACGGTCATCCGGAAGCTGAACGCCCCCGCCGTGCCGACGAGCGCGTCCCCGTCCCGGACGACCAGGGCACGGTCGAACTCGGTGAGCGCCCTGTCCAGTTCGCGTTCCTCGGCGGGCGGCGAACCCAGGCCGAACGCCTGGTGCAGCGCGTCGTACCACTGGTCCCACTCGTCCTCGCGCAGTATCCGCGGCTCGACTCCTCGAACAGTCCCCATGCGCCATCCCTATCAAGGCGCCGGACGGCGGGCCAGTGAATTTCAGCTGGCCAAACCCCTGCGGAAGCGGGCGTACGCACGGCGAAGCGGAGCCTCGCACGGGGGACAAGTGGGACCTCCCGTGCCAAGCAGCCGCCCGGCTGGATAGGGTCCCGGACTAATGGCAGCAGGACGACAGCGGCGCGCGAAGGCCGAGACGTTCACGGCCCGGTGGAAGATGCAGTGGCACCGGGCCCGCGTCGGCCTGCGCAAAAGCGCCGTGGACTACTTCCGCGGCGACGGCTCCGACTGGGTCGCCTTCGCCGGGCTGCTGCTGACCGTCCCGGTCCTCGCGGCCATGACGCTCTTCGACTCGGTGTGGTGCTCCCCGGCCACCCTGGTGCTGCCGATCGTCGCCGGCGGCCTGCTGCTGCGCCCGGCGAGCCTGCTCGGCCTGTACGCGACGGCGGCCACCGCGCTGATCGTGGAATCGGTGCACCTCGGCCCGTACACCGAGGGTCCCTCCCGGGTCACCCCGGGCGTGGTCCTGGTGGTCGCGGCCTGCGGCTTCTTCGGACTGCTGACCGCGCAGTTCCGCAGCCGGGTCGGCGTGCCCTGGCGGCGCGGCGGCACCATGCTGTTCGACCTGCGCGAGCGGATCCGGGTGCAGAGCAAGCTGCCCAAGCTGCCGCACGGCTGGCACCACGAGATGGCGCTGCGCCCCGCCGGCGGCCAGTCCTTCTCCGGCGACTTCGTGGTCGCGGCCCGTACGAACGGCGGCCGGACCCTGGAGGTCGTGCTGACCGACGTCTCCGGCAAGGGCATGGACGCGGGCTCGCGCGCCCTGCTGCTGTCCGGCGCCTTCGGCGGCCTCGTCGGCTCCCTGCCCCCGCACTCCTTCCTCACCGCCGCCAACGGCTATCTGCTCCGCCAGGACTGGGACGAGGGCTTCGCCACCTCCATCCACCTGGTCCTGGACCTGGACTCCGGGGACTACGAGCTGTACAACGCCGGGCATCCGCCGGGCCTGCACCTGAGCGCGGGCAGCGGACGCTGGGAGGAGAAGGCCGCCGAGGGCCCGCTGCTCGGGGTGTACGACGGCGCCCAGTTCGACTCCGTGAAGGGCTCGCTGCGGCCCGGTGATGTGCTGATGCTGTTCACGGACGGTCTGGTGGAGACCTCCGACCGGGACATCGTGGAGGGCATGGACCGGCTCACCGGCGAGGCCGACCGCTATGTGGCCGGCGGCTTCCACGGCGCCGCCTGGCACCTCATCGAGGCCGTCGCCAAGGACGTCAACGACGACCGGGCCCTGCTGCTGATCTGCCGCGAGCCGGCCGCGGCCACGCGCTGACCGAGCCCGGCCCCCGTATCCGGGGATACGGGGTGCACGAGCGCCCGCGTATCAGCCGGCGGTGCCGAGAGCCGGCCGGGCGGCGCCCGCCACGAGGCGGCGCCCCGCCCCGCCCGGGCGTCACGCCCCGCCCCCGGGCGTCACGCCCCGCTGTCCTCCACGACCCGGGCGGCGGCGGTCAGCGGCGCCAGCACCCGCCAGCCCGCGCCCTCGTACAGCGCCCGGCCCTCCGGGGTCGCGCCCAGCACGGCCGCCGTCGCTCCCGCACGCGCCGCCGTCTCCGTCAGGGTGTGCATCAGGACGCGCCCGAGGCCCCGCCGCCGGTGCGCCGGGTCCGTCTCCACCTGGTCGACGACCGCGGTCCGGCCGGTGACGGCGACCTGGGCCCGGGCGGCGAAGGCGCCGTCGGGCGCCCGCACCACGGCCCGGGTGACCCCGCCCGGGGTCCAGCGGACCAGCCCGTACCCGTCGGGCAGCGCGGGCGCCGGGGTCCCGGCGGCGGCCGGCCGGGACGACATCAGGAACCCCGGGCCGCCCGCGAGGGCCCAGCCGGACGGCAGCCAGGCCCGGAGCGTCTCCGGCGGCACGAAGGTCTTCAGCCAGACGGCCGGCGCCTCGGTGGCCTCGGCGAGCCTGCGCACGGTCGCCTCGTCGGCGTCGGGCAGGACGTGCCGCGCCACCTCGCGGGGCAGGCCGACGTCGACGGTGAAACCCCAGGGCCGGACGGCCGGTTCGGCAGCGCCGCGCGATACGGCCCAGCCCTGGACCCAGGCGTGTACGGCCTCGGCGGTGGTGGTGAACGGCAAGTCCCCTCCCGAACGAGCACATGCGCAGCAAGCGATGTTGTAATAGACGCTACGCAATAGAGACTATTACAACACCTGAGGTCGGGCGGCGCGAGGACTTTTCGGGGGCGGGGCCCGCATCGGTCCGCCGAAGGCGCCGGGGGACACTGGCGCCATGAACCAGCTCACCCTCGCGGAGGTCGAGGCCCTCGCGCGCGCCGCCCATGAGGGGCAGACGGACAAGGCGGGACGGCCCTACGCCGAGCATCTGGCGGCCGTCGCCGAGGGGGTGCGCGCCCGTGGCGGCGACCCGGAGCAGATCGCGGCGGCCTGGCTGCACGACTCCGTGGAGGACGCGGCGCTGAGCGAGGAGTGGCTGGCCGAGGCCGCCCTCACCGCGCGGACCAAGGCCATCGTGCGCGCCCTCACCAAGCGGCCGGGGGAAGGGCCGGAGGCGTACGCCCGCCGTGTCCTCGCCGCCCCGGGCGCGCTGCTGGTGAAGGAGTCCGACCTCGCGCACAACGCCGACCCGCGGCGCCTCGCGGTGCTAGACGGGCCGACCCGGAAACGGCTGACCGAGAAGTACGCGAGGATGCGCGCACTTCTCGGTCTGGAAGCGGAACCGGAACCGGAAGGCCGGACGGAAGCGGAAGCGGAACCGGAGGCGGAGACGCGGACGGAAGCGGGACCTGCCTAGACGCCGACCTTCTCCCGCTGCTGCTGCCGCTCCCGGGCCAGCTCGGCCGCGTCCCGCTTGAACGCCCAGTCCATCTTCGGCTCCATCGCGAAGCGGAAGACGCGCTGCACCGGCCCGGTGCACAGCACGGTGACGACGGCGGCCGCGACCAAGGTCACCAGGATCTCGCCGAGGGGGTGGTGCAGCCAGGGGTGCTCGAACCAGCCGCGGTAGTCGCCGAACTTCACCAGGAAGCCGTGCAGCAGATAGCCGTAGAGCGTGCCCGCGCCCAGTGCCGTGAACCACGTCCGCCGGCCCGGGACCCAGGAGAAGAAGCAGGCCGTCAGCACCAGCGAGCAGCCCATCATGGCGAGCGTCATCACCGGGCCGCACCACCAGGGGGCGCCCAGCTCCTGCGCGGAGTCGCGGTGGTAGAACCACGCGGTGTTCATGCGCGGCACCGCCCACCAGCCGACCGCGAGCGCCGCCGCGAACACCGGCACCGAGGCGATCCGCACCGCACGGCGGCGCACCAGCTGGAAGTGCTCCGGCTTCAGGCACAGGCCGAGCACGAAGTACGGCAGGAACTGCAGCACCCGCTGGAGGTCGAGGTCGTCACCGATGCTCGGGGTGACGCTCGCCAGCATGGCCAGACCGACGGCCAGCGGCACCGGCCAGCGCACCAGCTTCCAGAACGGCGTGGTCATCCGCCACACGAACAGCGCGACCAGGAACCAGGTCAGATACCAGGGGTCGAGGAGGCTGATCTCCTCGTGCGATCCGGTGACGAGGTTCTTGAAGAGCGGGTACGCCGACTCGAACAGGACGTACGGCACGGCGACACCGGTGACCAGCCGCTTCAGCCGGTCCGGACGCATGTCGAAGCTGCGCGAGAAGAAGCCGGAGATGAGGATGAACGCCGGCATGTGGAAGGAGTACACCACGGTGTACACGCCCTCGAGGATCCGGCTGTCGCCCTTCAGCGGCTCCCATGAGTGGCCCATCGCGACGAGCACGATGGCCAAGTACTTGGCGTTGTCGAAGAAAGCGTCGCGCCGGCTGCCGGGTCTGTCCGCCGGGGCCCGCCGCTCGCCGCGCCGCCCGCTCTCAGGGGTACGCGGAGAGGGCACTCCGTCCGCCGGCGACTGTGCCGGGGGGAGCGGCCTGCGGTTCTGGCCGGGGGACGAGGCGGCTTCAAACATCTCAGGCACCCTAGCGTCGTCTGCGGGATTTCGTAAAACTCCGACGGTCATTCCTGGTTATCGCCTTCGGGTACCCGCTGATTTACCGAACTTGCCACCCATGTCCACGTGATGGTGCGCACACTCGGGTCGCAAGTTCACCCTTGATGTCCCGATTCATCCTGACTAATTGGGGCATATCTCGCCTCTGTGTCTTCAATTCGAATTACCTGCGTACAGGATGTGTGGACACGGAAACGAACTCGGCTAATTCAGCGCTGAGTCGGCTGGGGACGCCCGGCCGAATTCCTGTGCGGGGCGTCGCCCGCACCGGGCCGTCACCCGACGTTGCGTCACACACCGCATACGACGGCCGGGTTGGTGGCACGATGGTTCTGGCGGGGGTGCGCGGCCGTACCCCCGGGCCGGGAGAGCGGACCGACCGAGGGTGTGATCAGTTGTGGCCATTTCACTGTCTGTGGTGCTGCTGTTGGCGATCATCCTGGTGGTGTTGATCCGAGGGGGGAACATCAAGGGCGGGCCCGCCATCGTGGCCATCCTCTTCGGTTTCTTCCTCGCCTCCACCGGCATGGCGCCATCGATCAATCGCTTCCTGAACTCGATAGCGGAGTCGATCAACTCGATCAAGTTCTGACCCGACGGGGGAGCGGCACCGCCTCACCGGGCGGAACGAACAGAACGAACAACTGAGAACAACGGGACCGCGCGACCCGGCCCGGTCGTCAAGATCGTCCACGGCCGGTGCGCCGTCCCGGCACGGCCCACCGGGACGGACGCTCTCACCCGGACCGCCGGGCGAGGACCGCCCGGCCCTTCGTGTTCCCCCGGGCCGGCCCCCGGCATCTTCCCCTCGGCGCGGCTCCGGGCACCCGCCGCCACCCGCCATGGCCCCGCCTGGCACGCGAGGGACGCGGGGGGCTGAGCGGCGGCCCCGAGGATGACGAGGCACACGTGCTGGCGCAGAGGGGAAACGGCCGGGACAGGGTCTCGCGGACCGGGGAGGTCAAACATGGCCGCGCTTTTCTATTCCGCTGTCGTGGTCGGCGTCGCGTTGATCGCTTTCGCGGTCCTGCGCGAGCACGGCACGCGGCTTGCGAAGGCGGCATCCTGGTTGTGTCTGGCAGTTGCCGCGCTGCCCGGGCTGGCACTCGCCGGCATCGTTTTGCAAGTGATCTCCGGGTCGTGAGGCGGTGGGGCTGGGTGTACTGGCCGCACCCGGGTTCGGCGACGGCGCCCCCTCCATCCCGGTGCCGGCCGATCCCCCGCCGGAGGCACTGTTCTGACCGTTGCGTACGCGGTGATCGTGAAAGCTCTGAAGCGGCGTCGCCGGCCGAAGGGGCACGTGGGGGACACGGACGGCTGAGCGACCCCCGGAACGGCTGAAGGCCCAGGAAGAGGAAATCAACCTCTTACCTGGGCCTTCGGCATCCAGAGCGGGCGACGGGAATCGAACCCGCGTAGCTAGTTTGGAAGACTAGGGCTCTACCATTGAGCTACGCCCGCGACACTGCGCCGCAGGTCGGTGACCGCGGCACTGAAGGCATCGTAGCGGGTCGCCCGCCGCCGAGGCCAACGAGTTCGACCCCGGCCGCGGCGGGCGCGGCGCCCCGGTGAATGCGGCCGACCTGAGCGGCCGGGGCATGTACCCTACGTGTCGCACCAGACGGGGTGTGGCGCAGCTTGGTAGCGCGTCCGCTTTGGGAGCGGAAGGCCGTGGGTTCAAATCCCGCCACCCCGACCACCGGTTCAGGATGTCGCGGTGATCGCCTTTTGGGGCGCTGACCGGCTGCGGTTACTATGCAAGCGTCGCGTCCGTGTGTCCTGGCCCCCATGGCCTACGTACTCCTCCGGGCGGCGAATCCGCCGGACCTGTCTGGCTCCGGCAGAACCCAAGCAGTCAGCCACAAGGAGACCGAACCGTGAAGAGCGCCGTGGAGACCCTGAACCCGACCCGGGTTCGGCTCACTGTCGAGGTGCCCTTCGAGGAGCTCAAGGACAGCCTCGACGCGGCGTACAAGAAGATCAACCAGCAGGTCACGGTGAAGGGCTTCCGCAAGGGCAAGATCCCCGCCCGGGTCATCGACCAGCGGTTCGGTCGCGGTGCGGTGCTGGAAGAGGCCGTCAACGACGCGCTCCCGAAGTTCTACACCGAGGCGGTCAACGAGGCCGAGCTGAGCCCGCTGGGCCAGCCCGAGGTCGACATCACCGAGCTGAAGGACGGCGAGACGCTGAACTTCACCGCCGAGGTCGACGTCCGCCCGGCCGTGGAGATCCCGGACTACTCCGGCATCGAGGTCGAGGTCGACGCGGTCGAGGTCACCGACGAGGACATCGAGAAGTCGGTCGAGCAGCTCCGTGAGCGCTTCGCCTCGACCTCCCCGGTCGAGCGTGCCGCCGAGGACGGCGACGTCGTCACCATCGACCTGGAGGCCAAGGTCGACGGCGAGGTGCTGGAGGACGGCATCGCGAACGGCGTCTCCTACACCATCGGCTCCGGTGAGCTGCTCGACGGCATCGACGAGGCCGTCAAGGGCAAGTCCGCCGGCGAGGAGGCCACCTTCGCCTCCGAGCTGAAGGGCGGCTCCGCCGCGGGCAAGGAGGCCGAGGTCACCGTCAAGGTCACCCAGGTCGCCGCCCGCGAACTGCCCGAGCTGGACGACGACTTCGCGCAGCTCGCCTCCGAGTTCGACACCCTGGACGAGCTGAAGGCCGACAGCCGCAAGCGGCTGGCCAACATGAAGCAGTTCGACCAGGCCACGCAGGCCCAGGAGCGCGTCCTGGAGAAGCTGCTGGAGCTGGTGGAGGTCCCGGTCCCCGAGAAGCTGCTCGAGGACGAGGTCAACACCCGCAAGCACAACCTGGAGCACCACCAGCTCGGCCAGATGGGCCTCACCCTCGACAAGTACCTGGAGATCCAGGGCAAGACCGCCGAGGAGTTCGAGACCGAGACCCGCGAGGCCGCGGTCAAGGGCATCAAGACCCAGTTCGTCCTCGACGAGCTGGTCAAGAAGGAGCAGCTGAACGTCAGCCAGGAGGAGCTCACCGAGCACCTCATGCGGCGTGCGGCCTCCTCCGGCATGTCCCCCGACCAGTTCGCCCAGGCCGTCGTCGAGGGCGGCCAGGTTCCGCTCCTGGTCGGCGAGGTCGCCCGCGGCAAGGCCCTGGCCGTCGTGGTCGAGGCCGCCACGGTGAAGGACACCAACGGCGAGGTCGTCGACCTCGACGACGAGGAGGAGACCGAGGCCGCCGAGGCGTCGGAGACCTCCGAGGAGAACGCCGAGGGCTGAGCCGCCCCACGGCGCCTCTGAAGCGCGTACGACGGGCCCTGGGACTTCGTTCCCGGGGCCCGTTCGGCTACCCCGGGGCGCGGGGAGCCCCGTGACCGGCCGCCAGGCGCCCGCGGTGCGCCACAACGCGAATTCGGCCCCGCGAACCGCCCCCGGCGCCCGTCGGGCCGCCACGCGCTACGCCCCCGGCGAACACCAGCATTCCCGGGATTCCCGGAAGGGACCATCGCGTTAGGGTCCATGAAAGGCAGAACAATGAGACGGCCCGGCGCCGTCGTAAGCGAGCAGGTGGATACGTGACGAATCTGATGCCCTCCGCCGCCGGCGAGCCTTCCATCGGTGGTGGCCTCGGCGACCAGGTCTACAACCGGCTGCTCAACGAGCGGATCATCTTCCTCGGCCAGCAGGTTGACGACGACATCGCCAACAAGATCACCGCGCAGCTGCTGCTCCTCGCCGCCGACCCGGACAAGGACATCTTCCTTTACATCAACAGCCCGGGCGGCTCGGTGACGGCCGGCATGGCGATCTACGACACCATGCAGTACATCCCGAACGACGTGGTGACGATCGGCATGGGCATGGCGGCCTCGATGGGCCAGTTCCTGCTCACCGGCGGCACGGCCGGCAAGCGCTTCGCCCTGCCGCACACCGACATCATGATGCACCAGGGCTCCGCGGGCCTCGGCGGTACGGTCTCGGACATCAAGATCCAGGCCCAGTACCTGCTGCGCACTAAGAAGACCATGTCCGAACTGACCGCGCTGCACTCCGGCCAGTCCGTCGAGACGATCGTCCGCGACGGCGACCGCGACCGCTGGTTCACCCCGGCAGAGGCCAAGGAGTACGGTCTCATTGACGAGATCATCACGCACGCCTCGGGTGTTCCGGGAGGCGGCGGCACCGGTGCCTGACCGGCCAGGCCACGCCACGCACCGCCGAGACCGAAGCCCCCAGAACGCCACCAGGACGGTGAACACCCCATGAGCAACTTCCCCGGCGCCGCCAGCGGCATGTACGAAGGGCCCCGCCCCGACAGCCGCTACGTCATCCCGCGCTTCGTCGAGCGCACCTCCCAGGGCATCCGCGAGTACGACCCGTACGCGAAGCTCTTCGAGGAGCGCGTGATCTTCCTGGGCGTCCAGATCGACGACGCCTCCGCCAACGACGTCATGGCGCAGCTGCTGTGCCTGGAGTCGATGGACCCGGACCGGGACATCTCGATCTACATCAACAGCCCCGGTGGCGACATGACCGCCCTGACGGCGATCTACGACACGATGCAGTTCGTGAAGCCGGACATCCAGACGGTCTGCATGGGCCAGGCGGCCTCCGCCGCGGCCATCCTGCTCGCCGCCGGTACGCCCGGCAAGCGCATGGCGCTGCCGAACTCGCGCGTGCTGATCCACCAGCCGGCCGGCTCCACCGGCCGCGGCCAGCTCTCCGACCTGGAGATCATCGCCAACGAGTTCACCCGGATGCGTGAGCAGCTGGAGGACATGCTGGCCAAGCACTCGAACCAGCCGATCGAGAAGATCCGCGAGGACATCGAGCGCGACAAGATCCTCACGGCCGAGGAGGCGCTGGAGTACGGCCTCGTCGACCAGATCATCTCCACCCGCAAGCTGAACAACAGCTCGGTGCGCTGAAGCGGGACCACCCACTTCAGGCCCCCCTTGGCAGGGCACACGTCAAAGTGAACCCTGCCAAGGGGGGCCCGAACACCGGGCCCGGCAAGGTACCGTCGGACATAAGGCAGCACCAGGAGCCGCTGGACTCATTGCGTCCAGGCGTCTCCCAGGCGAAGGGGAAGCACACCGTGGCACGCATCGGTGACGGCGGCGATCTGCTCAAGTGCTCGTTCTGTGGCAAGAGCCAGAAGCAGGTCAAGAAGCTCATCGCAGGGCCCGGTGTGTACATCTGCGACGAGTGCATCGATCTCTGCAACGAGATCATCGAGGAAGAGCTCGCGGAGACCAGCGAGGTGCGCTGGGAGGAGCTGCCGAAGCCCCGCGAGATCTACGAGTTCCTCGAGGGGTACGTGGTCGGCCAGGAGGCCGCCAAGAAGGCCCTCTCCGTCGCGGTGTACAACCACTACAAGCGGGTCCAGGCGGGCGAGAACGGCGGCGCGAGCGGCCGTGACGACGCGATCGAGCTGGCGAAGTCCAACATCCTGCTGCTCGGTCCCACGGGCTCGGGCAAGACGCTCCTCGCGCAGACCCTGGCGCGCATGCTGAACGTCCCGTTCGCGATCGCCGACGCCACGGCGCTCACCGAGGCGGGCTACGTCGGCGAGGACGTCGAGAACATCCTGCTGAAGCTGATCCAGGCGGCCGACTACGACGTCAAGAAGGCCGAGACCGGGATCATCTACATCGACGAGATCGACAAGGTCGCCCGCAAGAGCGAGAACCCGTCGATCACGCGAGACGTCTCCGGCGAGGGCGTCCAGCAGGCCCTGCTCAAGATCCTGGAGGGCACCACGGCCTCGGTCCCGCCCCAGGGCGGCCGCAAGCACCCCCACCAGGAGTTCATCCAGATCGACACGACGAACGTGCTGTTCATCGTGGGCGGTGCCTTCTCGGGCCTGGAGAAGATCATCGAGTCCCGAGCCGGCGCCAAGGGCATCGGCTTCGGCGCGACGATCCTCTCCAAGCGCGAGCTGGAGGCCAAGGACGTCTTCGAGGACGTCATGCCGGAGGACCTGGTCAAGTTCGGCATGATCCCGGAGTTCATCGGCCGCCTCCCCGTGATCACCTCGGTGCACAACCTCGACCGCGAGGCGCTCCTCAAGATCCTGGTCGAGCCCCGCAACGCGCTCGTCAAGCAGTACCAGCGGCTGTTCGAACTCGACGGCGTCGAGCTGGACTTCGAGCGCGAGGCCCTGGAGGCCATCGCCGACCAGGCCATCCTCCGCCAGACCGGCGCCCGCGGCCTGCGCGCCATCATGGAGGAGGTCCTCCAGGGCGTGATGTACGAGGTCCCGTCCCGCAAGGACGTCGCCCGCGTGGTCATCACGGCCGACGTGGTCCTCTCCAACGTCAACCCGACCCTCATCCCGCGGGACGCGCGGGGACGGGGATCCGGGGAGCAGAAGACGGCCTGACTATTTCTTCGCCGCCGATGGGCGGGCACCCTGCCCTGGGTGCCCGCCCATCGGCGTGTCGGAACGGGAACGGCCGGATCGAGCCATCGTGTCCGCGGCCTTTGGAGTCCACCGCTTTTCATGATCAGATGACCCCGACCGAGTCGGACGTTCGTTCGAGCGTCCGGTTGTGTGAAACGGGAGACTCTGAATGACTTTCCAGAGGGTGAAACGTATGGCGGCCGCGGCCGGTGTCGTCGTGGCGACGGGGGCCCTGCCGATCCTCATGGCCACGCCGGCAAGCGCCTCCCAGAGCGCTTGCAGCAACTACGTGGCCAGCCACGGATACTACGCAGGCGCGAAGGTGAAAGAAGCCTGCGGCTACGGGGCGATCAAGGTGCCCATCGGCGACCCCGTTCCGAGCCCCGGTTGTCAACTGGGCCTTGGGAAGCTCAACATCAAGGGAGATGTCATCACCGCCGCCTGTCGCCGTGCCTGACGGGCGCGGCTGACGTGAAAGAAGGGGTGCCCGCCACGCGCTGACGGGCACCCCTCCGCATGGACATGCGACGCAGACCGGGCTAGATCTTCTCTCGGACGTCCTCGCGGAGCTTGGTCGCGAGGTCTCCCAAGTCCTCGACAGAGCCGCCATCGCCGGAGGCGATGGAGGCGACGCTGTACGCGGAGACGAGAGCGACGGTGCTGTGGTCGGCCCAGATGCACACCGGCATCTTGATGGTTTCCGGAACGCCGGACTCCGAGGCCGACGAACTGCTGCTGTCGATCTGTGCGACCTGGCACTTCATGATGCCGTTGGAGAAGCCCGACGGATGAACGGTCTCCGGGCTGCCGACCAGCTTCCCCTTGGTGTCGGAGCCGCCCTGACTCTTCTCGGCCTCGGACTTGGCCTTGGCGAACATGGCATCCACGACCGCCTCAGGTTCGTCGATGGTGCCGTACACGCCGCTGAAGGAAAGCCCCTTCTTGCTCAGCCCCGTGCCCGCCTCGTAACCAGCGCTCACCTCGGTGGGGTTCTTCACCCCCCACTTCTCGAAGTCGGAGCGGTCTGAGTCGGTGATGTCGCTGTCGGATCCCGAGTCTTCGGACTTCTTGTAGGTGCCGTTGACCACCGAGCTCTTCGCAACCAGCTTGTGCGGGCCGTCGTTCGCGACGTCGCTGCCGCCGCTGCTCCCGCCGAGCACGAAGTACGCGCCGACCGCCACGGCCGCCACCACGGCCACCGCGCCGATGATCAGGCCCGTCTTCTTCTTGCCCCCGGCCGGCTGCGGCGGCTGCGGCATGCCGAAGGGCTGCTGCTGGCCGTACGGGTTCGGCTGCCCCGGCTGGCCGTACGGGCCCGGCTGCTGCGGTGCGCCCTGCTGGGGGTAGCCGTATCCGGGCTGCGGCGCGGCCGGCGGAGCCTGCTGGGGGTAGCCGTATCCGGGCTGCTGCGCCTGCGGCTGCTGGGGGTAGCCATAGCCGGGCTGCGGCGCCTGCGGCTGCTGGCCGTACGGGCCCGGCTGCCCCGGCTGGCCGTACGGACCCGGCTGCTGGGGCGGCTGGCCGTACGGGCCCGGCTGGTTGTGACTCATTCCTGGGTTCCCCTCCAGAAGCTTATGTGTTCCTGACATCCTGGCCCAGGCCCTGGAAACGCACGGCACCGGGGGCCGCACCGTTACAGAACAAACGCGTTTCGGGACCACGCCGTGACACCTCTAAACTGACCCCCGTGACCGAGAACGCTCAGCAGCAGCCACCCGCGCCCGACTCCGAACTGCCGACCCAGTACGCGCCGGCCGATGTAGAGGGCCCGCTGTACGAGCGCTGGGTAGAGCGCGGTTACTTCGAGGCGGACGCGCAGAGCGAGAAGCCGCCGTTCACCGTCGTCATCCCGCCGCCGAACGTCACGGGCAGCCTGCACCTGGGCCACGCCTTCGAGCACACCCTCATCGACGCCATGACGCGCCGCAAGCGCATGCAGGGCTACGAGACGCTGTGGCAGCCCGGCATGGACCACGCCGGTATCGCCACGCAGAACGTCGTCGAGCGGGAGCTGGGCAAGGAGGGCAAGTCCCGGCACGACCTCGGCCGTGAGGCGTTCGTCGAGCGCGTCTGGCAGTGGAAGGGCGAGTCCGGCGGGCAGATCTCCGGCCAGATGCGCCGCCTCGGTGACGGCGTCGCCTGGTCGCGCGAGCGCTTCACCATGGACGAGGGCCTCTCCCAGGCCGTCCAGACCATCTTCAAGCGCCTCTACGACGACGAGCTGATCTACCGCGCCGAGCGCATCATCAACTGGTGCCCCCGCTGCCTGACGGCGATCTCGGACATCGAGGTCGAGTACCAGGACGACGACGGCGAGCTGGTCTCCATGAAGTACGGCGAGGGGGACGACACCATCGTCGTCGCCACCACCCGTGCCGAGACGATGCTCGGTGACACCGCCGTCGCCGTCCACCCCGAGGACGAGCGCTACCAGCACCTCGTCGGCAAGCTCATCAGGCTCCCGCTGACCGACCGCTCCATCCCGGTCGTCGCCGACGAGCACGTCGACCCCGAGTTCGGCACCGGCGCCGTCAAGGTCACCCCGGCCCACGACCCGAACGACTTCGAGATCGGCCAGCGCCACGACCTGCCGGCCATCACCGTGATGGACGAGCACGCCGTCATCACCGTCCACGGCCCCTTCCAGGGCATGGACCGCCTGGAGGCCCGCTCGGCGATCGTCGCCGCGCTGCGCGCCGAGGGCCGGATCGTCGCCGAGAAGCGGCCCTACGTCCACTCCGTCGGCCACTGCTCGCGCTGCAAGACCACCATCGAGCCGCGCCTGTCCATGCAGTGGTGGGTCAAGGTCGGCCCGCTGGCGAAGGCCGCCGGTGACGCGGTCCGCGACGGCAAGGTCAAGATCCATCCGCAGGAGATGGAGAAGCGCTACTTCGACTGGGTCGACAACCTGCACGACTGGTGCATCTCGCGCCAGCTGTGGTGGGGCCACCGCATCCCGGTCTGGTACGGCCCGAACGGCGAGGTCGTCTGCGTCGGCCCCGACGAGGAGCCGCCCGCCGGCGAGGGCTGGCACCAGGACACCGACGTCCTCGACACCTGGTTCTCCTCCGGCCTGTGGCCCTTCTCCACCCTCGGCTGGCCCGAGCGGACCGAGTCGCTCGCGAAGTTCTACCCGAACTCCGTCCTGGTCACCGGCTACGACATCCTCTTCTTCTGGGTCGCCCGGATGATGATGTTCGGCCTGTACGCGATGGACGGCACCCCGCCGTTCCACACCATCGCCCTGCACGGCATGGTCCGCGACCAGTTCGGCAAGAAGATGTCGAAGTCCTTCGGCAACGCGGTCAACCCGTTGGACTGGATGGACAAGTACGGTTCCGACGCGCTCCGGTTCACCCTGGCGCGCGGTGCGAACCCCGGTGTCGACGTCCCGATCGGCGAGGACTGGGTCCAGGGCTCCCGCAACTTCGCCAACAAGATCTGGAACGCCACCCGCTTCGCGCTGATGAACGGCGCGACGGTCCAGGGCCCGCTGCCCGAGCCGTCGAAGATGTCGGCCACGGACCGCTGGATCCTCTCCCGGCTCAACTCCGTCATCGCCGAAGTCGACGCGTACTACGACGACTTCCAGTTCGCCAAGCTCTCCGACGCCCTCTTCCACTTCGCGTGGGACGAGGTCTTCGACTGGTACGTCGAGCTGTCCAAGACGACGTTCCAGGCGGGCGGCGAGCCGGCCGAGGCCAGCAAGCGGGTCCTCGGCGAGGTCCTCGACGTCACCCTCAAGCTGCTGCATCCGGTCGTCCCGTTCGTCACGGAGACCCTCTGGACCACCCTCACGGGCGGCGAGTCGGTCGTCATCGCCGAGTGGCCGGCCGACAGCGGCTTCCGGGACGCCAAGGCCGAGGGCGAGATCGAGACCCTCCAGTCGGTCATCACCGAGGTCCGCCGCTTCCGCGCCGACCAGGGCCTCCAGCCCGGCCAGCGGGTTCCGGCCCGCCTCGCGCTGGACGGCACGGCCCTCGCCCCGCACGAGGCCGCCATCCGCCAGCTGCTCCGCCTCCAGCCCGAGGGCGAGGCCTTCACGGCCACGGCGACCCTGCCGGTCGCGGGCGCCGAGGTGGCGCTCGACCTCTCCGGCACGATCGACGTCGCCGCCGAGCGCAAGCGTCTGGCCAAGGACCTGGCCGCCGCCGAGAAGGAGAAGGCCCAGGCCACGGCCAAGCTCGGCAACGAGGCCTTCCTGGCCAAGGCCCCGGACCAGGTGGTGGACAAGATCCGCACCCGGCTCGCCAAGGCGGACGAGGACATCGCCCGCATCCAGGCCCAGCTCGACAAGCTGCCGCCTGCGTGAGTGACCGGCGCGACCCGGGCGGCGTCACACCTCTGACGCTGCCCGGGAAGCGTCGCCGGCGCCGGGGCCGTGCCGCAGCGGCTGCCGCTCGCCTCAGCCCCCCGCGTTCCAGGGCCGCGCGAAACGCCTGACGTCGTACGAGGGCCCCGGCGCCCGTGAAGCGCCGGGGCCCTCGCCGGCCTTAGGGACGCGGGCCTGTGTCCCGTCTGCGGCTCCGCCACGATATGCGGCTCCGCCGCGCGGGCGCGAACGGCCCCACCGCACCCGCGCCAGGCCGGGAGGCCCGGCCGCCCCCACCGGCGCCGCGAAGCCGCCGCCCGCTCCGTAGACTGGCCCCGTGAGCGAAATCCCCGGCAACGACCAGCCCGACCCCCTCGACCCCTTCGAAGAGATCATCGCCGCAGAGACCGACCGCGACCCCGATCTCGCCGTGATCGAGGCAGGCAGTCGGACGCTGCGCACGCAGAGCGGCGGTGCGCCAGAGGGCGACGTCCCCGGGCGCCCGGAGGACCCGGAGGTCGACAGGGCCCTGCGCGAGGTCGAGACGGAGCTTGCCGCCCGCTGGGGCGAGACCAAGCTGGAACCCTCGGTCAGCCGCATCGCCGCGCTGATGGACGTGCTGGGCGAGCCCCAGCGGTCCTACCCCTCGATCCACATCACGGGCACCAACGGCAAGACCTCCACCGCCCGCATGATCGAGGCCCTGCTCGGCGCCTTCGAGCTGCGCACCGGGCGCTACACCAGCCCGCACGTGCAGTCGATCACCGAGCGGATCAGCCTGGACGGCGCCCCGGTGTCCGCCGAGCGGTTCATCGAGACGTACCAGGACATCAAGCCGTACATCGAGATGGTCGACGCCCAGCAGGAGTACCGGCTGTCCTTCTTCGAGGTGCTCACGGGCATGGCGTACGCGGCCTTCGCCGACGCGCCCGTGGACGTCGCCGTCGTCGAGGTCGGCATGGGCGGCTCCTGGGACGCGACCAACGTGATCGACGGCGATGTCGCCGTCGTGACCCCCATCGACCTCGACCACACCGACCGGCTCGGCGAGACGCCCGCGGCGATCGCCGCCGAGAAGAGCGGGATCATCAAGCAGGACGCGACCGTCATCCTGGCCCAGCAGCCGGTGGACGCGGCGCAGGTGCTGCTGAAGAAGGCCGTCGAGGTGGACGCCACGGTCGCCCGTGAGGGGCTGGAGTTCGGCGTGGTGGCCCGGCAGGTCGCCGTCGGCGGGCAGCTGCTCACGCTGCGCGGCCTCGGCGGCGAGTACCCGGAGGTGTACCTCCCGCTGCACGGCGCCCACCAGGCGCACAACGCGGCCGTCGCCCTCGCCGCCGTGGAGGCGTTCTTCGGTGTCGGCGCGCTGCGCGCGGAGCCGCTGGACATCGACACCGTGCGCAAGGCGTTCGCGGCCGTCACCTCGCCGGGCCGCCTGGAGGTCGTACGCCGCTCCCCGACGGTCGTGCTGGACGCCGCGCACAATCCGGCGGGCGCCGAGGCCACCGCCGAGGCGGTGCGCGAGGCGTTCGACTTCACCCGGCTGATCGGGGTCGTCGGCGCCAGCGGCGACAAGAACGTGCGGGGGCTGCTGGAGGCCTTCGAGCCGATCTTCGCCGAGGTCGTCGTCACCCAGAACTCCAGCCATCGCGCCATGGACACGGACGAGCTGGCCGCGCTCGCCGTCGAGGTGTTCGGCGAGGAGCGGGTGCAGGTCGAGCCGCGGCTGCCGGACGCCCTGGAGGCCGCGATCACGCTGGCCGAGGAGGAGGGCGAGTTCGCGGGCAGCGGTGTGCTGGTCACCGGTTCCGTCATCACGGTCGGCGAGGCCCGGCTGCTGCTGGGGAAGGGCTGAGATCCGCTGTGCGTACGCTCTGTGCATCGACCTTGATCGGCGAGTTCTTCGTCATCGGCTTCGCCGGGCTCGTCGCCATGAAGGACCCGGACCTGTCCACGTCGACGGTGTGGCTGGTCAGCGGTATCGCCATGCTGCTGTGCGTGCTGCTGTGCGGCATGGTGACCCGTCCCGGCGGGGTGGCCCTCGGCTGGGCCCTCCAGATCGCGCTGGTGGTCTCCGGCGTCTTCGTCCCGACCATGTTCTTCATGGGTGCCGTGTTCGCCGCGTTGTGGTGGGCGTCGGTGCACTTCGGGAGAAAGGTGGACGAGGCGAAGGCGCGCTTCGCGGCGCAGGCCCAGTCCTCCTCCACCACGGCTGACGCTGCGTGACGAGGGCGCCGACACGCCCTGTAACCTCGTCCCACCGCACCCCGCAGTCGTGTAAGGAGCCCCTCGTGACCCAGCGCACCCTCGTCCTGCTCAAGCCCGACGCCGTCCGGCGCGGCCTGACCGGCGAGATCATCGGCCGGATCGAGCGCAAGGCGGGCTGGCGGATCACCGCGCTGGAGCTGCGCACCCTGGACCGCGCCACGCTGGAGCAGCACTACGGCGAGCACGTCGGCAAGCCGTTCTACGAGCCGCTGGTGGAGTTCATGTCCGCGGGTCCGGTCGTCGCGCTGATCGTGGAGGGCGAGCGGGTCATCGAGGGCGTGCGCCAGCTGGCCGGCCCGACCGACCCGATCGCCGCCGCGCCCGGGTCGATCCGCGGTGACTACGGCGTGATCGTCCGCGAGAACCTGATCCACGCCTCGGACTCCGAGGAGTCCGCCGAGCGCGAGGTGAAGATCTTCTTCCCGGGCCTGGCGTGAGCGCGCCGAGCTGAGTTTCCGCTAATTTTTCTGACGGAGCGTCAGCTCCGCCCGGTGGCGCCTGACCAGGGACGGCCGTACATTTCCGGCCGTCCCTTGGCATATGTGTTGCCGATCGGGGGAACCCGTGCCTCCGATGGCCCGTCTCCACAAGCGGAGCCGCCCGCCATCTGGTGACAATGGCGGAGACCCTCGCGCAGTGTTCGCGCAGGCGCGTTTACGATGGAAGCCTGCGCGTCACCGCACCCGCCTCGCCGACCTGATATGCCCTCAAAAGCTCGGGTGGGCCAGATGAATCCGGATGGGGAACTCAATGTCGTTCATCGGCCGTGACATGGCTGTCGACCTCGGGACCGCCAACACGCTGGTGTACGTCAGGGGTCGCGGGATCGTCCTGAACGAACCCTCCGTCGTGGCGATCAACACCAACACCGGCGGGATCCTCGCCGTCGGTGCCGAGGCGAAGAAGATGATCGGCCGCACGCCGGGCAACATCGTGGCCGTGCGCCCCCTGAAGGACGGCGTGATCGCCGACTTCGAGATCACCGAGCGGATGCTCCGCTACTTCATCCTGAAGATCCACAAGCGGCGGTATCTGGCCAGGCCGCGCGTGGTCGTCTGTGTGCCCTCGGGCATCACGGGCGTCGAGCGCCGCGCCGTGATCGAGGCGTCCTCGCAGGCGGGCGCCCGCCAGGTGCACATCATCGAGGAGCCCATGGCCGCGGCCATCGGCTCCGGCCTGCCGGTCCACGAGGCCACCGGCAACATGGTGGTGGACATCGGCGGCGGCACCACGGAGGTCGCGGTCATCTCGCTCGGCGGCATCGTCACCGCCCAGTCCATCCGGGTCGCCGGCGACGAGCTGGACAACGCGATCATCCAGTACATCAAGAAGGAGTACAGCCTTCTGCTGGGCGAGCGCACGGCCGAGCAGATCAAGATCACGATCGGTTCGGCGTACGACCTCGACTCCGACGAGCACACCGAGGTGCGCGGCCGGGACCTGGTGTCCGGGCTGCCGAAGACCGTCGTCATCTCGGCCGCCGAGGTCCGCAAGGCCATCGAGGAGCCGGTCAACGCGATCGTGGACGCGGTGAAGACCACCCTCGACAAGTGCCCGCCGGAGCTGTCCGGCGACATCATGGACCGAGGAATCGTTCTGACCGGCGGCGGAGCCCTGCTGCGCGGACTCGACGAGCGGCTGCGGCGGGAGACCGGCATGCCGATCCACATCGCCGAGGACCCGCTGGACAGCGTCGCGCTCGGATCCGGCAAGTGCGTCGAGGAGTTCGAGGCGTTGCAGCAGGTTCTCGACGCCCAGCCGCGCAGATGACGCAACTCTTCGATTCCGCCGTACGAGACGTTCTCCTCTCGTGCGGCGGATCGTTGATATAGAGGCATAAGCTCCCCCAAATGGGCCTCGCCGGTTTGCGCCGCACCATTCGCGTTTTCCAGGGGTCACCGAATTCCTACTTGAGGAAGGGCACGGCCGCCGCACGTGAGGGACACGAAAGAGAGCCGGCTGCTCCTGGTCCTGCTGATCGCCATCGCGTTCGCGCTGATCACGGTCGACATCCGAGGGGGACGGAACTCCCCGGTCGACGGTGCCCGGCACGCGGCCGCGGCGGCGTTCGGCCCGATCGAGGACGGGCTGTCCTCCGCGGTCGACCCGGTCGGCGACGCCGTCTCCGCGGTCCGTGACTCCGGCGACCGGCACGACCGGCTCGCCGTGCTGGAGAAGGGGAACGCGGCCCTCAAGGCCAAGCTCGGCAGCGACGACCGCAACCGCAGCCGGCTGGCGCAGCTCGACAAGATGCTGAAGATCGCCGGCGAGGGGCAGTACGGCATCAAGGGCGCCCAGGTCATCGCCATAGGGTCGGCGCAGGGCTTCTCCTGGACGATCACCATCGACGCCGGTGCCGACGACGGCATCAAGCGGGACATGACGGTCCTGAACGGGGACGGCCTGGTCGGCCGCGTCACCACCGTCGGCCCCAGCACCTCCACCATCCTGCTCGCCAACGACCCCGACTTCACCGTCGGCACCCGCATGGAGGGCGACGACGAACTCGGCTTCGCCTCCGGGCAGGGCGACCGCCCGCTGCGGGTGGAACTCCTCAACGGCAAGGCGGAGGTCAAGAAGGGCGACCGGCTCGTCACCTTCGGCTCGCAGGCCGACCGGCCGTTCGTGCCCGGGGTCCCGGTCGGCGTGGTCTCCCGCGTGGACCCGTCCGGCGGCGGCCTGACCCGCACCCTCTACGTCACCCCGTACGTCAGCTTCACCAAGCTCGACATCGTCGGTGTGGTCGTGGCGGCCCCGAAGCAGGACCCGCGGGACACCGTCCTGCCGACCAAGCCGAAACCGGTCCCGACACCGACGGTGACCGTCACGGTCACCCCGTCGGCCGACGCCCCCGTCACCGAAGAGCAGCAGTAGGAGCTGTATCCCATGCGTGTCAACCGGATCCTGCTCTCCAGCGCGCTGGTCGTGGTGGCCCTGGTGATCCAGGTGAGCGTCCTCGCCCGGCTGCATCTGCCGGGCGCCGTCCCCGACCTGCTGCTGCTCACCGTCCTCGGCCTGGCGATGGTGTACGGCCATGTCGGCGGCGCCCTCGTCGGCTTCGGCGCCGGTCTGCTCGCCGACCTGGCCCCGCCCGCCGACCACGCGGCCGGCCGCTACGCGCTCGTGCTGTGCGTCACCGGCTACTTCGCCGGGCTGATCCGGCCGGAGAACGGCCGGCTGAAGTCGGTGACCGGGCCGATGGCCGTCGTGGTCGCCGCCGCCATCGGCTCCACCCTGCTCTACGCCGGCGTGGGCGCCCTGGTCGGCGACACCGCGGCCCGGCACGTCGGCCTGAGCGGGCTGCTGTTCTCGGCCGCCCTGTACGACCTGCTGCTCGCCCCCTTCGTGGTGCCGGGGGTCATGTGGCTCGCCCGCCGCTCCGACAACGACCCGCTCACCGAGACCGGGCCCGCCGCCAAGGCCGGTGACATCTCCTCCGGCTGGCTCTCCTCCGGTACCGGACTGCGCGTCGGCGGCCAGCGCGGCGGCCTCGGCTCCCTGAAGGCCAAGGCCCGCACCCGCTCGGCCCGGGTCGGCCGGATCAAGGGGGTCAAGCGGCTGTGAGCACCGCGGAGTTCACCCGAACGGGTCAGCGTTCCCGGAACGCGGGTTCACAGGCTGGTCGTTCATCATTCGTACGCACGCGGGCGGTTCGCACACCCGTCCTTCGTGCACAGACGTCCGCGCACTGAGAGGGGGAGGCAGCCGCAGTGACCAATATTCCCGAGACCGGTCGGACCCCACGGGTCCAGATCCGGCTCGTCGTGATCCAGATCCTCGTCCTCTCCCTGCTCGGCACGCTCGGCGGCCGGCTCTGGTACCTGCAGATCCGCGAGGGCGCCGCGTACCAGAAGGAGGCGTCGGGCAACCACGTCCAGCAGGTCGTCGACCCCGCCGTGCGCGGTGACATCCTCGACGCCCGGGGCGTGCCCCTCGCGGACAACGAGACCCGGCTGGTGGTCTCCGCCTCCCGCACCGACCTGCTCAAGCAGCGGGACGACGGCAAGGCCGTCCTGGCCAAGCTGGCCGGCGTCCTCGGCATGAGCCCCACGGAGGTCGCGCAGAAGGTCCGGCTGTGCGACGCCAAGACCCCCCAGCCCTGCTGGAACGGCTCGCCGTACCAGCCGATCCCGATCACCGACGAGGCCACGGCCAAGCAGGCCCTGCAGATCCGCGAGCGCTCCGAGGACTTCCCCGGCATCACCGCGGAGCCCGAGGCCGTCCGGCGGTACGCGGGGCCGGGCAAGTCCAACACCGCGCAGGTGCTCGGCTACCTCTCGCCCGTCACCGACGCCGAGATCCAGCAGGCCAAGGACACCGACTCGCCGTATCTGCGCTCCGACATGGTCGGCCGCTCCGGCCTCGAGCGGACGTACGACAAGGTGCTGCGCGGCAAGGCCGGCGTCACCCGCTACGAGGTCGACAACCTAGGCCGGGTCATCGGCAAGGCCAAGTCGGACGCCGCCGAGCCGGGGTCGAACCTGGTCACCAGCATCGACTCCCGGATCCAGCGGGTCTCCGAGTACGAGCTGAACAAGGCCATGAAGACGGCACGCCAGCAGTTCGACAAGATCACCGGCACCAACTACAAGGCCGACTCCGGTGCCGTCGTGGTGATGGAGGCCAAGACCGGCCGGATCGTCGCGATGGCCTCCGCGCCGACGTACGACCCGAACGTCTGGGTCGGCGGCATCTCCGCCAAGGACTACAAGACGCTCACCGGCAAGGGCTCCGACTATCCGCTGCTGAACCGGGCCATACAGGGTCAGGCCGCGCCCGGTTCGACGTTCAAGGTGGTCTCCACGGCCGCCGCGGTCGAGGCCGGCTACGCCTTCGACGGCCGCTACCCGTGCACCAGCTCCTACTCGGTGGGCAGCCAGGTCTTCAAGAACTTCGAGGGCGAGAACTTCGGCCCCATCTCCCTGGGCCGCGCCCTGGAGGTCTCCTGCGACACCGTCTTCTACGGCCTCGCCGACAAGGAGTGGAAGCGGGACGGCGGCATCAACCCCAAGAAGGGCCAGCCGAAGGACTACTTCTACAAGGCCGCCCACCAGTTCGGCCTCGGCAAGGAGACCGGCGTCGACCTGCCCAACGAGGTCACCGGCCGCGTCCCCGACCGCCAGTGGAAGGAGGCGTACTGGAAGGCCAACAAGGACGCCTGGTGCAAGACCGGCAAGAAGGACGGCTCGTACGTCGAGAAGATCGCCTACGAGAACTGCCTCGAAGGCAACAAGATGCGCGAGGGCGACTCCATCAACTACTCCATCGGCCAGGGTGACACCCTCGTCACCCCGATCCAGGAGGCCGTGATCTACGGTGCCGTCGCCAACGGCGGCACGATGTACCAGCCGACCATCGGCAAGGCGGTCATCAGCGCCGACGGCAAGAGGGTCGAGGAGATCAAGCCCAAGAAGCGCGGCAAGCTGCCGGTCAGCCAGGCCACTCTGCACGGCATGGACGACGCCTTCGCGGGCGTCGTCACCCGCGGTACGGCCGCCTGGAAGTTCGGCGGCTGGCCGCAGAACGAGATCCCGCTGCACGCCAAGACGGGTACCGCGGAGGTCTACGGCAAGCAGACCACCTCCTGGCTCGCCACGTACTCCAAGGACTACACGGTGATCATGACGATCGCCCAGGCGGGTACGGGTTCCGGCGCCTCCGGTGAGGCCGTGCGCAACATCTACAGCGCGCTCTACGGCGTCCAGGGCGACGGCTCCATCGACAACAAGCGGGCGATGCTCCCCGAGCCGCAGCAGGGTCTGCCCAAGGTCCGCACGGACGGCACCATCGCCGCCCCGAAGGTCACCGGCGACCCGGCGAAGGACGCCGAGGCCGCCCAGAAGAACAACCCCACCAACGACGACGACCAGCAGCCCGCGGGCACCACGGCCTCGCCCGGCACGGGCAACCGCGACACCCGCAGGCGCCGCAGGCACCGCCCACGGGGAAGCCGGAGGATGCCCTCATGACCGGCGCGAACAGCTTCTCCGTCTCCGGGTACGGCCCGGAGCGGGCCGGCTGGACCAGGATCTTCGCCCGTGACTCGCTCACCCGCCGGCTGGACTGGCCGATACTGCTCGCGGCCACCGGGCTGTCCCTGCTGGGCTCGCTGCTGGTGTACTCGGCGACCCGCAACCGCACCGAGCTGAACCAGGGCGACCCGTACTTCTTCCTGCTCCGGCACCTGATGAACCTGGGCATCGGGATCGCCCTGATGATCGGCACCGTCTGGCTCGGCCACCGGGCCCTGCGCAACGCCGTGCCGATCCTCTACGGCCTGTCGGTGCTGCTCGCCCTGGTGGTCCTCACCCCGCTCGGCGCGACGATCAACGGCCAGCGCAACTGGCTCGTCATCGGCGGCTTCTCGCTTCAGCCCGCCGAGTTCATGAAGGTCACGATCATCCTGGGCATGGCCATGATGCTGGCCGCGCGGGTGGACGCGGGCGACAAGCCCTACCCCGACCACCGCACCGTGTTCCAGTCGCTGTGCCTGGCCGCCGTACCGATCCTGATCCTGCTGCTCATGCCGGACCTCGGCTCGGTGCTGGCCATGGTGGCGATCATCCTGGGCGTGCTGCTCGCCTCCGGTTCCTCCAACCGCTGGGTGTTCGGCCTGCTCCTGGCCGGCGTGCTCGGCTGCGTGGCCATCTGGCAGCTGCACATCCTGGACGAGTACCAGATCAACCGGTTCGCGGCCTTCGCCAACCCGGACCTGGACCCGGCGGGCGTCGGCTACAACACCAACCAGGCCCGCATCGCCATCGGCTCCGGCGGGCTCACCGGGGCCGGGCTGTTCCACGGCTCGCAGACCACCGGGCAGTTCGTGCCGGAGCAGCAGACGGACTTCGTGTTCACGGTCGCGGGGGAGGAGCTGGGCTTCCTCGGCGCCGGCTTCATCATCTTCCTGCTCGGTGTCCTCCTGTGGCGTGCCTGCCGGATAGCACGCGACTCGACCGAGCTGTACGGGACGATCGTCGCCGCCGGGATCGTCGCCTGGTTCGCCTTCCAGTCCTTCGAGAACATCGGTATGACCCTCGGCATCATGCCGGTCACCGGCCTGCCCCTGCCGTTCGTGTCGTACGGGGGCTCGTCCATGTTCGCGGTGTGGGTCGCGGTGGGCCTGTTGCAGTCGATCAAGGTGCAGCGGCCGATGTCGGCCTGAGCCGGCGGATGCGGCCCGGCCAGGCTCACCGGGTTCACCGGGTGAATGGCGTGAGTTTTCCGGCCATTCACCCGCGGCGGCCCCTGCCGTGCGGGCCTCCCACGCACTAGATTCGGTGCATGGCGGATGCGAAACGCGAGATCGAGCGCAAGTACGAATCCGACGAGAGCGGACTGCCCGACCTGACCGGCGTCAGCGGGGTCGCCGCGGTCCTCGACAAGGGCCTGACCGACCTGGACGCGGTGTACTACGACACGGCCGACGAACGCCTGGCCGCGGCCTCGCTCACCCTGCGCCGCCGCACCGGCGGCGCGGACGCCGGCTGGCATCTGAAGTTCCCGGTCGCCCCCGGAGTCCGCGACGAGATCCAGGCCCCCCTCTCCGACACCGTCCCCGAGGAGATCGCCGCCCTCGTCCGCTCCCGCGTCCGGGACCACGCACTCGTCCCCCTGGTCCGGCTGCGCTCCGCCAGAGATGTGCGGCACCTGGTCGACGGCGACGGCGCCCTGCTGGCCGAGGCGAGCGTCGACACCGTGACCGCCGAGCGGCTCACCGGCAAGGGCGGGGCCGCCCAGTGGACCGAGATCGAGGTGGAACTCGCCGACGGCGGCGACCCGGCCCTCCTCGACCTGGTGGAGAAGCGGCTGCGCAAGGCGGGCGTACGGCGCTCGAAGTCACCGTCGAAGCTGGCCCGGGCGCTGGAGCAGACCGGCGGCCGGGGGCCCGGCGGCGGGCGGCGCGCGAAGCCCGTGACCGCCGGCGACCACGTCCTCGCCTATGTCCGCGAACAGCGCGAGGCGATCCTCGGCCACGACCCGGGCGTCCGCCGTGACGTGCCGGACTCCGTCCACCAGATGCGGGTGGCCACCCGCCGGATGCGCAGCACCTTCCGCACCTTCGGCGCGGTCCTCGACCACGCCGTCACCGACCCGGTCTCCGCCGAGCTGAAGTGGCTGGCGGGCGAGCTGGGCGTGGGGCGCGACCAGGAAGTGCTGGCCGAGCGGCTGACCGAGGTGCTCGACGGACTCCCGCCCGGCCTGGTCTCCGGTCCCGTGTACCGGCGGATCGGCTCCTGGGCCGCCGCCGGCCACCGCAGCGCCCGCGGCCATCTCGTCGGGATCCTGGACTCGGCCCGCTATCTGGCCCTGCTCGACACGCTGGACACCCTGCTCGCCGACCCGCCGCTGAAGGACGCCGCCGCCCGCAAACCGGAGAAGGTGCTCGCCAAGGCCGCGCGGAAGGACTTCGCCAAGGTCTCCCGGCTGGTCTCCGAGGCGCTCGGGCTGGCGCCGGGCGAGGAGCGTGACGCGGCCATCCACGAGGCCCGCAAGAAGGCCAAGCGCACCCGGTACGCGGGGGAGGCGGCCATCGCGGCCCTCGGCGGCCCCGCCCGCTCCCTGGCCAAGTCCATGAAGTCCCTGACCAGCCTGCTCGGCGAACACCAGGACAGCGTCATGGCCCGGCACACCCTGCGCGAGCTGTCCTCGGTGGCGCACGCGGCGGGGGAGAGCGCGTTCACGTACGGGTTGCTGTACGGCAGGGAGGAAGCGCGGGCGGCGTCCGTGGAGGCGGAGCTGCCGGGGCTGTGGGCTCGGATCAGGAGCGATATGTCACTGTGAGCGTGAGGGGGGAGTCCTCCGGCCGGGTTACGCTTGATGGTCACCCCTGTCAGCTCACAAAGGTTCCCCCGATGTCTGTCGTATCGGTGTTCCCGCAGCTCGAAGCCCTGCTCCCGCATGTGCAGAAGCCGATCCAGTACGTGGGCGGCGAGCTGAACTCCACCGTCAAGGAGTGGGACGGCTGCGACGTCCGCTGGGCGCTCATGTACCCGGACGCGTACGAGGTCGGCCTGCCCAACCAGGGCGTCATGATCCTCTACGAGGTCCTCAACGAGCAGGAGGGCGTCCTCGCCGAGCGCACCTACAGCGTGTGGCCGGACCTGGAGGCGCTGATGCGTGAGCACGGCGTCCCGCAGTTCACGGTGGACAGCCACCGCCCGGTGAAGGCCTTCGACGTGTTCGGCCTGTCCTTCTCCACGGAGCTGGGCTACACGAACATGCTGACGGCGCTGGACCTGGCCGGCATCCCGCTGGAGTCCAAGGACCGCACCGTCGACGACCCGATCGTCCTGGCCGGCGGCCACGCGGCCTTCAACCCCGAGCCGATCGCGGACTTCATCGACGCGGCGGTCATCGGCGACGGCGAGCAGGCCGTGCTCGACATGACGAAGATCATCCGCGAGTGGAAGGCGGAGGGCCGCCCCGGCGGCCGCGAGGAGGTCCTCTTCCGCCTGGCCAAGACGGGCGGGGTGTACATCCCGCGGTTCTACGACGTCGAGTACCTCTCCGACGGCCGCATCGCCCGCGTGGTCCCCAACAAGTCCGGCGTCCCGTGGCGGGTCTCCAAGCACACGGTGATGGACCTGGACGAGTGGCCGTACCCCAAGCAGCCGCTGGTGCCGCTGGCCGAGACGGTCCACGAGCGCATGTCGGTGGAGATCTTCCGCGGCTGCACCCGCGGCTGCCGCTTCTGCCAGGCCGGCATGATCACGCGCCCGGTCCGGGAGCGTTCGATCACCGGCATCGGCGAGATGGTCGACAAGGGCCTCAAGGCGACGGGCTTCGAGGAGGTGGGCCTCCTCTCCCTGTCCTCCGCCGACCACTCGGAGATCGGCGACATCGCCAAGGGCCTGGCGGACCGCTACACGGAAGACAAGATCGGCCTCTCGCTCCCCTCCACCCGCGTCGACGCCTTCAACGTCGACCTGGCGAACGAGCTGACGCGCAACGGCCGCCGCTCCGGCCTCACCTTCGCCCCCGAGGGCGGCTCGGAGCGCATGCGCAAGGTCATCAACAAGATGGTCTCGGAGGAGGACCTGATCCGCACGGTCGCCACCGCCTACGGCAACGGCTGGCGCCAGGTGAAGCTGTACTTCATGTGCGGCCTGCCCACCGAGACCGACGAGGACGTCCTCCAGATCGCCGACATGGCGATGAACGTGATCCAGAAGGGCCGCGAGGTCTCCGGCCAGGGCGACATCCGCTGCACGGTCTCGATCGGCGGCTTCGTCCCCAAGCCCCACACCCCCTTCCAGTGGGCGCCCCAGCTCTCCGCCGAGGAGACGGACGCCCGCCTGGAGAAGCTCCGGGACAAGATCCGCGGCGACAAGAAGTACGGCCGCTCGATCGGCTTCCGCTACCACGACGGCAAGCCCGGCATCATCGAGGGCCTCCTGTCCCGCGGCGACCGCCGCATCGGCACGGTCATCCGCGCGGTCTACGAGGACGGCGGCCGCTTCGACGGCTGGCGCGAGCACTTCTCGTACGACCGCTGGATGGCCTGCGCCGACAAGGAGCTGGCCGCCTTCGGCGTCGACGTCGCCTGGTACACCACCCGCGAGCGCGCCTACGAGGAGGTCCTCCCCTGGGACCACCTCGACTCCGGCCTGGACAAGGACTGGCTCTGGGAGGACTGGCAGGACGCCCTCGACGAGACCGAGGTCGAGGACTGCCGCTGGACCCCGTGCTTCGACTGCGGCGTGTGCCCGCAGATGGACACGTCCATCCAGATCGGCCCGACCGGCAAGAAGCTGCTGCCACTGACGGTGAAGAACGCCGCCCCGACACCTGCGGCGAGCGGTCACGCGCACTGAGGCGAGGGGGCCGGTGACACCTCGCACGCCTCTGCCGGGGCCAAGGGGAGCCTTGGAGATCCACTCTGAGGTGCCGTGCGGGTTGGCGGCCCAGCGATGTGGTGAGGCCTGCTGAAGGCCGTGGGGAGCCCCCTCCGATCCGAAGGGGGCTCCCTCGTTCCCGGGTGGGGGCGGGGCCGGCCCGGGACATGGTGCCGCCGTGCCATGAGGGTGCCGAGACCTGGGCGGACTGCCGATTTCCGTCGCCCTCGGCAAGTGGATGTCCAGGCCGGTGATCGCCGGATAAAGTCGGTTTGTCACAACTGGTTGCGGGGGCAACCAGAGTTTGGTCGGCGCTGCCGACGTCCTCGGGGAGGGGCCTGAGCGCATGAGTCGTCGCTCTGCTGGTTTCGTCAACACGTGGGCTGAGGCCCAGCGCGCGCATCAGCGCCAGATCGAGGCCGAGCAGAGGCGGCGCCGGGAGGAAGACCGACTGGCTCGGGACCACCAGCGACGAGTGGCTCAGGGACACCGGGAGTACCGGCAGGCGGAGGCCAGGCGACGGACGGAGGAGCTGGATGCGCAGGTCGCGACCCTGCGGGGACTTCTGACCGAAGGGTGCAAGGCGCCGGCCTTCAGGGCGGCGTCCCTGATGCGTGCGGAAGAGATCCCGCCGTTCGACCCGGGCCAGCTCGCATGGCCCGTGCGTATGCCGGATCAGAGTCAGTACCGGGCGCAGGGCGGCTGGACGGCGAACCGGCGTGCACAGGCGGATGCCGAGGCACGGGCCCGCTTCGAGCACGACTGGCACCAGGCGCAGGCGGCCGAGGCACAGCGGCAGCAGCGACTGGCCGCCTCCCGGCGGGACCACGAGCAGAGGGCCGAGGCGCAGCGAGCCGAGGTGCGGCGGCACAACGCGGGCATCACCGAGGCGACCGAGGGGGTCAGGCGGGGCGACCCGGAACTCGTGGTCGATTACTTCTCCGCCGCCCTCTACGCGTCGACCGCCTGGCCTGAGGGCTTCCCCCGGCAGTTGACGGCGGCCTTCGATCCGGCGGCCAGGCAGTTGGTGCTGAACTGGGAGCTGCCCGGGTACGACGTGGTGCCGGAGGCAAAGGCGGTGAGGTACGTACCGGCGCAGGACCAGGACAAGGAGACGGCGCGTCCCGTGACGCAGCGCCGCGCGCTGTACCGGGAGGTGCTGGCACAGAGCGTGCTGCTGGTTCTGCACCAGCTGTTCGCCGCGGACGAGCACCGCATTCTGGATTCGGTGGCCTTGAACGGCTTCGTGGACGCCCCTGATCCAGCGACGGGCAGGCAGTCCCACATCTTCCTGGCAACCGTCATGGCGCAGCGGACGGCTTTCACCGACCTCTGCCTGGCGCAGGTGGACGCGACCAGCTGTCTGACGGACGCCCTCAGGGGACAACTCACGATCCGTCCCGACCAGCTCGCCTCCGTGCGGCCGAGCCGGCAGCCCGAGGAGGTCGGGAACCAGGTCGTCGCCCAGGGCGGTGGTGACGGGGAACCGGACCTGTACGCCATGGACCCGATCGCCTTCGAGTCGCTCGTCGCCGGCCTGTTCCGCGCCATGGGCATGCGGGCGGTGACGACGCAGCGTTCCAACGACGGCGGTGTGGACGTCGACGCACTGGACCCGACGCCGATCCGCGGCGGCAAGATCATCGTCCAGGTGAAGCGCTACCGCCACACGGTGCCCCCCACCGCGGTGCGCGACTTGTACGGCACGGTCCAGGACGTCGGCGCCAACAAGGGCGTCCTGGTGACGACATCGGGCTTCGGTCCGGGCTCGCACGCGTTCGCCCGCGGAAAGCCGCTGGAGCTGATCTCGGGCAGCGAACTCGTCGACCTGCTGCACCGGCACGGGCTCCACGGACGTCTGGGAGAAGGCGGGCGGCCGGCTCCCGCGCAGCCCGAGCCGTCCGCTCCGCCGGCCCCGGCCGACGACTACAACGTGCTGGGCATGATGTGGTCCGGCAGCGTCGCGCTGGACATCTGCGCACTCGTCTGCCGGGGCAGCCGGGTCCTCAGCGACGACCACTTCGTCTTTTTCAACAACCCGCAGACCCCGGACGGTTCGGTACGCGCGGTGACGGCGTCGGCGCCGGACAAAGCGGCGATCAGGGTCTCCTTCGACGCGCTGCCGCAAGGCGCTGATCGGTTCGTCCTGGTCGCGGCCGTCGACCCGGAGATCAATCCGGATGCGGACCTTTCCGGTTTCACAGATGCCTGTATCCGCTTGCTCGACCCGTCGATGAACGACCTCGACCGGCTTGAGGTCTCCGACGGCCGTGCCGGCGAGACGGCGCTGGTGCTGGGTTCCTTCCGGCGGAGATCAAGTGGCGACTGGGACTTCGTGCTGGGCGGGAAGGGCTACCCCGGAGGCCTGGAGGAGCTCGTCCAGGACTACGGCGTCGAGGTGGAGTAGCCCCGCCGGTGTCGAGACCCGGCCGGCGGGAGTGGCTTCCGTGACGGAAGAGCGTTCCGTACGGCGCCGCGGTCCGGGATGCGGGGGCGTGGGACGGCGCTGAGGATTGAGGTGTGAGGGCGATGGCGCCCCATGTTCGAGCGCTTGGCGACCCTCGCACCGATCCGTGGCAGGGGAATCTCACGATGACCGCGACGACAGGTGCAACCCCATCAGCTCACCCCGAGCGCCCGGGCAGGTCGGACGGGGTCTCCCGCGAGTTCACCGTCTTCACCGAGATCAAGCAGGGCCATGCGGACGCCATGCGTGAGGATCTCGCCATGCTCGCCGACGCGACGAACGACCAGCGGGTCCATGCGGCCTTGCGGCAGATCGGCACTCTGCACGACGCGCGGCACGTGATCTTCGACAATGACACCCGGCACATGTTCGCCAGCGTCTTCGACGGCTCCTGGGACAACTACATCGACGACTTCGCCCAGACGGAAGTCGGGGACCGCTTCGACAAGGTCTTCTCCCACACCGAAGGGTTCCCCGGCGTCAAGGACCCGGGGGTGAAGGACTGGTTCGTCTCCCACCAGGAGCCCGCGGGAGTCTTCGTCAGCTCCTACCCCGACCTGACCGTTCAGCAGGTCTGGAAGGACCAGCGCGTGAGCGAGGCGTTCCAGGCGGTGCTGGACACACCCGAGTTCCGGGCGGCGCTGGAGAACCCGGCCAACGCGGAACTGATGGCCACGCCCGCCTTCCAGAGGCTGCTGGAAGAGGCCTCGGCCTGAGGAACCGACCGGTGCGGAGGCACGAGCGACCATGAACACGGCGGACAACGGCGGCCCGGCCGGCGTGAGCGTTGAGATCGACGACGTCCAGAGCGGGGCCCTGCGGCCGAGGCCCGTACCGTACGAGGGAAAGTTCGTGTTCCTGCGCGTCGATGACCGCCACGCGGGGCGTGACCTGCTGCGACGGCTGATCCCGGTGACCTCGGGCGGTCTGCCCGGCGCGGACCGGAGCCAGGACGCCTGGGTGGCGCTGGCGTTCACCTTCGAGGGGCTGCGGGCCCTGGGGGTGCCCCAGGAGTCGCTGGACAGCTTTCCGTCGGCGTTCCGTGCGGGCATGGCCGCCCGGGCGGAGCTGATCGGCGACGTGGGCGAGAGCGCGCCGGCCCACTGGGAGGCACCCTTCGGAACGGGTGACGTCCACATCGCGTTGAGTGCCCTCTCCTCGGACGCGGCGCAGCTGGACAGGGAGCTGGCGCGGGCCCGTGCCGCCTACGAGGACACGCCCGGCGTCCAGGTGATCTGGCAGCAGGACGTCCACCAGCTGCCGACCGGGCGCACCACGTTCGGCTTCCGGGACGGCATCAGCCATCCGAACATCGAGGGCGTCGGGCTGCCCGGTTCCAACTCGGGGGAAGTCCCGATCAAGGCAGGCGAGTTCATCCTGGGCTACCCCGACGAGACCGGTAATCTGCCGCCCATGCCCCGCCCCGAGGTGCTGGGGCGCAACGGGACCTACGCGGCCGTCCGCAAGATCCGCACCGACGTGGCGGCCTGGCGCCGGTACCTGCGCGCGAACAGCTCGGACGCCGAGGAGGAGGCGCTGCTGGCGGCGAAGATGATCGGGCGCTGGCCGAGCGGGGCACCGCTGGCGCTGGCGCCGGAGCACGATGATCCGGAGCTGGCGGCCGATCCGCACCGCGTCAACGACTTCCTGTACCGGGAGGACGACGACCGGGGGTACCGGTGCCCGGCCGGTGCGCACATCCGCCGCACCAACCCCCGTGACGCCACGATCATCGGCGACGCGCGGATGCACCGGCTCATCCGGCGCGGCACCACCTACGGGCCGCCGCTGCCCGAGGGCGTGCTGGAGGACGACGGCGCCGACCGCGGCCTGGTCGGAGTCTTCCTCGGGGCCCACCTTGAACGGCAGTTCGAGTTCATCAAGGCCGAATGGGTCAACGACGGCAACTTCATCGGCTACCCCGGCGAGCAGGACCCGGTGGCGGGGCATCACGGCGGAACCGGCAGCGTCACCATCCCGGCGAAACCGGTCCGGCGCCGTCTGCGGAACCTGCCCAGCTTCGTGGTCACCCGGGGTGGCGAGTACTGCTTCGTGCCGGGCCTGCGGGCCCTGCGCTGGCTCGCCGGACTGGAGGACTGACGCGGATTCCCACGACCCGGTCTTCGAGGAGAGGTCGAAGTCATGGCAGCACCATTCGTCCGCTACACGCCTGCCGTCGAGAACGACGACCCGGACTTCGACCGCAACGTGCGGACGGTGATCGAGAAGACCGAGAACTACATCGCCGAGTCCGTCGAGGCCGGCGGCACCGGACGGGCCCTGAGGGACGCCCACGCCAAGGGCTACGGGCTGGTCCGGGGGGAGGTGGAGATCCTGGACGGGCTCCCGCGCGAGTACGCCCAGGGCATCTACGCGACTCCGGGAACCCACGACGCGCTCATCCGCTTCTCCAACGGCTCGCCCCACGCCGGAGCCGACGCGCGCCTGGGCGCCGCCACCGGACTGGCCCTGAAGATGTTCGACGTCCCCGGCCCGACGCTGCTGGAGGACGAACCCGACTCGGGCACCTTCGACTACGCCAACATCAACGGACCGATCTTCTTCTGCAACACGGTCGAGCACTACCTCTTCATCCAGGAGCTGTTCCTGAACGCAGCGGCCTACTTCTCCCAGGGCCGCCCCGGCGCGCGCCGCTTCTTCACCGACTTCGTGACCGGCAAGGGGACCCTGGACCAGGACGACTGGGCGTGGGACGAGTTCCTCGCCTTCCTGCGCCTGTCCAAGACCCCTCCGGCGAACCTGCTGCTGTCGAGCTACTGGACCATGGGCGCGGTCCGGCACGGGGACTACATCGCCAAGGTGCGCATCACCCCCGAGCCGTCCGCCGCCGCCTCGGTGGTCCGGCGCACCATCGACCCGGCCTCGGCGGCGGAGGTCTTCCGGCCGGCCCTGCAGGCCGAGCTGAGCGAGCGGCCCTACGCCTTCGACCTCCAGGTCCAGCTCTGCACCGACCTGGAGCGCATGCCGGTGGAGGACACGACCGTGGAGTGGTCCGAGCAGCTCTCGCCGCCCGTCACCGTGGCCAGGCTGCGGCTGCCGCGGCAGGACATCTCCGCGCCGGAGAACCTGGAGAAGATGGACGCGCTGTCCTTCACCCCCTGGCGGGTCACCGCCGAGCACGCGCCTCTGGGCAACATCATGCGGGCCCGCAAGGAGGTCTACCGGCGGTCCTCCATCGAGCGCCACGAGCTCAACCGGCAGCCGCGCACGGAGCCCCGGAGCGTCGACGACGTACTCGGCCGGGCCCGGTGACGCCCCGGCGGGCCCACAACTCCGCTGCCGGGCTCTGCCCGCAGGACATAGGCGCTGCGCGCGTCCGGGTCGCCGAAGAAGAAGTAGAGCCGGAGCGCCTTGCTGTCGTCTGGGTCGTCCCCGTCGCCCTGCTGGTCGGGGCCGTGCGCTTCACCGAACGCTGTCCGGCGGCGTACGAGGCCCGCGCGACCTGACCGCATCCGAACGGGCGGCTCGCGCGTCTACCCCGGTATGGACCTCCAGAAGCCGCCGCCCCCGCCGCCGCCCCGGCCCGACGGGTGCCTCGTCGTCGCCATCCGCCTGCCGCTGCGGATCGTCGTCCTGGTGCTGGTCGTGCCGGTGCGGATGGCGTGGGACGCGCTCGTGGTCGCCGGGCGGCTGCTGCGGGACATCGTGCTCAGGCCGCTCGGCAGGGCCCTGCTGTGGGTCGGGAAGGCCCTGTTCGTCTGGCCGCTCGTGGCCCTGTGGCGCTACGTCCTGGTGCCCGTCGGCAGAGCGCTCGCCTGGCTCTGCGAGGTCCTCGTCGTCGTACCGGCGGTGTGGTGCCACCGGTACGTCCTCACCCCCGTCGGGCACGCCGTCGCCTGGCTGGCCCGCGCGGCGGGCGCGGGGCTGGCGTGGGTGTACGCGCGCGTGCTGTGCCCGATCGGCCATGCGCTGGCCTGGCTGGCGGCCGGCGCAGGCGCGGTGCTGGCCGCCCTCGGGACCGGGGTGTACACCGCCGTCGCCTGGCTGGCCCGCCATCTGGTCGCCGTACCCGCGCGATGGCTGTACACCTGGGTCCTCGCCCCCGCAGGCCGGGCCGTCGCCTGGTGCGCGCGGGGCATCGGACACCTGCTGGGACTGCTCGTCACCGGCGTCGGGGTGGCCCTGTACTGGATCGCCCGCGTCCTGGTCGTCCTGCCCGCGCTCGCGCTGTGGCGCTGGGTCCTCGCCCCCGTCGGCCGGTTCCTCGCGGTCCTCGCGCGGGAGGCGGGGGAGGCCGTCGGGCACGCCTGGCGGATCGCCGGACGGATCTCGCGCGCCGTGGGGCGGGCGCTCGGGACGCTCTTCCGGTGGATCTTCGTGGAGCCGGTGCGCTGGGTGTACCGGACCGTCCTCACCCCGGTCGGGCACGCCGTACGGGCCGCCGTCCTGCGGCCCGTCGCCGCGGGCCTGCGCGCCGTGGGGCGGGCCACCCGCGAGGCGCTGACCGCGGCCCGCGACACCGTACGGCAGGCCCGCGCCGACGTCAGGCGGATGCTCTTCGGCGAGCCCCGGCAGCCGGCCGCGGTGGACCGGCGGGAACCCGCGGCCCCCGACGCACGTACTCTTGGTAGGAGTACGACCGTTCTCACGAAGGAATAGGACACTGGGCAAGCGACAGCCCGAAGGCCCGCCACCCGCACCGGCGGTGCAGCGCATCCGACTGCGCTACACCAAGCGCGGCCGCCTGAGGTTCACCAGCCACCGGGATTTCCAGCGTGCCTTCGAGCGCGCGTTGCGCCGAGCCGAGGTACCCATGGCGTACTCGGCAGGCTTCACGCCGCATCCGAAGGTGTCGTACGCCAATGCCGCACCCACCGGCACGGGCAGTGAGGCGGAGTACCTGGAGATCGCGCTCACCGCGCCGCGCGACCCGGAGACCCTGCGCGCCCTCCTCGACGAGTCGCTGCCCGACGGGCTGGACGTCGTCGAGGCGGTCGAGGCGCGCACCCCGGGGCTCGCCGACCGGCTGACGGCCTCCGTCTGGGAGCTGCGGCTGGACGGCGTGGACCCGGCGGGCGCCGAGTCCGCGGTCGAGGCCTTCAACCGGGCCGAGACCGTCGAGGTGCGGCGCACGACCAAGAACGGCGTCCGCACCTTCGACGCCCGCTCCGCCGTGGTCAGCCTGGAAACGCACGGTTCGCCGGCTGATAGGCCGAGCGACCAGCCCTGTGCGATACTGCGGCTGGTTGTTCGGCACGTGACGCCTGCCGTTCGACCCGACGACGTCCTGTCCGGTCTCCGCGTTGTGGCCGACCTGGCGCCGCCGGTCCCCGTAGCGGTGACCAGGCTGGCGCAGGGGCTGTTCGATGAAGAGACCGGCACGGTGACCGACCCGCTCGCGCCCGACCGCGAGGCAGCCGAGGCCCTTACGGCCACAGTGGCTGCCGCCGCGACGGCGCCGATGCCGGAAGGTCCCGCGTAGGGACGGACGTCGTAGCGCCGCCCTCGTACTCGGGAGCCACCTGGGTCGGGCAGCGCACCGACCAGAAGACTTTCGCCAGGCCGTACCGACAAGGCGTACGGAACCGGCGAGACAGGACACTTAGTGCTCCCGTGCGGCGCCCGCGCCCCGGACGGCGGCCATCGCGCATCGCGCGGGCCGCGGACGTCAACGGCGGATGGTCCTTCGAGACCGACGCCGGACCAGGTGCGGCGCCCGGGAGCCTGACGGGAGAAACGCCCGCATGCTCGAACCGACCGAACCCACCGAGGGTTCCGAACTGAACACCCCCAGCGACACGCTGCCGCCGCGCAGGCGCCGTCGTGCCGCTTCCCGCCCGGCGGGCCCGCCCGCCGCGGGAGCGGAGGCGACCACCGAGGTCACCGTGCCGGCCATACCGGCCGCGGAGACCGACGAGGTCACCGACGCCGCCGAGCCCCTCGAGGCCGACGGGGTGGCCGAGACCGAGGAGACGGAAGAGGCAGCCGCGCAGGCGCCCGCCGCCGAGGAGCCCGCCGCGCGTCCGCGCCGTCGCGCGACCCGCCGCGCGTCCGCTCCCACGGGTGCGCCCGCGTCCGCCGAGGCCGCGGAGACCGTCGTACCGGCCGCGTCCGCCGCCGAGGCCGCCCCCACCGCCGTCGCCGAGGCCGGCGCGGTCGTCGTGGGCGAGGAGGCCGCGCCGCGCCGCGCCCGCCGCCGGGCCACGCGCACGGTGGCGACACCGACCGCCGAGGCCGCCGCCGAGGTCGCCGCCGCTCCGGAGGAAGGCGCCGAGCCCGCCGCCGAAGCAGCCGCCGAGCCCGCTCCCGCCGCCCGTCCGCGCCGCCGTGCGGCCCGCCGTGCGTCGGCTCCCGCTGGTGCGCCCGAGGCCGCCGAGACCGCCGAGACCGTGGTCCCGGCCGCCGCCGCGCCCGCCGCGGAGGCTCCCGACGAAGCCGACCGGACGCCGCAGACCCCCGCCGCCGAGGCCGCGCCCGCGCGGACCCGCCGCCGTCGCGCGTCCGCGCCCACCGGTGCCCCCAAGGGCGCCGAGGAGGCCCCGGCCGCCGCCGTGGCCGTCGAGCCGTCCGTCGTGGAGGCCGCTGTGGTCGAGGAGGTGCCTGAGGTGGCTGCTGGTGAGGAGGCCGCTCCGCGTCGTACGCGCGT